>DATIFQ010000343.1:0-79698 GCA_035455185.1 Bryobacteraceae bacterium | reverse complement strand
GTCAGATCGAATCCGCAGCGCACCGGCTGCTTGCTGTGGCCGAAGATCAGCTCATCGGCTACACAAATCGCGAGAGTATTGTACGGCATTGGTAAGATTGCCCCAGAGGCGGTTTACGCACGCTCCCAGGGGGTCTTCTTACTTTACCTTGACCGTGCTGTCATGAGGGATACCCAGCCGCTCGAACCGTTTGCCACGGCCCTGCTCGTCGTCCACATTGATCTCGCGGGCAAGTTTGCCAACTTGGATCGCCGCCTGCCGAGGCACGACGATGACGCCGTCGCCGTCCGCGACAATAACGTCGCCGGGGAATACCGTGACTCCCGCGCAGTTGACCGGAAAGTTGTAGGACTCCGCGATGAGCCGTCCCGGACGGACCCCTCTCGTGCTGTAGCCGTTCCTGCAATAGACCGGTATCCGCTTGACCTTCACGATCTCGTCGGTGTCTCGCGCCCCTGCGTTCGTGACTACTCCAACGACACCCTTCTCGGCCCACCCAAGGCTGTTGTTTGAGCCGATGAACCCAGTCTCGAAGACGCCGCTCGCGTCGATCACGGCGGCATCGCCTTGGCGTGCGGTTTTCAGCCAGGCATCCGGCGCACGCCCGTACTGTTCATCCTTGAATTTCAGGAAGCCCGCAAGATCGGGGAACGAGTTCTGTCCCACTCGGACATCGCTCGGCACGTGCCGCACCGTGACCGCAAGGCCCACGAATCTGTGCGTGAAGCTGTCGGTATCCCGCCACAATGGACGGATTTCGTTATCCATGAGCCCGATGTCCTGCAAGCCGATCAAGTCCATGCCGTCGAGGACGTCGGTGACGCGCAGATCCCGGTACAGGTCGAGAATCTCCTTCCGCGCGCGGTCGGAGTCGTCGAAACTCTTGTTCCGGAGTATGCTCACGCCCTCCGGCGTGGTCATCTGTTGCCCGAAGGCGGCTGTGGGCGTGCATGAAATCAGTGTGGCTGCCAGTGCCGGCAGCAGTCGCAAGAAGTGCATGGGAATCTCCTTTCCGTGACATTATCTGCCGGAGAGGCCGGGCGCCGCAGGCTGGCTAGATCGCTTCCAGTTCCTCTTCGAGGAGTTGCTTCTGATGTAGATCGGCGTAGTAACCGCCGAGGGAGAGCAGTTCGGCGTGCGTGCCCTCCTCGGCAATTTCGCCGTGCTCGACGACGAAGATCCGATCCGCGCTGCGAACGGTCGAGACGCGGTGGGAAATCAGAATGGTCGTCCGCCCGCGCATGACCTCCGCCAGACCGCTGAGGATGCGATCCTCGGTGAGCGTGTCCACGCTCGAAAGCGCGTCGTCCAGAATCAGGATGCGAGGATTGCGGAGTACCGCCCGCGCGATCGCCGTCCGCTGCTTCTGGCCACCGGACAACGTGATGCCGCGCTCGCCCACAATGGTCTGGTAACCGTCCGGGAACGAGAGAATATCGGGACCTAGACCAGCGATCTCCGCCGCCCGCTCGATCTGCTCCGGGGTCGCCGTCTCCACGCCGAAGGCGATGTTCTCCGCCAGCGTCGCGCTGAAGAGAAATGTTTCCTGAGGGACAAACCCGATCTGGCGCCGCAAGTCCGCCGGAGAAAGCTCCCGCAGATCGGTTCCGTCGAGCAATACCGCGCCGCGTGTCGGATCCTGCAGCCTCGGAATCAAGTTGACAAGAGTGCTCTTGCCGCTACCCGTGTGCCCGACGATGGCGACGGTGGCGCCAGCCGGAATCCGGAGGCTCACGCCACTCAGCGCGCGGCCGGTTTGATACTCCACTGTAACGTCGCGGAATTCGATCTCACCGGGAGGCGCCTCCGGCAGCGGGTTTGGCGATGCCGGCTCGGCAATCGTCGGCCGCTCCGTCAGAAGCTCGTTGATCCGCTTCAGCGAAGCCGTGCCGCGCTGCATCAGGTTCACAACCCATCCAAAGGCGATCATCGGCCACACGAGCATAGCCAGGTACGTATTGAACATCACGAATTGTCCCAGCGTGATGTGCCCGGCGAGGATTCGCCGTCCTCCGATCCAAAGAACCAGAAGCAGCGTGAGTCCGACCAGCGCTTGGAGCAGCGGCATGAACAGTCCGGAGATACGGGCGAGCTTGAGGTTTTCCGCTATGTACTCCTTGTTGAGCTTCTCGAATTGCCGGAGTTCCGCCTCTTCCTGCACGTAAGCCCGGATCACGCGGACGCCCGAGATGTTCTCTTGCACCCGGCTGCTAATATCGGAGAACATCCGCTGGATACGCTCGAACCTGGCGTGGATCTTCCGGCCGAAATACACCACCGCGAGGCTGATCAGCGGCGCCGGCAGCAGCGCAAGCAGCGTCAGCGGCCAATCCACCGCCAGCATGATGGCGGTCACAACCAGAAAGGTCAGGCACGTTTCGCACCAGTACATGACGCCGGGGCCAAGCATCATCCGGACGGCGTTCAAGTCATTCGTCGCGCGGGCCATGATATCGCCCGTGCGCACCCTCGCATAGAAATCCGAGGAAAGCCGGACCAGGTTCTGGAACAGATCGTTTCTGAGGTCGTATTCTATGTCGCGCGAGATGCCGATCAGGATCACTCGCATCCAGTATTGGAAAATCCCTTTGATGGCGGAAAAACCGACGAGCGCTGCCGCGAACCACAGAATACCGCCGAGCCGGAAGCCGCGGGTTATCGAATCGACCCCCTTTCCGATAAAGAATGGAACAGCGGCGGCAAAAAGATCTTTTAGCAACAGCGCGCCCATTCCCCGCGCCCAACCGCGCCGGTAGCGCCACATGTATGGCCAGACGGTCTTCAGGGCCTCTCTCATGTTGTTACAGACCGATCCACGTCGCGATCGTCTTCATCCATTCAAGCGCAAACTGCTTTTGTCCCGGCCTGGTTTTCCACCACCCCTCGGCACGGAACGACTTATCTGGAGCAGCGACTACGCGAAACTTCAGGCCGCCGGCCAGATTCCGAAAGATCGAGCCGGCACGGCGCGAGTGGTAATCGCTCGTCACGATCAAAAACGTATGCACGTTCCGGCGTCGCAACTCCCCGACGATGATTTCCGCCTCTTCCCGAGTGGAATCGGCGTCAAGGGGAAACGGAATGAAGCACTCGGCGGGATATCCTTTCTTGACCACGAACGGTACCGCCAAGTCGGACTCGGCGTAGCCATAGAATCCCTTCGGACCGCTGACAAGCACTTTCGAAACGTAACCCTGACGGACCAGCTCGCCCGCCTTTGTGATGCGGTTCCCGAAGTAGTCCCCGGCGAGCACCACCGCGATGTCGGCCCGCACTGGCTGCTCCGCCTTTACCAGAAACCCGCCGAGGGCCCCCAGTGAGATGGGATATGTGGTTGCCAGAACCGCCACGAGAGCGCCGCCGACAGCCAAACCTGAGCGAAAGGGTTTCGAGAAGTACAAGGGCTACTTCTCGTCCGAAGAGTTATTCTGGTCGAGTCGTCCCACCGTTTTCAGTTGATGGAACATGCGCTCTACTTCTGCTTCGTCCTCGGGACGGAGTAGCCTGTAGCGGGGGGATGGCAGTTCTTCTTTCCTCTCGGGCACGGCCGGAAGAGCGTCGCCCCAGAACTCCCGATGGGCCCTGCCGTCGATCTGCGCCTCGCGCGAGTGTCTGCGCAAATGCCGGAGCAAGCTGTTCGCGGAGTCGAGATCTCCCGGATAGATCAACAGCATCCGGCTGTCATCGGAAAACGTGAGCCGGACCACCAACGGAGATATCCACCCGGTACGATCCACACGGCGGATTTCGCCCCAAGGAATGGCACGGTTGCCCACAATCAGGTGGCTTTCCCGGATTTCCACCGGAGGCCGCAACGCGAGGAATACAAGCAGCCCCGAACTGATAAGAAAGAGTACGACGGCGATCAGCGCCGGCGCCCACTCGATCGCGAACACACCCGACAATGCCGCCAGTCCCCAGGCGGCGAGCCCGCCCCATAGATAGCGCCGGGAGGGTAGATAGCGTGTCATGGCGGCCCCCATCCCTTAGCCTACTCTGGCAGGCCTGCTCCGTCAATCCTACTACGCAGGACCGCGTACCATCCGCCAGGCGGTCCAGGCGTAGTGCAATCCACTCCACAGCGTGGCGGCAGCCGTGACAGGGATCAGCCAAAGGCCCGCCCGGTCCAACGCGAGCGCAGGGTACGCCCGGCCGGCGATGAGGGCCACCCCGGTGGCAATCTGAAAAGTAGTGCTCATCTTTCCCCAGATCGACGGCCGGAGTTCCCGGCGGCCTCCCCTTGCCATCATCGTCCCGCCGAATGCAAGGATCAGGATGTCACGCCCGAAAATGACGGCGACCAGCCACAGCGGCGCTAGTCCGATCACACCCAAACAGATGTAAACAACGGCCAGTAAGAGTTTATCTGCCACTGGATCGAGGTACGCTCCCAGCCTGGAGAACCACTGGAAGCGCCGCGCGAGATAGCCGTCAAGGCCGTCCGTAATACCGGCGATGACCAGTAAGATCAACGCATTTCGGTGGCCGCCACCGAGGATCGATACGGCGATAAACGGCGTAAGAACGATTCGTGTCGCCGTGATGAAGTTCGGGAGTTGCCGGGCCGCGCGCGCAAACGACACAGCCCTTCAGGATACCAGTGCGTGCGCCACCCTGTCGGCGAGTTGATCGAAGCTCAGCACTTCGTACAGGGACGGGTCGGACATGATGCGTGCCACAAGCGCCGCGTGCATGGCGTGACCGGCCCGCTCCGCGATGACGTGTCCGAGCAGTGGCTTGCCGATCAGCGCCAGATCACCGATCAAGTCCAGCGCCTTATGCCGGCAGCACTCGTCAGGGAATCGCAAGCCACCTGGATTCATAACGCTTTCGCGTTCGAAACAAACGGCGTTGTCGAGCGACGCCCCGCGAATCAGACCCATGTTCCTCATTTGGTCCAGTTCGTGCGAAAAACCGAACGTACGCGCCGGCGCGAGCTCACTCGCGTAACGCCCTGGCGTCACCTCCATCTCCACCGACTGCTGCCCTACCAGCGGATGGTCGAACTGAATCTCGCAGCTCAGCAAGAAGCGGTCAGCCGGCAAGATCGAGATCCGCTTGTCCCGGTCTTCGACCGTCACCGGCCGGCGGATGCGCAGGTACCTTCGCCGCCGCCGGTACATACGGAGGCCCGCACGCTCGATCATCTTCACGAATGGCTGGCCGCTGCCGTCGAGGATCGGGACCTCGAGGTTGTCGATCTCCACATAAGCGTTGTCCACGCCCATGCTGTAGAAGACACTGAGCAGATGCTCAGTCGTCGAGATCAGCACGCCTTGCCGCATCAAGCTCGTGGCATAGCTCACCCTGGCGACATTGCGCCAGTTCGCGGGTATCGGAAACCGTTCGAGGTCCGTGCGGAGGAACACGATGCCGGTCGACGGCGGCGCTGGAATGATCCGGATCGATACCGGTACGCCGCTGTGTAACCCCACTCCAGACGCGGCGACCGGTCGTTGTATCGTGGTTTCGAAGCGCAAGCAGTACTATCCTCTAGATTGCTCAGGTATTACTAGGCTACGTATACCGGCAATTGACCCACCACTCACATACCCTTTAGTTTCAATGGATTACGCAACGCTAACTGTTGCAAAATAACCACACATTGCAGCATGTTGTGGTGTGCTGTGCCTCCCACACGGCACTGGGGGTATCATGGGGAGGCATGTCCCGCCCGCGCCTGTTCCTCATCGATGCTTTCGGCTTCATTTTCCGTGCTTACCACGCCCGAGCCCGAAGCGGAGCTCCGCCCATGCGCACCCGCTCGGGCCTCTCCACGGAGGCCGTTTACATCTTCCACAACATGCTCCGGAAGCTGATCTCCGCACATCATCCCGACTACATCGCGGCGATCTTTGAGAGCGGCCCGTCCTTTCGTGAACAGGAATTCGCCGACTATAAGGCTAACCGTGCCGAGACGCCACCTGACCTGCTTGAGCAGATCCCCTACGTTCGTCGCCTGCTCGAAACAATGCGCATCCCCGTCCTCGAGCACGCCGGTTTCGAGGCAGATGACGTCATTGGCGCCATCGCCCACCAGGCGAAGGCTGCCGGCGTCGACGTGGTCATTGTTTCGAGCGACAAAGATATGATGCAGCTCGTCGACGACCGGGTTTCGATGCTGAACCCGACGAAGGACGACACGCTGTATGACCCGGCGAAGGTCGAGGAATTCATGGGCGTCGCGCCGTCTCAGGTAGCCGACTTGCTCGCACTCAAAGGAGACGCGGTCGACAACATTCCCGGCGCTCCAGGCATCGGAGAGAAGGGTGCCAAGGATCTGATCGCCCGGTTCGGCTCGGTGGAGAATCTGCTGGAACGCGCTTCCGAGGTCGAGCGCAAGATGTACCGGGAGAGCCTGTTGAACCACCGTGATCAGGTGCTCCTGAGCAAACGCCTCGCCACAATCGACACAACGGTACCGGTCGAGTGGGACCTCGGCACGTTTCAGGCGCGGCCGCCGGACGACTCCGCCCTTCGAGAGATCTACAAGGATCTGGAGTTCTTCAGTCTTCTCAAGGAAGTGGGGGGTGGAGATTCCGAGCCTCGCGACTACCGTGCCATTGAGACCGGCGAGGAACTGGCCGAATACCTCGCCGCGATCCCGCCCGAAAAGCCGGTCGCAGTGGCAGTACAGGCCGCTGGCGAGGGCGAACTGTCCCTCTCAAGTCTCGGACTGGCGGGGAAATGCGGCGAAGGGCGGGCAGTGCCGTTCTCGCTCTTGGAAGGCGTGCGGGGCGTGCTCGAAGACGAGCATCGCCCGAAGGTCGCCCACGATGCAAAAACCGTCCTGATCGAGCTTGCCCGCAACGGCATCGAGGCACGCGGCTTCACCGAAGACGTCATGCTCTACGCGTTCCTGCTCGAGGCGGACCCGTCCGGTTGTTCCCTAGAACAGCTCGCCCAACGGCGTTTTGACCGGAAGCTGGGCGGCTCACCGGAAGAGCGCGCCGACTGCGCGCTGGAACTTGCCGGCGTCCTCGGAGCGGAGGTTGACGCGCAGTGCTTGCGGAACGTGTACGACACCATCGACATGCCGCTCGTCTCCGTTCTCACCCGGATGGAGCGCACCGGCATCCGCATCGATCCTTCAGCGCTCGGCGAGCTCTCGAACCGCATGGATTCGGAGATACAGCGTCTCACCGCGGAGATCCACTCGCTGGCCGGTCGTCCGTTCAACATCAACTCCCCGCAACAGCTCGGCAAGGTGCTTTTCGAGGACCTGAGCCTTGCCGTACCGGTCCGGTACGGCAAGGGCAAAGCCCCATCGACCGCAGCCGACGTCCTTGAAGAACTCGCCGCCGAACACCTCATCGCTGCCAAGGTTCTCGAATACCGGCAGCTCGCCAAGCTCAAGGGGACCTACGTCGACGCGCTCCCTGCGTTGATCCGCCCGGACACCGGCCGCCTCCACACGAGCTTCAACCAGGTAGGCGCCGCCACTGGGCGCCTCTCTTCCTCCAATCCGAACCTGCAGAACATTCCAATCCGCACCGAGCTCGGCCGCGAGATCCGCGCGGCCTTCGTCCCGCGCGAAGGCTGGCTTCTAGTGGCAGCGGACTATTCCCAGATCGAGCTTCGCCTGCTCGCCCACATGTCCCGCGATCCGGTGCTCGTGGAGGCCTTCCGCAACGGTGAGGACATCCACACCCGCACGGCCGCCGAGGTGTTCGGAGTTCCGCCTCTGATGGTGACGCCGGATCTGCGTCGCAACGCCAAAGCGGTCAACTTCGGCATAGTCTACGGACTGAGCGCCTTCGGCCTCTCGGGCCAGCTCGGCATTCCCCAAAGCGAAGCGCAGAGCTACATCAAGAGCTATTTCGAGCGCTATGCCGGCGTGAGGAAGTTCATCGACGATACCATTGCCGAAGTACGCAAGAACGGAGTGACGCGCACGCTCTTCGGCCGCCGGCGCCCGATCCCCGACATCGCCAGCCGCAACCCGAACGCCCGCGGCTTCGCCGAACGCACGGCCGTGAACACCCCGCTCCAGGGCACTGCCGCCGACCTCATCAAGCTTGCGATGATCCGCATCGACCGTGAACTCCGGTCCCGTGGCCTCCAGACGGCGATGCTGCTCCAGGTCCACGACGAGTTGCTCTTCGAAACCCCACCCAGCGAGATCGACGAAGTATCGAAACTCGTCAAGCACGAGATGGAAAGCGTGCACCGTCTGGAAGTCCCGCTGGTGGTGGATATCGGCGCCGGTTCAAACTGGCGCGACGCAAAGTGAGATCGCCGATAATACCCGGAGGAAGAATTCATGGCAACGTTTGGACTGATCGAGTACGACCAGGCAAGCCCCGAAGTCCGGGCCGTTTACGATGACATCATGGCCACCCGTAACACGGACTGGATCAACAACTTCTGGAAGGCGATCGCGCACGATCCGGCGACGCTCAAGCGCACATGGGAAAGCATCAAAGAGATCATGCGGCCCGGAGCGCTCGACCCGCTCACCAAAGAGATGATTTATGTCGCGATCAGCGCCACCAACGGGTGCGGCTACTGCATCGCTTCACACACCGCTTCGGCTCGTAAGGCGGGCATGACGCAGGAGATGTTTGCCGAGTTGATGGCCGTAGTCGGCATGGCCAATGAAACAAACCGCCTAGCCAATGGCTACCAGGTGGAAACCGACGAGCGGTTCCGGACGTCCTGAGGGAACAGATTCCTGTGCTCGGATAGGAGGCACAATGGATCGACGAACCTTTCTTGAATTGTCTTCACTGTCTCTGGGTTCCCGGTTGAAGGTCCTCGCCGAGGCTCCGATGCCCATGGCGACTCTCGGCAAGACCGGGCTTCACGTATCGCGATTCTGCCTTGGCGGCTATCACATGGGGATGCACGGCGAAGAGACCGGCGTGCGCATGATCCGGCGCGCCGTCGATCTCGGCGTCACCGTCTTCGACAGCGCTCACCATTACAACGACGGCCGTAGCGACGAAATCTACGGTAAGGCGCTTGCCGGCGGTCTTCGTTCGAAGGTCCTGCTCATGTCGAAGGCGCAGTTGCGCGACCGCGACAGCGCCATGCGCCAACTGGATGAGACGCTGAAGCGCATGCGGACAGACTACCTCGACCTCTGGCAATGTCATGAGGTCAGTACGCAGGCGGAGGTCGATCAGATCCTCGGACCGAACGGAGCCCTCGAAGCGTTCGTCAAGGCAAAGCAACAGGGGAAGACCCGCCACATCGGCTTCACCGGCCACCGTGACCCGGCCGTCCACCAACGCCTGCTCGACGCCTTCGATGGCTGGGAAACGGTTCAGCACCCGGTCAACCTGATTGACCCGCACTATCGCAGCTTCATTCAGAGTGTCCTGCCGAACATCCGTAAGAAGGGACTTGGACTCCTCGGGATGAAGAGTAACGGCATGGGCACAATCACAAAGAACGGGATCGCATCGATACGAGAGTGTCTTCGCTTCGCGCTCAGCCAGGATATTGATACCCTCGTCTCAGGACCTGAGACTCCGGAACAACTCGAGGAGAACGTCCTCGTCGTCAAGACGTTCCAGAAGATGACCAGCGACGAGATGAGCGCCTTGCTCGCGAGGACGAAGAAAGGCCCCTACGGCCCTAAGATCGAGCAATACAAACGGGAATCCTGATACAGCCCGCGTTACGCCGGCCGTAACACCGCTCGCGCGGGCGCGCCGTCAGCTCCGGCAATCCGCAGCGGGAGGCAGATCAATTCGTATCGCCCCGGCTTCACGCGCGACAGGTCGAGTCCTTCAATGACCCAGATTCCGGCTCCGAGCAGGATCTCGTGCGTCTCCGCCAGATCCTTCCGGAATCCGCCCACCGATAGGTAGTCAATCCCCACGCAACGCACCTGCCGCTCGGCCAGGAAGAGCGCCGCTTCTTTCGAAATGTAGACGAAGTCCTCGTCGAAAGCGCCGCTCTTCAATCGACGCGCCGAGCCGGGTGTCTTGAAGAGCACTCGCTCCCCGCGTCGAATCCGATGGGCGCGGAGTTCCTCGGGCCGTACCGCCTCCGGGCTACGGATCGCGACCACCCGCGCCGGTCCGATCGTCGCAGAAAAGGGCAGCACGTCGACCCCTTCGCCCTCGGCGGCAAAGTGGAACGGAGCATCCACGTGGGTGCCCGTATGCGCGCTCATCGAAAGAGCCGACACGTTGCACCCGTCGCCGTTCTCGAACGACTGAAACCGCTCAATCCGGACAGGCGGGTCGTCCGGCCAATGCACCATTCCGGTGCGGAGCGGAACCGAGATGTCGATCCAGCCACGTCCCGCGGGCATTCGACGCTACCGCTCGATGATCGGCCGCAGCGACCGGATGTAGATATTCCGGTACGCCACCGGCCCATGGTCGCCTTGGAGCATGAGAGGATTGAGCGGCGCTTCGGGGTGGCTCATGTGCGCTCGCGTCGGCCCGTCCACCTCTACGTTCTCCTGAATCGAGAGGCCGTTGTGCAGCACACGGATGAACTTCGCGTTCTCCACCTTCTTGCCGGAGCCGTCGAAGCGCGGCGCGCGGAACCAGATCTGGAAAGATTGCCACTCGCCCGGCCGCCGGCTGGCATTGCGGGAAGGAGCCGAGCCGCCGACGCCCTTGTTATCGATCCAGCGATGATAAATCCCGCCGCAGTCGGAACTTTTCACCGGCTCGAGCGAACCCCAACTGTCGAACACCTGCACCTCGTAGAGGCCCTGTAGATAGACTCCGGAGTTCGAGCCTTTCGGAATCATGAACTCGAGGTACAACTCCACGTCGCCGAATTTCTCGTCGGTGACCAGATTGACGGTGCGGCCTTGCGGGCCGTTGATCAGGCGGTCGCCGGGTGTCGGAACCGGCGACAGCCGCGTCGGACCGTAGCGATCCATGCGCACTCCGCGCGTGGTCATCCACTCGTGCGGCTTTCCGTCCTGGCCATGCCAGCCCTGTAAAACGGGCCCGTTAAACAGCGGACGCCAACCCTCCTCCAGAAGGAACGGGGGGTCGCCGTGGTCTTCTCCGTCGTTCAGTTCGATTCCCTGGGGTTCAGCAGGCGGCGCCAGGATGATGAGGGCGAGGATAAGCGAGCCGGTTCTGATCATGTGTGCATTCTCCTGCCAGGTGCTGCGCGAGCGCAAACGGGAAAAACCGGGACAGGTTCTGACTCAGTTCACCTCTCCTGCGACCGCCGCACATCCTTGATCTCCGCGCTCCAGCCTGGGTAACCCCGGCTGAGCGAATACGGATCCGCCTGGAGCGAGATCACAGCATCCAGCCTCGCACCGGCGACCAACTCCTCCGCGCGATCGACGAAGTTCCAGGCCTTCGCGATGACCGTGCGTCCGTTCCGTTTCAGCCCGACGCGAAGGTGTTTGTCCTTCCATACGACCGGAGGGCCCGCAAGTTCCGCGTCCAACACCGCGAATAGGGGCGCTGGATTGCCGAATCCGAAAGGAGCCAGCCGCAGGATTTCGTTAACCGACTTCTCGCTGATCTCCCTCAGGTCGAGCACGGCGTCGACATCGAGTTCCTGCACAAGGTCGTCCGCTGTCAATCGCGCGGCGGCATACTCATTGAGCCGCCGGCGGAATTCGGAGATGCGATCGACAGGAACGGTGAGCCCGGCCGCCTGCCGGTGTCCACCGAACCGTGTGAAAAGGCCGCTCATCGACTCCAGGGCTTCCAGCAGGTGAAATGCACGCACGCTGCGGCCTGAACCATGCGCCAGCCCCTCCTCCGGATCCTCACTCAACACGAACGCGGGCCGGTTGAACTTCTCGACCAGCCTGTTGGCAACAATTCCGACAACGCCACGATGCCAGTTTTCACCGCTGAAGACCAGTGCCATCTGGTCGCCGGTCACCGGCGTTCTCTCGCACTCTTCGAGAATCGTCTGGACGATCTCGGCTTCGGCTTGCTGCCTTTCCTGGTTCAGGGCGTGAAGCTGATCAGCAAGTTCGCGCGCCCGCTTCGTGTCCTGTGTCAGAAACAGGTCGATTACGTCGTTGGCGTCGGCCATACGTCCGGCCGCGTTCATTCGCGGTGCGATCCGGAATGCGACCTGCGAGGCGGACGGGCCGTCGCCGTCGGCGAAGCCCGCCACGTCCAGCAGCGCCCGCAGTCCAGCGTTTCGCACGGTCCGCAGTCCGGCGAGGCCGTGCTTCACGAGGATCCGGTTCTCGCCTGTCAGCGGCACCACGTCCGCTACCGTCGCGATCGCCACCAGCTTCAGGAACGACTCGAGCATCCGCCTCTGCCTCGCGGCTGTCCAGCCGAGTGTCCCGAACAGAGCCTGCACAAGCTTGAACGCGACACCCGCGCCGCACAGGTTCTTCTCCGGATAGGCGCAGTCCGTGCGGTTAGGATTAACTACCGCGCAGGCCGGCGGCAATTCGGATTCCGGAAGATGGTGGTCGGTGACGATCACATCGATTCCCAGTTCGTTCGCGTGCACCACCACGCCTGCGGCACGGATACCCGTATCCACGCTCACGATTAGTTTCACCCCGGCAGACGCCGCCTTCTCCACTACGTCGGGCCGCATCCCGTAGCCGTCCCGCAAACGATGTGGAACATGGAAGCGCGCAGCGCCACCGGCCAGTTCGATCGCCTTCTTCAGGATGACCACCGACATCGCGCCGTCCACATCGTAGTCGCCATAGAGAAGGATTTCCTCTTTTTCGAGAATCGCCCGGCGGAGCCTTTCGACGGCCGGGCGCATGTCCCGCAGCAAATAAGGATCGTGCAGATCGGCGAGCGATGGGTCGAGGAACCGGCGCGCCACTTCGGGTTCCCGGTAACCGCGCCGCCAGAGGACGCGGGCCACCGGAAATTGCACGCCGAGCGCCGCCGCCAGAGACTCTACGATCTCCGGATCGGCCTGCGGGAGTGACCAGCGGACTTGAGGCTGCATCCTCGCTGGGTCAATTCTTGGAGAAGTACCCGCCGATCGGGCCCTCGTCCTCCGCTTCCTCGTCGGACGTGTAGCCGTCGATTTCGTCGAGCAGGTCCAGAAACTCGGTGTACCAGGCGGTTTGGAGACTATACAGGTACAACTGCGTCTCGAAGTCGTAGGCGAGCTCGACAGCGCAGGTGAACCCCTCGTAACCGCCCATCTCGCGGAGCCGGCGTTCGTAAGAGCGCCTCTCCTCCGGCGAAATCTCGCACTCCTCAAGGCGGTCGAAGGCATCCTCCACTGCCTCCCGGGTGAACTCGCGATGATGGAAGGTCACCATCTTTACGCCGAGCTGCCGCGCGGTGTCGAGGAACGGCCGGAAATCTGGGTAGTGGTGGACATCCCAATAGATCGTCCCCGTATCCTCCAGGTTCCGCGAGTAGCTGTGAAAGACGGCGAAACCCTGCGCCCCGAGTTGTTCGAGAATCTCGGACTTCAATGTGTCGAGGTTTTGTTTCATTTATCGCTGTGCAACGACGAGGACGTTCTCTCGCTCGCCAAGATCGCGTGCGGAGGGCGTCAGGATCGTCTTCGGCCCGATGAATATCTTGCGAGAGTCCCGCATCGCCGCGCGTACGTCGTTCTCGCAAACGAAGTCCACAATCTGGACTTCCGGAGCCGGGGGAGCCGGAGGCGCCGCACCGGGAGCTGGCGGCGCGGGCGGATGCACCGGGCAGCCGCAGCTCGCTTCCTTTGCGGGCGCTATAGCCGGGCCGGCCGCACGCCGCGCTGCGAGGAAACGATCCACGATGTCCGATACCTGCGGGACCACGGCAGCGGCCGGTACGGGCGTCGCTGCAGCCGGACGCTCGCCTTCGAGGCGGATGCCGCGCGCCGCCAAGTACTGTTCGACCGCCGCCGCGATGGACTGCCGGTCCATGCTCACCGGCTGCGTCTCCGCGACCTTCGGGGGGAGTACCAGCGCCTCGTCCGGCTCGCGGACGGAGTAGGCCAGGCGCTTGACGTTGATCAGGTGCTGCGGGCCGACGTTATCGCTCGTGATATTGCCCGCGGCTGCGCCGCAACCCAGCGTCATCGACGGGAAAACGTTCGTTGTCAGTCCCACGGAACCCTGCGGCGCGGAAGTGTTCACCAGCACCCGCATCGCCGGCATCCTCTGCGCGAATTCCCGGATGCGAGACTCGTCCTTCGCGTAGATGACGCAGGTGTGGCCCAACCCGCCGAATCGCAGCACCGCCTCGCAGGTGTCGAGCGCAGCCCCGTGATCCTTAACGAAGTACAACGCCAGTACAGGTGAGAGCTTTTCCACCGAAAGCGGATGCTGCTTGCCAACACCCTGAAGCTCCGCCACGATAATCGACGTGTCGGCCGGTACTGTGAATCCCGCCATTTCCGCGATCTTGGTCGGGGACTGCCCGACGAACTTCGGGCTGATGGTCCAGTTCGGGGTAATCAGCAGCTTGCCAAGTGTCTCTTTCTGCTCCTCGGTACAGAAGTAAGCCTTCCGCGCCTTAAGTTCTGCGACGATCCGGTCACGGAGCGACTCCTCCGCCACGAGCGCCTGCTCACTCGAGCAAACCGTGCCGTAGTCGAACGACTTGCCGGCGACGATTCGTTCGACCGCGTCGGGAATGTCCGCGCTCGGGTCCACCAGCACGGCCACGTTGCCCGGCCCGACGCCAAAGGCCGGTTTTCCGCTCGAATACGCAGCGCGCACCATGCCGGAACCGCCGGTGGCGAGGATCACCGCCGTCCGCTCGTGTTTCATCAGCGCCTGCGTCCCTTCGAGCGTCGGCTTGCCGAGGCACTGGACGATGTCTTCCGGCGCGCCGGCCTCAACCGCGGCCCGGTACAGAACTTCCGCCGTCTCGCATGTCGAGCGCAGCGCGCGGGGATGCGGGCTGATGACGATCCCATTGCCCGCCTTCAGTGAGATGAGGATTTTGAAAATCGCTGTCGAGGTTGGGTTCGTGGTGGGAACGATCGCCGCCACCACTCCCACCGGCACTCCGTACTCGACGACCTTCTGCCCAGGGATCTCCCGCAGCAGGCCCACCGTCTTCACTTTCCGCATCGCCTTCGGCAGGAACTCCGCGCACAGTAGGTTCTTGGCGATCTTGTCGTCGACATTGCCGTAACCGGTTTCTTCGACGGCCAGCTCGGCGAGGCGGCGGGCGTGAGCGCGGCCCGCTGCCGCCGCGCGCTCTACGATGACGTCAATCTGTTCCTGTGTGAAGTTCCGATACTTCAGCCACGCGGCATAGGCTTTTTCGACCTTGCTGCGGACTTCCTCGATGGCGGCGGGGTCTTGTTCGTGAGGCATGGCAGGAAACCGGCGCTCCTTCGGAAAGCCTGGGGTTCAGCCCGGCGGCTAGCCGTGGGATTTTTTGCCTTTTTCCGCCCCTGGGAGAACCTTTTCGACTTCCTCGTGCGGGTTCGGGATCACGTGGACGGAGACGAGCTCGCCCACGCGGCGGGCCGCGGCCGCTCCCGCGTCGGTGGCCGCCTTCACGGCGCCGACGTCGCCGCGCACGGTCACCGTCACGTATCCTGCCCCGACATATTCTTTCCCGGTCAGAATCACGTTGGCGGTCTTCACCATCGCGTCGGCCGCTTCAATCGCGCCCACCAGTCCCTTGGTTTCGATCATCCCGAGGGCTTCCATGAGTCCTCCTTCCGACTACGGATTTCCGCTGATCCTCCACGGTATCACAGCCACCTAGCCATCACAATGAAGCGGTAAGATTGCACGCGAATCCATCCACGCCGGGGAACGTCACCTTCCCCGCCCCGGGGCCTGCGCGCTGGCAAACGTGGCAGCGTTTTCTTTTCAGATGTCGCTATCATAGATAGTGGGTATGCTCCTTCGCGCCGTACTCCTCCTGATCGCTGTGGCCGGCATCGTGGCTGCGCAGGTGATCGAGTTTGAGTCCGGTGGACTCAAGTACCAAACTCTCTCGAAGAACGGCCTAACAGTCATGTTTGCCCATCTGCCGATCCAGGTCCGTGAGTACTCCATACTGCAGGTGGCTGCGTCCAACGGCGCGACAATCCCGTGCATGGTCCGTCCGGAAGACTTCGTCTTTACCCGCGACGACGGCTTTGCAGTCCGGGCCTCCTCGGCGGAATCCGTCGTCGGCGAACTTCTGAATAGAGCCGGCAGGAACGATGTTGTCAAGCTCACCTCGACCTACGAGATGGGGCTATACGGTATGGTCCGGTTCCGTTCCACGAACGGCTACGAACAGCGCCGACGCTCAGCCCTTGCTGAAGTCGCCTCCACGAAGTTGAAGGCCGCCGCAGCCGCCTCCGCCATCGCATTCGTCGAAACAAGACTGAAGCCCGGCGAATCGACCGACGGCGCGGTCTTTTTCCCCACCCTGGGCCGCCCGCTTGGCGCCGGCAAACTACGCTTCACCGCCGGGGGCCAGTTGTTCGAATTCGACGTCGATCCCATCTCCGACGGGCCGGTCCGGTAGTCCCCAAGCCGCTTCGGCAAGAGGTCAAAGCTCCGGTAAGCTTGCATTGCATCACAAAATAGACTAATCTGATAGAGATTAGGGTCTTCGATGACTGACATCTCTCAGCTCGAGCGTCTGCCGGCGCCGGATCTCCTGCGCTGGGCGATCGGGACGTACGGCGAGTCGTTTGCCATTTGCACTAGTTTCCAGAAGACCGGGATGGTGATTCTGGATATGGCTGCACGAATCTCCACGGAGGTGCGGGTGGTTACCCTGGACACCGGCCGTTTGCCGGAAGAAACACACCAAATGATCGATACCGTCCGCGAGAAGTACGGCGTACGGGTTGAGACGGCTTCTCCGGATCCGGCCGAACTCGAGGCGATGGTGCGCTCTTACGGTGTTAACCTCTTCCGCCAAGAGCCTGCGCTGCGCCAGCTTTGCTGCGAAATCCGAAAGGTTCGCCCGCTCGAGCGGAAACTTGCCGGGTTCCGGGCTTGGGCAACAGGGCTCAGGCGGTCCCAGTCAGTGACCCGGGCGTCGGTTCCGAAGGCCGAGGAAGAGAACGGGCGTTTGAAGCTGAACCCGCTGGCCGACTGGACCGGCGGCGACGTGGAAGACTATATCCGGCGGCACGACGTGCCGGTCCACCCGCTCTACGCGCAAGGTTATGCCAGTATCGGCTGTGCGCCGTGTACCCGGCCGGTTGCGCCCGGAGAGGACGAGCGCGCGGGGCGCTGGTGGTGGGAACAGGACGAGCACAAGGAGTGTGGTATCCATTTCGGGAATGGAGGAGCAGTCTTGCGTGGACCGGCCGTACTGGTCAATGATATTCTGCAAGGGACAAATGCATAAAGGATTTACGCTGTGGTTCACCGGCCTCTCCGGCGCCGGTAAGAGTACGATATCCGAGATCCTCGCTGGTCGATTTCGCGAAGCGGGTATGAAGGTGGAGGTACTGGATGGGGACGTCGTGCGGACACACCTTTCCAAGGGCCTCGGCTTCAGCAAGGAGGATCGCGACATTAACATCCGCCGCATCGGATTCGTTTGTGATCTCCTCTCACGCAACGGGGTCATCGCAATCGCCGCGGCCATTTCGCCGTATCGGGCGATCCGCGACGAAGTGCGGGCGCAGACTGCCAATTTCGTCGAAGTATACGTCCATTGTCCGCTCGACGTGCTGGTGGAGCGGGACGTGAAGGGTCTCTACAAGAAAGCCCTAGCTGGCGAGATAGCGCAGTTCACCGGAGTCTCCGATCCCTACGAGGCGCCGCTGAACCCCGAGGTCACCGTGGATTCCTCCCGCGAAACGCCGGAGGAGAGTTCGGACAAGGTTTGGAGCAAGCTGGAGCAGTTGGGCTTGATTCCGAACGGCATCCCGGCTATGACTCGTTGACCCCGGCCATCTGGCGATTCCTGGGGAAGTGCTCGACCACCTCAGACGCTGACGACAGCAACCGCGCCGTCCACTGTGAGACGCGTGCCCGGACGGGCATCCACGGCGTGGACGTACGCCAAGGCAACCGTATTACCGAGAGCCGGTGAAAACTCCGCGGACGTGATCTGCCCGGTCTCATTCCCTCCTGCCAGGATGCGCGCGCCTGCCGGGAGGGGGTGGTCGCCTTCGATTTCGAGGCGGACCACGGAGCGATTCACGTGTCCCCGTGACCGAATCCGTTCGACGATCTCCTGCCCAAGATAGCAGCCCTTGTTGAAATTGATCGCATCGTCGCGACGCGTCTCCTGGGGAAGACTCGCTTCCGTGATGTCTTCGCCGTAACGCGGAACGGCGTTCTCCACCCTCACGGTGCGAGTGTCGTCAGGGCCCGCGGCGACAGCGCCGGCGGCCTCGAGCGCCCTAATGGTCGCGTCCTTCTCGGCGGCGGGCACGAAAAGCAGAAATCCGCCGGAGCCGGTTGTGTTCGCCCTGGCGATCATGCGATCTCCCCACGGCGCGTGGGCGTACGGTGTCTCGGGGATTGTCGCCCCGGCGGCGGAAAGGACAACCGCTGCCTTCGGGCCTTCCAGCCCGATCGTCGCCAGGCCGCCCGTCATGTCTTCCAGGCTCACGTCGTCAGCGATGATGTACCTGTCGATGTGATCGTAAAGCTTCGAGGCGAGTTCCGGTTCGGTGTCGAGCAGGAAGTGGCCGGACAGGCAGAAGACGTTCGCGTCACCGAGGATGCGGCCTTGTGCGTTCAGAAAGAAGGCGTAGCATCCCCGGCCCGGCGTGAGTTCCTGGATGTGATTCGTACACAGGGCATGGAGCAGGCGAGCTCGGTCTTCGCCGCGCACGGCAATCTTTCCGCGCCCCGTGAGATCGAGCCATGCTGCCCCTTCGCGTAACGCACGATACCCCTCCATCCGCATCCCGCTCATACCTCAAGTGTAGAATGGCCACGCCGGCGGATTCGAGCATACGGGCTAATTCAGGAAGACCCCGCCGTGACCGCCGGATTCGAGCAACTGGGCGCCGGAGTCGAAACCGCGACGCGCGAGAAAGTCCTTACGGGCCTCGACGACTTTTTGCGGCGTCACCGCGAAATGGAGAGCAATCAGATCCTCTAGGTACTCGATCCACCCGCCGGGTCGTCGAAGGTTGGGCATCGAGATCTTACGGAGCAGATAGCCGTCCAGCATCACATTGAAGAAATCTTCCAAGTGCGCGAGGGTCTCCAACTGGCTCACACCGCCGCCATCCGGCCAGACCGCATGTTGAACGAGCCTGTGCTGTGCGACGGAGTGCAGAAGGATTCGCTCGTAATAAAGGGGCCTGCCGAACTTCAGCACAGTGGAGATCATCTCGACTGGGGAGACACCGTCGCGAAACGGCCGCATGTACCATTGCCCGAGCTGGCCTCGCAAGAAGGCCTGCACCGCGGTCCCGGACGAGAACTCCCAGCCGTACGGCGCAGGCGGGATCAGGTTCGCCAGACCGTAGCCGATCAGGTGCTCGGGCTCGTCAAGGTAATCATCGAGGTCTGGTATCTCACAGATCCGGAACTGCTGTTGTGACAGCGAGACCGCGTCGAGGATCCCCTCCGGAGTAATCTGCGCATCGGCTGGAAGCAGCATTTCCCTCCACGTGTTGGTGTATGCCGCTAGCGAAGAATCGTCCATGTCCTCGTGGAGAAAACACCAGTCCCGCCGGACAGCGAGTCCAAGATGCCACCTCAGTTCGCTCGTGAGTGACGCCACCATTGCGCACGGGTCTTCGAGCAACCGAGCTTCGGAAGACTCCAAAAGTTGATTCAGTTCCGCGGCATTCCGAGCTAAGTCGCCTCCGCAAGTGCTCACCAGTCCGGCGAGCTCCCCGGCGCTGCGGCGAACAACCGCCAGCGTCGATATCAGATCCGGAAAGGAATTCCAATCCGGACTTGAAGTGCCGGCGGCGAGGACACAGGCGCGTTGCAGGAGCCGCGCCAGAGCTTGCTGGACGTGCTGCGCTTTTGCTTCCGTGTTGTCCGCGATTGCCTCGCCGATGCAGGCGAGTGTCGATTCGAGCTGAACGCCGGCGAGCAGGTGGGCTTCAAGATCGCCGGTTCTCTCGAGCACGCGCGCACGTTCGGCCAGCCGGTCGCACGCCGTTGTGCAAGTGCCGCCCAGCACCGGCTGCACCGAGTCCCTTAGCCGGACCGTAAGATCGAGGAAAGACCTCGCGGAGTCTCCAACCGGGGTCTCGGCCTCCAGCATGGTACGCAAGGCCGAGAGCGCTTCAGCCACGCCCCTCATGGCGCCCATTCGAGCCAGTCTAGCAGCATGACGCGCCGGAGTCTCCAACCGGCTCGGTGCTCTACAATCACGTTTATGATTCACGAGGTTCTGCCCGTCGGGATGCTTCAGTGCAACTGTTCGGTTTTCGGCGACGAACAGACGCGTGAAGCGATTGTCATCGACCCCGGCGACAACGTCGAGGAGATCCTGGGGATTCTTGAACGGCACAGGCTTCGCGCCACTCTGATCGTCATCACACACGCACATATCGACCACGTCGGCGGCGCAGCGAAGCTCAAGGCCGTTACCGGCGCCTCCGTACTCATGAACGAGGACGACGAAGGCGTTTACGACCAACTCGATATGCAGGCATCGTGGCTCGGTATGGCCACGCCCCGGCGCGTGGAAATCGACGGAAAGACGCGGGACGGCGACACTGTACGGCTTGGAAGCTCCGATTTCTCGGTTCTGCACACGCCCGGCCACACGCCCGGCAGCATCTGCCTGTGGCTCCCGTCCGAAAACAAAGTGATTGCGGGGGACACACTGTTCCGGGACAGCATCGGGCGCACCGACCTACCTGGCGGCGATTTTCGTAAGATCCTCGTTTCGATCCGGGACAAGCTGCTCACTCTGCCCGAGGAGACGCTGGTGTTACCCGGCCACGGCGACACAACGACGATCGGCCGCGAGAAGGAGTTCAACTACTTTCTTCAGGGGCTCTGACCCCGGTATGCTGATACGGTTATGAACATTCCGCGCTGGCCCCTCGCCACGGACCGTGAGATGGAGTTGCTCAAGGAGGTCATCGACAGCCTCCAGTGGGGTGGCTTTCATGAGATGGTCGAGCGCTTCGAGCGCGATTTCGCCGCCTACCAACATTGCCGTCACGGCGTGAGTTGCGCCAACGGGACGGTGGCGATCGAGATGGCGCTGGAGGCGGCCGGAATCGGGCCGGGCGACGAGGTGATCGTCCCCGCGATCTCGTTCATTTCGACGGCGACGGCGGTATCGCGCGTGGGCGCGACGCCCGTGTTCGTCGATATCGAGCCGTACAGCTTCAACATGGACCCGGACTGCGCGGCAGCGGCGATCGGTCCGCGTACGAAGGCGATTGTGCCTGTCCATTTTGGTGGGCCGCTGGCCGACATGGACCGCCTGATGAAGCTTGCCGCCGATCGTGGCCTAATGCTGTTCGAAGATGCAGCCCACGCCCACGGTTCGGAGTGGACTGGCAGGCGCGCCGGCAGTCTGGGCGTGGCGGGCACGTTCAGCTTCCAGAACTCGAAGGTAATGACCGCCGGCGAGGGCGGCATTCTAACCGCGAATGACGACGGCATCGCGGCGCGGGCGCGTGCCATTGCCAATCAGGGTCGCCGCGAGGGCGAGGGCTGGTTCCACCATTTCACGCTCGGGACGAACTACCGGATTACAGCGCTCCAGGCCGCGGTGCTCATCGCGCAGTTGGAACGGCTGCCTGAACAGATCCGCCTGCGTATGGAGAATGCCTGCCGGTTGCGCGCCGCCACCTCGGACGTCGACGGCCTCACTTGGCAGGCGGTCCCGTCCCAGGTCAACGTGAACTCATACTACCTGCTGCTGGGGCGCATCGACGCAGCAAAGTTCGGAATGACGCGAGACGAGTTCCATGCCGCCCTCACGGAGCGGGAGATTCCCTGCACGCCGTTCTATCCGCACGTTTTGTATCAGAATCCGCTCTATCAGAAGGGCGCATGCCGCGTCGAGCCGTGCCCGGTGTCGGAGGCCTGCATCCATGACGCGTTCTGGCTGCCACATCGGGTACTGATGGGCGACGAAGAGACGACGATGGAAATCGCGTCCGTAGTCCTGAAATTGCAGCGGCGGTGAGGTGGAGATGCTGAATCGACGAGAATTTTTGGCGGCGGGAGCGGGGGTGGCCGCTTCGTCAGGGCGGGAGCGCAAGCCGAACGTCATCGTGATCCTGCTTGACGACATGGGCAGCCATGACCTCGGGTGCCAGGGGGCAACCGATGTCAAGACTCCGAACATCGATTCGCTGGCCGCCGGCGGCGCGCGTTTCGCGAACTGGTATTCGAACGCTCCGATGTGCGCGCCCGCCCGCGCGACGTTGATGACGGGCCGGTACCCGCTGCGGTGCGGCATGCCGCGGAACGGCATGAGCCTTCCGGTGCGGGAACAGACGATCCCGGCGCTGCTCAAGCCCGCCGGCTACACGACGGGCCTAGTTGGGAAGTGGCACCTTGGTTCCACACCGGAAACGGCGCCAAACAGCCGGGGCTTTGACTACTTCTACGGCTTTCACTCCGGCTGCGTTGATTTCTACTCGCACCGGTACTACTGGGGCGAGCCACGGGTAGTGAACTACCACGATCTGTGGAGAAACCGAACCGAGATCTTCGAGGACGGCCAGTACCTGACCGAGCGGCTGACGCAAGAAGCGGTCGGTTTCATTCAGGCAAACCACTCCCAGCCGTTCTTCCTCTATCTCGCCTACAACGCGGTCCACTATCCGATGCATGCACCGAGGAAGTATGTCGAGCGCTTTCCGGAGCTCGAACCGGAGCGGCGGATGTACGCAGCGATGCTTGCGGCGGCCGACGACGGCGTCGGGGAAGTCTTGCGGACGCTGGACAGGGGAGGAATCCGCGACAATACCCTCGTGATCTTCAGCGCCGACAACGGCGCGACGACGGAGGCGCGTGCGGGCTTGAGCCAGCAGGCGGCAACAGCAGGCAGGAATTCTCCCTACCGGGGTTTCAAATTTAGTCTTTTCGACGGCGGAATGCACGTGCCAGCGGTCTTTCATTGGCCGGGCGTGATCCAGCCGGGACAAGTGCTCCGGGAGACGGCAATGACGGCCGATCTCCTGCCGACGATCTGTACCGCCGCCGGTGTGCCGTTGCCGGCGGGCCGGACCATCGACGGCCGGGACGCCTTGCCGCTGATGACGGCAGGGGCGAAGTCACAGCATCCTGACGTCTTCTGGGATTCCGACAAACAACAGGCGGTCCGGCGAGGGCGCTGGAAACTGGTCGTCAACGGGGCAGTCTACGACGGGACGCCGGAAGGCCGAAACCCGCTCAGGGGCGACGACGCGATGTTCCTTTCGGATCTCGAGGAAGACCCTGGCGAGACGCGCAACCTCCGGCGCAAGCATCCGGAACTCGTGGACGAGCTCGCCACCGCGATCAGCCGCTGGCAGGAAGCGGTCACAAAAGACTGACCACCTGCGGTGCGGGCACACGGGTCTTACCGCAAGATGCGGTGGCGTTCCAGGAATTTGAAGATCTGCGGTAGAACGCCGGCCCACTGCTCCTTTGAAAATCCGTGTTTGCCCTGGGGCACGGAGATCATCTCGGCGGTGGCGCCGGCCTGGCGCAGCGCCTTGGTCAAGTTTGTGCCGTGCTCATACGGTACCGTCTCATCAGCGTCGCCGTGAACAGTGAGAATCGGCGGCAGATCTCTTCGAACGTACGTCATCGGCGAAACGCGTCGGGCCAGTTCCAGCCGTCCGGGTTCGTCCGGAACCCAGGTGACCGCATAATCGCGCGTATTCGGACCGCCCAACTGGTCGGCTACGTCGGAAATCCCGTAAATATTGATGACAGCGGCGACTTTGCCGGTCGGCCCGAGTTTCGCCGACTTCGACGCCATCCCCACCATGAGGGCGAGGTGACCTCCCGCCGAATTGCCGATCACCGCGATTCGTTTCCCGTCCACGTTGTAGCGGCCCGCGTTGCGGCGGAACCAGTCGGCGGCCTTGAGCACGTCCATGACGGCGGCGGGCGCTGGAGCGACTTTGGCCAGCCGGTACTCAACATTCGCCACGACAAAGCCTTTCTCGACGTATGGCAAGCAAAAGCTCTCTACGACTTGTTCCTTTGTTCCTCCGACCCAGCCACCGCCATGGATCACCAGCATGCCGGGCCGCTTGCCTGTCGCTGCGGCCTTCGGCTGCATGATGTCAAGAACCGTCTCCTTGTACTGGTCGTACGGCACATTGGCTTCGACGGAGACCCAGTCCGGAAGCGTGGTGACCGGCTCGAACGACTGTGCCGGACAAAGGGCGGCCAGTAAAAACAGGGTGAGCACCAGGTTTCGCATACCGCTATTAAAGCTTATATTGGAGAGGAAATGAAGCTAACATTCCTTCTCTTCCTGTTTGTCGCCGGCGTGGCTCTGGCGGAGGGTCCCGGCGTCATCAAGAGCTACTATTCGAGCAAGGACTTCGCCCTGACCGCTGATCCGAACGCGGCGCAATGGAAGAACGTAGCCGGGGTGTTTGCCGAGAACGGGCCGACGAAGGAGCCATCGCCCGGGCATCGCACCGAGATTCGTTCGCGGTGGACCGACAAGAATCTCTACTTTCTGTACATCTGTCCTTACGACAAGCTATTCCTGAAGCCCAACCCGTCGACGACGACCGAGACCAACAAGCTCTGGGATTGGGATGTCGCGGAGGCGTTTATCGGGACGGACTTCAAACACATCCGCCAGTACAAGGAGTTCCAGGTCTCGCCGCAAGGCGAGTGGGTGGATCTGGACATCGACCGCGACAACCCGAAGCCGGAAGGCGGCTGGCTCTGGAATTCCGGATTCAAGGTGAAGGCGCGGATCGACGAAAAGAAGAAAATCTGGTACGGCGAGATGCAGATCCCGATGGCTTCGATTGACTCCCGGAAGCCGGCGCCGGGCCTCGAGATGCGAGCCAACCTGTATCGCATTCAGGGTCCGCCGCCGAAACGGGTTCACGTCGCTTGGCAGCCGACCGGCCAAATGAACTACCACGTGCCCGAGGCCTTTGGAAGGTTGCGGCTCGAGAAGTAAGCCCGCGGATAGGGACTCAGAAACTGAGAACCGCGAGGTCCTGGTCCGCAAAAACCTCGAAAATCGTGTGTAGCCGCGTGATTTCCAGAAGCCCGTCGAGCTTCTTCTGGGAGTTGAGAATCTTTAGCCTGCCGCCGGCCTTCGCGACCGTCACGTGGCTGGCGACCAGTTCGCCGAGCCCTGCGCTGTCCGCGTAAGTCACCTCGGAGAGATTCAGCAGGATGTTCTTCTGGCCTGACGCCAGGAGTTCACGGATCTTCTCCCGGACAATGCTGCACTCTTCCCCCAACACCAGCCTTCCACTCACATCCATCACAGCCACGCTTCCAACTTGGCGAACCGCAATCGCCAGCGCCATCGCTGCCTCCTTCCGATGCTGTCCCAGACTGGCACCATCCGCACGGCGCTGTCAACCGCATTCTAGCGTCCGGTTCGTGCCACCGTTTGCCTCCCCCTAGCCAGTCCCGGAACGCGCAGCACGCCTTCTCCACTAGCGGTCGCGGTTCGGCCGCCGGCCCGGTAACGCACGCCCGGCACGGCATCGACAAGAATGACCTCTGCCGGCTGGCTCAGGTCCAGTTCGACCGCATCGAGCCCTCCTGGCCGTCGAGCAAACACAATGACGGTGTTGCCGACCCGAACCGCATCGGCCCCTTCGCCGGATCCCGCAAGATCCACCACCGGCAGGCTGCCGCGTCGGGCCACAAGCCGCGGAAGCAAGACGTTGAGGAAGCGAGTGCTCGTGCCGGACAGGACCGGCTCCACTTCCGTCCTCCACAATCCAAGCTGAGCGGTCTTTCGCGGTATACGCGGATCTCCAGCGCTTAGATTCACTCCGTCGAAACCGTCCGCCTGGTCGCCATCGCTCTCGACATAGCCGTAGTAGTTTGGACCACCGATCTTCAGCGCCCGTGCGTCGCGTGGCAACAATACCAGTTGCGTGAGTTCTCCTCGCTGATCGGCGGTGCGCAGGGTTCGGTCGGTTGTCTCGAGAATACCGTCTTCAGGGCCGCTGCCGGCAAGCAACTTCTCGCTTTGCGTCACCGGCTTCGACAGGCTGTGCAGCAGAAACTTCGGCAGGAAACGCGCATTCGTGGTCTCCACGCGATCGTAGACCACGAAGGCTCGCTCGCGGCGGAGGTACAGAAACTGCCGCGTGACCAGCGAGACCTTTGGCTCGGTACCGGGCTCCGCCCATTTTGTGGAGTTGTATGACGCCGTGATGTCAGCCGCAATGTAGTCCAATTCGCCAGCGATGCTTTCGAACACAGTAATGCCGCCGCGTTCGAGATGACGGCCCGTTTGAAGCTTGTGGCGAAAGTCGTCCAGGCTGACGCACGAGAAGCCGGTCGGCGAGATGACTCGCTGCCCTCCGGAGAGCGAGGTCCAGGCCGGGTTCTTCCGGGAGCGCAAGTCGGCGGAAATCTCACCCGGCGCCAGAATCAGCAGACTGTTTACCGAAACCGACTGGACACCGTAACCCAAACGGTAGGCGCCGTCGTATCCATCCGTACCCGACCCGTAGATTCCGGTCTGCGGCGCCAGCAGTCCTCCGAACTGAATGCCGAAGTGGCCCACATCGTAGTGGTCATGGTGGGCCAGCATATCGCCTGCCTTGAATGTGGCGTAGAGCTCGTCGGGATCACCCCACTCTCCGCGAAAGAAGGCGACGCCAATCGAATCGCGTCCGAAGAGCATCGATTGTGGCAAACGCGCCCGCATCCAGATCTCTGGCTTCGCCGGGTCGTAGCCGCGGCGCGGGCGCGCCGTGGGATCGTAGCTCAGCACGGCCCACCAGTTGTACGGCCTGCGGCCGTACGGGTTTGGGGACCGGTTCCTTAAGTAGTCGGCGCCGGCCATGAGGGAGGGATCCTTCGAGAGCCGCGCGAAATAGTCGGTGGTGAGTTCCCACCAGCCCGTCTCGCCAAGTTGGAGAGAGCCGCCAGAGTCGCCGTACGGCTCAAACACTCCGTTCGGAGCAAACTGATAGAGCGACCAGAGACCGATCTTGCGCATCACCTCGCGGATGGGGACGCCTCCGATGGAGTCGACACCGAGCGCCGTCATCACACAGTCCGCGGCGAGGGCGTACGGGCCCGCGCGGTTGTAGATCCAGTAGCTGGCCCCCTCCGGCCAACCCTCGGAGAACCGAAGCGCGCGAAGAGATTCGATATAGTGGGCCGTGGCCCGCGTGAGGTTCTCCCGCTGGCCGGGCAGATCGCCTACGGCCAGCGCAGCTACCATAGCTCCGTTGGCCGCCTGGTTGCGGCCGTGCCAGAGGGCCATTCCGCTATCGTCAAGTCCCGCGAGTTCTGTCGCCAGCCGCTCAACGATCTTCGTCGCGGCACGCTCTTTCTTCTCGGGTGTAAAACGCGGGTGATGATAGAGCCAGTCGTACGCAAGCGCGTGCGACCAGATGTTGGAATAAGAACCTTCGCCGCTCCTGCTGATCGGCGCGGACAGCATCCTTTCGATCGCGGCCTCGGCGTAGCGGTCCTCACCGGAGACGATCCAGGAGGCCGCCGGCATCGCCGGGTGCTGTTTCTCGAGATCCAGCGCCAGGGCCTTCTCGATGATGGAGCGAAACGTGCCGTCGTCCCGGTGCAACTTCCGGATTTCCTCGAACGTGCGCCCATGCCCACGGCGATCCCCCGGCTGGAACACGAGGCGAGGGTGATCGGCAGCCAACTCGGCTCCGGAGGCAAGCAGGCAGACGGTCAGATAAAGTCCGAACGCCTGTATCGCGATCCGCCCAGCAGATGTCATGCCCGCCCGCAGGCTTCCGTAGTGGCGCGTTCCAGCATCGACTTCATATAGGCGATGCTGTGCGCGGTGGCTGCGTGGCGGCCGCCGACCATCGCCGGAATGTGGTCGGGGATCACGTTGCCGTCGAATCTCACCTCCACAAGGGCGTTCATGACTTTGTACATGTCGAAGTAGCCTTCATCGATGAAGGTCTCAACGAAGTGCGGAAGCGGCGCAGTCACGTTGCGGAAGTGCACCTTGAAGAGCTTTTTCTGCCTGCCGAAGTAGCGGATCGTTTCTACCGGATCTTTCCCCATCAGCTTTCCGCCTTCGAGCCAGCAGCCGACACAGAGGCAGATGCCCACGTTGGGGCTGTTGGCGATTTCGAGGGCGCGCTTGTAGCCGTCGAAGCTGCTGAAGATGCAGCGGGGCACGCCCCCCAGTTCGGGCACCGGCGGGTCGTCCGGATGGATTCCGATACGGATGCCCAGTTCCTCGGCGAGGGGTGTGACCTGCTTGATGAAGTAGGTGTAGTTGTCCCAGATCTCTTCTTTCGTGTACTTGCGGCCGTGCGTCAGCGGTCCCTTGAAAATCTTCCCTGCCCATACACCCTGCTCGGCCTTCGCGAGGTCGAAGGCGCGAGCAGTGGCGCCGCCGCGGATCTTTTCCGGCGCGGTGCTCCAGATCCCGTTGCCCATGTGGGCGTATGTGGTGTAAAGAATTCCCGCCTTGGCCAGGTTACGGAGGTAGTTCTTGTACTGCTCGATCTTCCGGTCGCGTCCCGGAAGATTGAGGGTGACCTCCTCCATGTTATGGACGTCGGTGTTGCCGATGTTCCAGACCTTCAGGCCGAACGATTCCGCACGATTGCGCAGCCGAAGGAAGTTCTCGGCCGTTGCCTGCTCGCCGTGCGTCCCGAGATTGATGTAACCGATTCCGAGCTGCCGGACGAAGTTCAAGTCGTCATCTGTCGGGTCGCTGCCGGACTGGATGGAGATCTTGACGCCGGGCGGATTTGGCTCGAGCTTCGAGGCGGAGGCAGCGGTGCTCGCCGCCACCGTTCCGCAGAGCGCAATTCCGGCGAAATCGCGGCGGCTGAGTTTGGTAGATCGCATGGACGTATTCTCCTGGACAGCCCTCGGGGCAGACCGGCCACAGTATATCGAAAAAGGGGCCGGATTGAAGGCCGGGAGACTTGTGAGGGATTACTTTTTCTGATCTTGAAGGATGAAGCTGGTCTCACCCTCTTTGAGCAAATGATAGCGCTCGCGGATCACCATTTCCTGCTCGTTCCGGTCTTCCTTCAGCTTGCGGATGCGTTCCCGTTTCTGCTGGATGTCGCGATCGAGGTTCGCGTTCTGCTGCTGAAGGTCGCGAATTTGCCGCTGTTTTTCCAGCACCGCGGAGAGCCCCTGCGGACTTCGAAGCGTTGCGTACACATAGACTCCGACTCCCAGCAGGGCGACCAGAGGCCACGCGGCACGAACAATCTTCCTCACACGGGAATTTGGCAAGTCGTTCACCCTCACTCTTGTTTATAATCCTCTTTTGCCGGATTTTCCAGCATTTCGAGAAATAAAGAGGTCTCGATGACCGACAAAATCGTGGTATTGAGCACCTGTAGCACAGCCGAAGAAGCTGCGCGAATCGGCCGGCAACTGGTCGAGAAGCGATTGGCGGCATGCGTGAACGTCGTCCCCGGCGCCCGAAGCATTTACCGGTGGAAAGACGAAATCGAAGACGCACCGGAGTCGCTACTGATCATCAAGTCCAGGCGCGGGCTGTTTGACGCGCTCCGTGCCGAGATCGAAAAACTCCACTCGTACGAAGTTCCGGAGGTGGCGGCCGTCGCGATCGTGGAGGGCTCGCCGGGCTACCTCACATGGCTGGGGAAGGAACTCGGAGCCCGCGAGTAGCAGTCTCGCTTGCATCCGCAAGCCGCCGCATGGTGTGATATCCGTTTCTCGCCAGGAGGGGCCGCATCGTGTCAGCGAGTCAACTCGCTCAGAAAGCCACCCGCGCGCGCTACTGGGTGATCGTGTTCGCGATTACCCTCTCGATCCTCGCTTACATCGATCGCGTCTGCATTTCGATGGCGGCGCCGAACATGATGCGCGATCTCGGACTCAGCAAAGTCCAGATGGGATACGTCTTCTCGGCGTTCGCCCTCGCCTACGCGCTGTTCGAGATCCCCGGCGGATGGATGGGAGACGCCTGGGGACCCAAGCGGGTGCTGGTTCGGATCGTATTGTGGTGGTCGTTTTTCACTGCGGCGACCGGTTGGGTCTGGAACATGGCCTCTCTCTGGGGCGTGCGTTTCCTGTTCGGCGCCGGCGAGGCGGGCTGCTTCCCCAACCTGACCAAGGCGTTCACAACCTGGCTGCCCCAGCACGAACGGGTGCGGGCCCAGGGCATCATGTGGACGTTTGCCCGATGGGGCGGCGCATTCACTCCGCCACTGGTAATCCTGGTATTTGACTACATGAGCTGGCGGCAGGCGTTCGGGCTGTTCGGTCTCCTCGGCCTGCTGTGGTGCGCGTTCTTTTTACGCTGGTTCAAAGACGACCCACGAGACCACAAGAGCGTCAACGGGGCGGAACTGGCTTTGCTTGCCGGCTCCGAGAAGATGGCTTCCGGCCACGGAGACGTGCCCTGGAAGAAGCTGGTTTCCTCTCGAACGGTCTGGCTGCTCTGGGCGCAATACTTCCTCCTGTCGTATCCGTGGTACTTCTACATCACGTGGCTGCCGACGTACTTGCAGGAATCTCGGGGTCTCGACCCGCGCCAGGCGTCGCGCCTCGCGATCTTTCCGCTGCTGTTCGGTGGATTCGGCTCGCTGTTCTGCGGGCTGGTCTCGGCGGGGGTGGCGCGGCGGCTCGGCAGCACACGCACAGCCCGCCGGCTGCTCGCGTGCATCGGCTTCGCCGGCGCTGGATTATTGATCATCCTGTCGATCAACCTGAAGGATCCGCTCTTGGCGATGGTCGCGATGGGCATGGCGAGCTTCGCCAATGACCTGGTGATGCCCGGCGCCTGGGGCGCGTGCATGGACGTAGGAGGCAAGTACGCGGGCACGCTCTCCGGCTCGATGAACATGATGGGGAACCTGGCCGGGTTCGCCGCGCCGACCGTGACGGGCTACGTGCTGCGCTGGACCGACGGAAACTGGAACGTGAACCTGTACATCATGGCCGGCGTCTATCTGTTGGGCACACTGTGCTGGCCGTTCATCGACCCCGTAACCCCGTTGGATAAGGATTAGCGACCGCAGCGTTTCACAAACTCCGCGGGCCAAGGGCGACGACGTCATCCACCCGCATCGTCTCCTTCACCACGAACGGCTCACCGTAGCGAACGCCGATCAGATTGCCATAGAAGCGGGCGATCGCCGCATGTCGCTCGCGTATCTCCGATTCGTTCGGGAACAGAGCGGCCCCATCCGAGATCTCTCCGTACTGCGAACGGTAGCTGAGAAGTGCGGACATGCGCCGTTCGAATTGGGCGCTGATGTCCACAACGAATGACGGTGTGACGTTGGCGTACATCGATGCGTAGAGGATCTTGTGCGGGCGGTGCGGCTCCGAGTATTCGTCAATCTTCCGCAAGCCTGCCAGGAAACAGGCCTCATAGCCGATCTCGCTCGCCCGATAGTGATCCGGGTGCCTTCCCTGCCAGTACGGCAGGATCACGGCGCGGGGCCGCAGTTCTCGGATCTTGACTGCCAGCGTCATGCGGGCGGCCAGCGTATTTTCGAGGCGCGCATCGGGCATCCGTACATTGCCGCGCCAGGAGAGCAGCATATGCTTCGCCGCCTCCCCGGACTCCTGTATGCGGAGCTCCGGCGTCCCGCGGGTACCCATATCGCCGGCGGTAAGATCGAGCACACCGGTCCGGTAGCCGGCTTCGGCCATCCGAATCAGAGTGCCGCCGCAGGTCTGTTCTACATCGTCAGGGTGGGCAGCGATCGCGAGAATGTCGATTGGGTGAGCCGGAGTGTCCATTACCAGTGGAGTTCCCGATGCAGGCGATACGGTTCCCGCGTTCGCATCAGCATAACCAGGACGATGCCGGTTACAAAACCGCCGACGTGAGCGAACCACGCCACACCGCCCTGCGAAATCTGCGAGTAGCCTATGGAACCTACGCCGCTGAAGATCTGGATGACGAACCAGTAAAGCAAGATCGCGTACGCGGGCATCTCGATCGTCGTCACAAATACGAACAGAAAGATAAGAGTGATGATGCGGGCTCGGGGGAACTTCACCATGTAGGCGCCCATTACGCCGGCGATAGCCCCGCTGGCGCCGATGGTGGGCACCCGCGAGTCCCCGTTCAGCGCAACGTGCGCCAGGGCGGCAGCCACGCCGCAGGCCAGGTAGAAAATCAGGTACTTCGCGTGCCCAAGGATGTCCTCCACGTTGTCGCCGTAAATCCACAGAAACCACATGTTCCCGATCAGGTGCATCCAGCCGCCGTGGAGAAACATCGAGGTGACAAGCGAGGTGAGCTGGAGCCGGCTCGGAACGACACCGTACTCCATGATCACGTGGTTCAGCGAGAACTTGTCGAGCGACGTCTGGTACAGAAAAGCAAGGACGTTTACCACGATCAACCCGACCGTGATCACCGGCGTCGAATTGCTGCGCTGCGAGTCTCGGAGTGGGATCATGCGCTATCGTCCCGTGTGCGAGGCGAAGTCGGGATGGAACCGGCGCTCCGCGCGGAGCATCAGGGCTCGTGCTTCTTCCACACCGCGGATGCCCCCTCGCGCACCCAGAGCCGTGCAGTTCAGAGCTGCCAGGGCATTGGAGAAGTCTAGCGCCTCCTCGATAGGCATGCTCTTCAAGACAGCATAACAAAAAGCCCCGTGAAACACGTCTCCGGCGCCCGTCGTGTCGATGCAGTTGACCACGTACGCCGGCGAGTAGACGAATCGCCGTTCCATACGGGCCAGCGCCCCGTGGGCTCCGAGCGTCATCGCGGCGACGCGCATCCCGTACTCGTTCTGGAGCACTTCCAGGGCCTTGAACGGATCGTCCTCGCCAGTCCACTGGACCGGGAACCCGGAGCTGGCAATCAGATAGTCGACCAGTGGCAGCACCCTGTCAAAGCCGTGGTACAGTGTGTCGACATCCACGGTTACGGGGATGGACGCGGAGTGGGCGATCCTGGCTGCTTTTTCGACGGCGGGAGTGTCGTGGCCGTCGATATGCAACATGCGGCAAGCGAGGATCTGTTCGGGGAGGATCTCCGAGGGATCAAGGCGCAGACAGTCGGGGCGCCGCCAGAGCACCGTCCGCTCTCCGGTCGAACGGTCGACCAGAATGTAGGCCGACTGGTTGGGGCAGCCTGGCCGGACCTTCACGTCCTCGATATCGATGCCCGATGCCTTCAGACTTGCCATCTGGATGCGCCCGCGTTCGTCGTCGCCCACCGTTCCGATGTACTTCACGCGGAGACCGAGACGGGCGCACGCCACCATGGCGCTGGCCACCTGCCCGCCTGGGCTGAGAATCTCCTCTTCGAAAAGAATCTTGCCTGCGTAGGGAGGGAAACGGGGAACGATCAGCAGCGTGTCGGTCGCATTCAGACCGACGCCAGCGACATCGAAAGCGCTCGTCATGGTGTGGGGCTTGACGATTGTAGCGCGGATCGGACAGCGCGGCCCTACTGCTCTACCGGGGGCATCTTGTAGACGTAGATCGTGTGCGTCCGCTGGTGGACCGACACTTTCTCGGTGCGGTAAGGTTTCCAGCCCATGATTTCGTAGTCGTGGGAAACCACGCGCGTGCCCGGCTTCAGTTGCTTTTTCAGGTTCGGCTTGAGGCGTTCATTGGACAGCCGGAGCAGGTAAATCGAGACCACGTCCGCCGGGCTTATATCCACGTCGAGAAGATTGCCCTCGATCACCGACACGCGGTCGGCCAATCCCAGCTTCTCTGCCTTTTCGGTGGTCGACTTGACCAGACGGGCGGAGAGCTCGACGCCAACCGCCTTCGCCATGAACTTCTGGGCTGCGACGAACAAAATGCGCCCGTCGCCACAGCCGAGATCGTAGAGCGTCTCGTCGGACTTCAGTTCAGCCGCTTCCAGCATCTTCTCCACAACCGGTTCCGGAGTGGGAACGAATGGCGCCAGATTGTCGGGATGTACTCGTTGCTGAGCGCTCAGCGTCGCAGCGAAGAGCAGAAGGGATTGAACGGCAATCGGTAAGATACCTACGGTCCGCATAGTCTACCTCGCCGATGCCGCGGTGGTCCGTCGCTCGCTCTTCGACTTGACGATGCGGGACACCATGTCGGTTACGGCATACCAAAGGTCGCGAGGACGGCTGATCGTGAATTCGGTCCCCTTAAAGAATTTTACCGCGTGGCCGATAGCGTCTCTCCATGGGTTGAACTGCGGGTTCAGGTTGTAGTTCATGTAGAAGACCGGGTAATCGAGCGGCCCGAGCTCGGCCAGGGAGTCGTCGGCGACTTTCGTGTCGAGCATAGCTTTCGGACCGGCGAAGATCAGAGCGTCCGGAGGACGATCACCCCCCGTCTCCCTGCGAATAAGGTCGGTGAGGAATTGGGTCTCGCCATCCTTGTGGCTGAGACGCTGCAGATCGACGGTGCCGAGGTTCAGCGACTCGACCGCGTCGCCGAGCGCGGGGAAGTCGATACGATCGGCATCTTCCTGCCGGTAGACGATGCGCTGTTCCTGAAGGTTGAAGGCTACGAGCGAGAACTTCGCGATTCGCGGCTCGCGAACGATGCTGCGCAGGATCGAGACCAGAGCGCTGGTATCGATCGGCTGCAGGACGGCGGAGTGCATATTCTGCGGCGCAAAGTTGACCAGCACTTTGACGGTCAGTGGAGGTTCGCCTTGTGTCCGCTCGACCGGCGGCTCGTCCTTGAAGGGCTCAAACTCGCTCGCCTGAACAGTGCCTGGAGGGAGAATGAGTCCGATTTCCTTGTCCTTCGAGGCGAGACTGGCATCAATGTCCCAGTATGAGGAGCAGACCCGCTCGGCGCGGTCCCGCATCAGCCAGGCGACGTGATACTTCCCTTCACCCAGGTCGAACGCGCCCTGAAGGTAGGCGTCGCCCTTGGCATCTTCCTCGATCGGAGGAACTCGGACCCGTTGAGAGAAATAGACAGGATCCTCGTCCCGCCCGGCTGGGGTGACCCGGAATACGATGGTGAGGATATTCTCGGCGCCGGATAGTTCGCGCAGCGGAACCGCCACTTCGTATCCTGCGTGCATGCGAAGATCAAACCCGAGTAGGGCCTTGCCGGGTGTCAGAGTACAGGGAAGATCCCGTCGTGGTTCCTCGACCTCCAGAACGGCAGCGTCGCTGCCAAAGAGGCGTACCACGCCGTACGGTCCGGACGTAGTGATCGGCACTTGTCCGCGAACGGAGGACGGACGCACACAGAGAGTCACCAGCGTGATTCCCAGGAAAAGCGCGGAAACGAATCTCATTCGGGACGGTTTCATCGGGACTGTACCGCCGCTCTTCGTTCTTCTGTCACTCCTCGCCGGCCAGCGGGTCCGGTTCAGCGGGCGGGTGGTGCCTACCCAGCATCGACCCTACCCGCCTAAACCGTATTATGCACCAAAGTAGACAAAGTTCAACCGCGACCCGGTGTAAAACTCTTCGGCGGGTTCCACGGGCGACGATTGTGCGCTGGCGCATGGTCCGCGTAGTCCGCAAAGGTCGCTTATGCTACAGTGCAAGGAAGTATGGCATCCCGAAGCGTCAACAAGGTAATTCTCGTCGGCAACCTCGGCAAAGACGCCGAGACCCGGTTCACACCCAGCGGCGCCGCCCGCACCACGTTCTCCATTGCCACCAGCCGCCGGTGGAAGGATCAGCAGACCGGGGAGTGGAAGGAAGAGACTGACTGGCACAACGTCGTCGTCTGGCGGCAGGAGAACCTCGCCAACTACCTGACCAAGGGCAAGCAGATCTACGTGGAAGGGAGGCTCCAGACACGGAGCTACGAGGACAAGGACGGCCGGAAGGTCTATACGACCGAGGTCGTAGCCGAAGACGTGATCCTGCTTGGGGGACGCGGCGAAGCATCACCCGCCGCCGACGAACACTCTCAGGTGGTCTCGATGCCGAGGAGTTCCGCCCGCTCGCAACCTGCCCCGGCACAACAAGAGGAACCAGCTTCCGGCTACAGCGCCACCGACGACGACGTACCCTTCTGAGAGACGCCGAAGACTGGACGGTGTCACCCCAGGATGTCCAGTGCGCCCTGGAGTTCGCTGCGGGCGTGGGTGTCGCCCTTGCGCTCCGCGGCCTCGATCCCCTGCCGGTAGATCTCCCGGGCTTCGTTAGCACGGCCCAGCTTTTCCAGTGCCTGGCCGCAGTGGAACCATGCGTAGCAGTAGCCGGGATCGAAGACGACAAGCTCCCGGAATTCGCGGACAGCCTCCTCGAAGTCGCCTGCTTTGACGTACTCCATGGCGAGGCCGTAGCGGGCGAAGCTGTCTTTCGGGCTGGCGGCGACCATCCGTTTCAGAATCTCGATGCGGTCTTCGGGCATAGGTTTCCGATCCCCATGATAAGATACCGGCGATGCAAGCACGGCCTGTCAGAGAATCTATCTCCGAATACTCCGAGTTCGCTCTGCCGAACGACACGAACGCTCTCGGGACCATGCTCGGCGGGAGGGTGATGCACCTCGTGGACCTGGCCGGCGGACTGGCGGCGATGCGGCATGCCCGGCGCCCGGTAGTGACAGCCTCGATCGATCACATGAACTTCCTTCATCCGGTTCACGTCGGGCAGCTTGTCGTTCTGCGCTCTTCGGTGAACCGTGTGTTTCGTACCTCGATGGAAGTTGGGGTAACCGTCATGGTAGAGGACATGACGACCGGCGAGCGGAAGCACACCTCCTCGGCGTACCTCACGTTCGTCGCTCTGGGTGGAAAAGGTGAACCAGTGGAGATTCCACCAGTCATCCCGGAAACGCGCGATGAAAAACGCCGTTACGAAGAGGCGGGCCAGCGACGAGAATACCGGCTCCAGTTGCGGAGACGCGCGAAGAACTGAGAGCGCAGCCTATCAGGCCTCGGTCGCCTTGTACATGTACTTGATGCTGGGTTTGTAGATCAACAGGTTCGGGCCGTCCTCACGGTTTACCTTGAGGCAGCAGCGGTCGTACCACTCGATGATGCCGTGGACCGTTTCGCCGTCTTTGAGCACCACAACCATTGGGGTCTTGGACTGCATCTGCTTCAGGTAATAGAAGCTTTCCGCGTGGGTCTGGTCGGGCGGGATCGTCTTCTTCTGGGTCTGGTTTCGGCGGGAGGCCGCCTGCTCCTTGGCGTTGTTCAGGCTGGGGCGGATCAGTCTCCGGTTGGCGGTTTCCACGGCATAACTCCTTATGTATAAATGCGTTTTGACACCGGTTGCGCTCGCAGAACTATGCGGCGAGACGGTAGTCGGAAGTATCAAAGCGCCTACGTTTCCCTATTGATAACACATACCCCCTGAATGAGCAAGCGTTTGCAGGGGCGGTCCGGGGGCGTCAGACAACCGGCCGGAGATCAAGGATGAGGGCGTCGAGGGCAATGGATTTCTGGATGTTGCGGCGCAGAAGGCGGACCAGTTCGTCCACCTTGCCGGTCGCGGCGCGAATCCAGTCGAAGTTGACCCGTGAGGCCAGTCCTTCGAGACGTGCGCGGAGATCGACATTGCGAATGCCCCCCCCCGACTGTTGCACCGCCAGCAGGTCTGCCAGCAGACCGTAGAGAACTTTCAGGTAGTCCTCGAGTTTCTCCTGCCGCGACATGCTGATCTTGTCGGAGTATGTAAGCCATGCGCTGAACGGGGACACTCCGCTGGCCACTTCAAGAAGCGCGACCATCGCCTCACGGCGGGCGTCGTATTCCTCCAGATCGATGGAGAGAGCAAGGCCGGGACTACCGCCAGCCAACGACACGCGGCGCTCGACGTCACTCACGCCGCGTCCGGCCACGAACCTACGAATTTCGGAATCGCTCAGCCGGGCCAGATACAGCGGTACTGCGCGCGACCTGATGGTGGGCAGGAGATCGTAAGCGTTTTCCGCAGTCAGGAACAGGATGAGGTGGTCCGGCGGTTCCTCCAGGGTTTTGAGTAGCGAGTTCGCGGCCTGTTCGTTCGCGCGGTCGATCTGATCGATGAGGAATATTCTCCACCGGCCATGGAGAGGCAGAAACTGAGCACGTTCCTTGAGCAGGCGCATCTGCTGGATCGAAATCTGGCGCAGCGGACCGTCCGGAGGAAACGTCACGAAATCCGGCTGGCTGGCCAGCAGGAGGGGCTCTTCGGCCCGTTTTTCCGACGGCCACTTCTCGCGTTCGCCGCGGAGTTCGATGTTGTGCGGCAAGCTCAAGTCGTCGCGCTCGATTTTGTCCGCTCCGCCGAGCAGGCGGGCGGCAAAGCGGCGCGCCAGGGTCGCCTTGCCGATACCCTGCGGCCCAACCATCAGCAGCGTCTGCGGGATCCGATCCTGCGCGGCCATCTTTTCTAGCGCGGCAGCCACGCGCTCATTGCCGTGGAAGTCGTCAAACATGCAGACCTCCGACGCGGGGCGCCACCGCCTCCCAGACGGCCCTGGCTACACTCTCGACGTCCGCCCGGCCGTCGATCACAACGAACCGCTCCGGTTCCACTTGAACCATCGCAGCGTAGGCTCCGCGAACCCGGCGGTGGAACTCGACCGCCTGGTCGTCCATGCGCGTCTCAGGCGCGGCGCCGGTGTCCGCTAGTTCCCGGTTGCGCGTGCGCGCACGCTCAAGGCTCGTTTCGAGGTCGATGTCGATGACGAGCGTCAGATCCGGCGTGAGATCGCGGCAGGCGATGCGGTGAAGGTCTCGCACAACATCTTCGCCGAGTCCCCGGCCAACGCCCTGGTAAGCCATCGTGGAATCGGTGAACCGGTCCGACACAACGATTTCGCCGCGTTCGAGCGCCGGGAGGATCCATTCTTCGACGTTCTGGGCGCGGCAGGCGAAGTAGAGGAGTAATTCAGCCGTCGGGCAGAGCTCCTGGTTCTTCGCGTCCAGTAAGATACGCCGCACCTGCCTGCCAATCGATGTGCCGCCAGGCTCGACGGTTTCGAACACCCGGTGGCCCTCTCTCCGCAGCCTTTCCGCGAGCAGGCACATCTGGGTCGACTTTCCACAGCCGTCTATGCCCTCGAAAGTGATGAAGAACCCGCGGCGCCGCTCAGTCATAGACATAATGCAGGACTTTCTTAAGGTCTTCCCAGGCTTCGCGCTTGGCGTTCTGGTTGTAAGGCCGGAGCAGATACGACGGGTGGTACGTCACCATCACAGGGATATCGTGCCAGCGGAACCACTGACCGCGCATCCTCGTAACACCCTCCTTGCGGTCTAGCAGCGCCTTCGCGGCCGTCGCACCGAGCACACAGATCGCTTTGGGGCGGATGACCGAAAGCTGGCGGAACAGGAACTGCCCGCAGGTCTCCATCTCGTCGGGCAGGGGCGTTCGATTCTCGGGTGGGCGGCATTTAACCACGTTGCAGATGTACACGTCCTTGCGAACAAGTGGGATGCCTTCCTTGCGCGCTGTTCCTTCGATCATTTGCGTCAGCAACTGGCCGGCGCGGCCGACGAACGGCAGGCCCTGGGCGTCCTCGTCCGCCCCGGGACCCTCGCCAACGAACACCAGCTTGGCCTGCTCATTCCCTGAGCCGAATACGATCTTGTTTCGTCCCTGGTGGAGCCGGCAGCGCGTGCAGTCTCCGATGTCCTCACGGATGCGGGCGAGGGTGTCTCCGGTTGGTGGTTCGCTGAAATGCTGAACCGCTTCCGGTTCCGCCTGAGGCTGTAACAGCAGATCGAGCGGAGCCGGTTCCCGGCTCGCAGACGGTGGTGCGGCGTGGGGCTCGCGGCGGTAGAGAGTCCGAATGCCGAGATCCTGATAGAACGAGAGGTACTGGCGGAGCAACTCCCGGGTCATTGCGCGGCGTGGAGGGCCAAGCGCAATTTCAGCGCCTCGTCGAAGATGCGATCCGCGACCTCGCGCTTGGAAGCCTTCGGAATCGAGATCAGCGCGCCGGTAGCAAGGCCGAGCAGAACTTCATTGGTGTCGGATTCGAAGCCCACGCCTTCCTGGCCGACGAGGTTGCCCACAAGCATGTCGCAGTTCTTCGACGCGAGCTTCCGCCGCACCTCCTGCCGCAGGTTCTCGGTCTCGGCCGCGAAGCCGATGAGCAGCCGGTCGCCCTTCTTCTGACCCAATTCGGCCAGGATATCCGGCGTCGGATCGAGTTCGAGCGAAATCCGCGCAGCCGTCTTCTTCATTTTCTGTTGCGGCACCGTGGAGACGTGGTAGTCGGCAACGGCGGCGGACTTCACGATGATGGTGGACTCGTCGAGCCCGGCCAAGACCGCATCCCGCATCTCGGTCGCGGTTCGAACGTGAACGATCTGCACGCCGGACGGTTCGGGGATGTGCACCGGTCCTGAAATGAGAACAACGCGCGCGCCCCGGTCGGCGGCGGCCTGCGCCAGGGCGTAACCCATCTTGCCGGACGACCGGTTCGAAACAAACCGGACTGGATCGAGCGGTTCCTGCGTGGGACCGGCGGTAACCAAAATGGTCTCGCCCTCCAGGTCCCTGCGCCGAGACAGAGAGAGCACGGCTTCGGCGATTTCTGCCGGTTCCGACATCCGGCCGGGGCCGACCATCCCACAGGCGAGAAACCCGTCTTCCGGTCCGACGATGCTATGTCCACGTGAGCGGAGTACCCCAATGTTCGCTTGTGTGGCCGGGTGGTTCCACATGTTGGTGTTCATCGCCGGCGCCAGAACAACCGGACCGGTGAACGCCAGGTAGAAGGTTGTAAGGAAATCGTTGGCGATACCGTGGGCGAAGCGAGCCAGAAGATCGGCAGTGGCCGGCGCGACCACCAGGATATCGTTTTCCTGCGCGACCTGGATGTGCTCGACGGCGCTGGAAAGCGTTTCCTCGGCGCCGCCGGAGGAGAACATGCTGGTGATGACCTTGCGCCCGCTCAGAGCCACGAAGGTGAGCGGCCGGACGAACTCCTGGGCCGCCTCCGTCATGACGACCTGCACCTCGGCGTCGCGCTCGGACAGGGCGCGCACGAGCTCTGCCGCTTTGTAGGCCGCTATGCCGCCCCCGACTCCGAGCACAACCTTCATTGGCTCAAACCTGTTCTTGTTCTTGCTCTTCCTGCGGCTGAAGAGCCAAGTCTTCCCACTTCACGAGACCTCGACGCGTCTCCTCCATGGCGGTGACGGTCGGTTTCTTGGCGGTGGTTGGAAGGAACGGCCGGGCTCCGCCCTGGAGTTGCCGCGCGCGTTTCGCGGCGACGATGATCCAGCGATACGTACTCTGCTCCGGGTCGTCCGGGATGATGAAACTCGCGTTTCGTGACAGCCTGTCAGACATAATTGCTCGAAAACCTCTGCTTACTTCGCCTCGAAGGTGGCCAGGATTGGCCGGATCTTCTCTTCGATGCGTGTACGCCGGGCGCGCTCGGCCTTCACAATGGCCTCCAGCGTATCAGCCGACCGTTCCACTTCGTCATTGACGAGGACGTAGTCGTACGCGCGGCAGTTACGAATCTCCTCCGCCGCCTCGCGTAACCGTCTGGCGATGACCTCGGGCGGGTCCTCTGAGCGGTCGTGCAACCGTTGCTCCAGGATCTCGCGGGAAGGCGCAAGAATAAAGATACTGACGGCATCCAGGATCCGTCTCTTCAATTGTCGCGCACCCTGGACGTCGATGTCGAGTACCACATCGGACCCTTCCGACCGCGCCCGGTCCAGGATCTCGCGGTGGGTCCCGTAATAGTTCCCGAATACCTCTGCCCACTCCAGAAACTCGTCCCGGGCGATCCGCTCCTCGAACTCGGCACGAGAAATGAAGTGGTAGTCTTCGTCCTGGCGCTCGTTTCCGCGGGGCGCTCTGGTCGTGTAAGATACAGAAAATAAAAGCCTTGGCACGTCCTTCAGAAGTCGGCCCACAAGCGTGGACTTGCCCGAGCCGGACGGCGCTGAAACGATGAATACGATGCTCATTCTAGATTGAGGGATTGCTCTCGGATTTTCTCAATGTCGGCCCTGGCGGCCAGAGCAAGTTGGGTGATCTCCAGACCCTGCTCTCCGATCCCGTTGGACTTGGACAGGATCGTATTCGACTCCCGGTTCATCTCCTGGAGGAGGAAGTCGAGTTTCTTGCCGACCTCTCCCCCTTTCCGAAGCAGATCTTCCACCTGTACGGCGTGGATCCGGAGCCGGGTTAGCTCCTCGCCGATGTCGCTGCGGTCGGCGAGGATGGCTGCTTCCTGAGCCAGGCGCTGGGTATCAATGGGCACGTTCTGAAGCAGCTCCGCCAGCCGCTCCGTGAGCCGTGCCTGGAAGGCTGGCAAGGCACGGGAACGGATCTCCTCTATGCGCGACGTGCAATCTCGGATCGCCGCCGCCCTGTCGAGCAATTCGCCCACGATCTCGCCCCCTTCGCGTTCTCGAAAGGCATTCAACGCCTGGAGAGCCTCTTCCGCAGCTTCGAGAAGAAGCTTCTCGACGGTCCGATCTGGTTCTTCGTCGGGCGCTTCCCGAAAAACGCCGGGGAGCGAAAGCGCAGCGTTCAGATCGGGTTCACCTCCGAGTCCGTGCTCCGCGGCAGCCTGGCGGTAAGCCGAGATATACGCATCGAGCACAGAGCGATTCAGGGCCGCGGGAGGGGCTTCGGAGGAGCGGAAAAACGTGACCTGAATTTGAATGTGGCCGCGAACGATGTGCCGCTTAACGGCCGCACGGAGCACCGGCTCGAACGGGTCAAGCTCGCCGGGCATGCGAAAGTGCAAGTCGAGCGCACGGTGGTTCACGCTCTTGATGCTGACCGCGGCCTCCCCCACATCGTTTTGTTTTTGGACCCGGGCGAAGCCGGTCATGCTGCGAACGTTCATAGCTAGGCCAGACGGTCTGCCTCCAGGAACTGAAGTTCATATAAACGCTGATAGATGCCGCCGGAACCGACCAGTTCGTCGTGCGTGCCCACCTCGCAGATACGGCCCTGGTCCAGTACGATGATCTTGTCCGCGCGGCGGATGGTCGACAGCCGGTGGGCGATCACGATCACCGTGCGCCCGGACATCAGGTTCCCCAACGCGCGCTGCACCAATAATTCGGACTCGGTATCGAGGTGGGAAGTCGCCTCGTCAAGGATGAGAATGGGAGCGTTTTCGAGTAGGGCGCGGGCGATGGCGATGCGCTGCCGCTGGCCCCCGCTAAGCTTGAAGCCGCGCTCTCCGATGACGGTGTCAAGGCCCTCCGGCATCTGCCCGATGAATTCCTCGCAAAGCGCGTTCCGCGCTGCCTCCTCGACCTCCCGAACGGATACGTCCTGGCGGCCGTACCGGATGTTGTTCGCCACCGTGTCGTTGAAGAGGAAGGTGTCCTGGGGGACGATCCCGACCATCCGTCGGAGGGAAGCCACCTGGAGGTCCCGGACGTCGTGACCATCTACGCGAACCGCGCCCGCGGTCACGTCGTAAAACCGCGGAAGGAGGCTGACAAGCGTGCTCTTGCCGGCGCCGCTTGGGCCGACCACCGCGACGACATCGCCGGCTTTCACCTCGAGGCTGATGTCGCGCAGCAGAAAGCCGTTGGGAGAACTCGGATAGCGGAAGCTCACGGCGTCAAAGACAATCGATCTTTCGAAGCGAGCTAGCGGCAACGCGCCGGCCTTGTCCTGGATTGCTTCCTCACGGTCCAGATACTCGAAGACGCGCTGGGAAGCCCCGAGCGCCTGCTGGAAGATATTGTGAATCCCCGTGAGCCGCTTGACGGGCTCGTAAAGCATCAGCAGAGCGACGACGAAAGTCGTGAACTCCCCGGTGGTCATCTGGCCTGCCTTGATCTGCGTTCGGGCGTACGTAAGCAGGCCGACGATGGTGAGAGCGCCGAAGAACTCGATCAGCGGAGAGCTGAGTGCCTGCTGCGCTACATAGCGAAGATTGCTGGAGCGGAGACGCCGCGCGACGACCCGGAAACGGCGCGACTCGTAGGCCTCCGCGCCGAACGAGCGTACCACCTGGTGGCCGCTCAGGGTCTCCTGAAGGATCTGGTTCAGATCGGCCGTGTCGTCCTGCGCACGGCGGGTGGTGCGCCGGATGCGCTTTCCGATCCGGGCTGTGGGGACGAGCACGAAAGGCAGCAGCGTGAGGCTGACGAGGGCCAGCTTCCAGTCTTTTTCGAGCAGCACATAGAGAAGACCCACCACGATGAAAATCTGCCGCATTAAGTCTGCCAGGATGTGCGACGTGGCAACCTGGATCTTCTCGATGTCGTTCATGATCGACGACATCAACCGTCCGGTGGAATGGGACTCGAAGAACTCCGCGCTCTGGCGAAGAATCTTGTCGAACACAGTCTGGCGCAAGTCGGTGACTGCCGAATACCCGACGTAGTTGACCAAGTAGTTGCCGAAGTAGTCACAGAGGCCGCGCACGAGAAATACGGCCAAGATGCCCAGCGCGATCATGGTCCACACGTTGTGGATCCACGAGGGCAGGAGGTCGTTCAGATAGACCGCCTGACCGAAGATCGGCAGCCGGAACAGTAGAACTGGCGCGTCCGCGGAGGCCGGATTCAGCACACGGTCAAAGACCGGGCCGATCAGCAGCGCGATCAAAGCGTGGGCCCCGCCGACGCAGGCCATCAAGACGACCGACACCACCAGCACGAGCACATAGGGGCGGACGAAGCCGAGCAGCCGCAGCCATTCCTTCATGCGGCGACCCTCAGACGCTCGAGCGCTTCGATTACTTCACCTACCGCGACCGCTTCGATCGGTCCGCGAGCCACGATGACCTGGGAAACCGTCCGCCACGGAGCCCAGATCACGGGGTCTGAGGCGCCGAAAATGACGAGGACCGGTAACCCAAACGCGGCAGCCATGTGCGCAGGACCCGAGTCGTTTCCGACGAACAGCGTGGCGCCCCGAAGCAACGACTTGACGTCCGCCAGCGGCGCTCCCTCGATGCAACGATATTCCGCGAACGGGTGCGTGTCGTCGCCAGGTCCGGCGATGAAAACTGGATCTAACCCGAGCGCCAACCGCAAGTGGGACGCGATGGCGAGAAAACCGGAAGCCGGCCAGGCCTTACCCGGACCAGTGGCGAAGGGATGGAGGACAGCGTAGGAGCCACGCAAGCTAAGGCCGGCGTCATGAGCGAAGAGCCGTGCCCACGGGATCTCGCAGCGCGGTACGCCCAGCCAGAAGATGGCGGAAGCGAGGTGCTCGGCCGTATGGACCTTGCGGTCCACAGAAAGTATCGTCTGCGCCGTCGGTATGCGCAAGTTATAGAGCCGCGAAGCCCGAAAGTGAGCGAAACCTGCGCGAAAGCGTGCGCCCGATGCCGCTGTCAACACGGCGCTCCTCATGCCGCCATGGAGGTTGATGCACAGGTCGGGTTTCCAGCCGCGGAGGGCGGAGGCGGCCGGCGGCAATATCGCGTTCACGTCGGGATTTCCCTCGAACACAGGCGCAAACCGGTCCTCGACGACGACCGCTGTCCTGAGATCCGGCCGGAACTGTTTGAGAATTTCGAGGGCGGGCGTGGTCAAGACGCAATCGCCGAGTGAGCGCAGGCGAACGACCGCCACCCGCGCGCCGCCCGGCAAGCGCTGAAGCGCGTCTGGCATCCGAGGAACGGGCTTACTCTTCGATCCTGGCCTCGTCGACCAGCATCACGGGGATATCGTCACGGATTGGGTATACCCGCTTGCATTCGACGCATTTCAGGCCATTCTCATCCTGCTTGAGTTCCACCGGCGCCTTGCAGAGCGGGCACACGAGAATCTCCAGCAAATCCTTGCTGATCGCCATAACCGGCCTCTCAGTTTACCAAGTTCACTTGGCGGACTTCATCTCCTCGCGTGCTTTGGCGACAACGGCGAGGTACTGCCTGGCGCGCTCTTCGAAGACTTCGTAGCGGCCTTCCTTGATAGTCTTGGCGTCCACAAGTTCGCCGCCAACCGCGACAGCGCAGGCACCGGCCTTCAGAAAGTCACCCGCGGTTTCCAGGTTGACCCCGCCCGTCGGAACCATCTCAATCTGCGGAAAGGGCGCCTTGAGGGCCTTGATGTACTTCGGCCCGCCAACGTTGCCGCAGGGGAAAACCTTCACGATGTCGGCGCCGGCCTCCCATGCTGTGAGTACTTCGGTCGGAGTCAGCGCACCGGGCATGATGACCTTCGAGTAGCGCCGGGCCATTTCGATAGTGGCCGGTTTCAGAGCCGGCGTCACAAAGAACTCCGCCCCTGCGAGCATGCAGGCGCGAGCCGTTTCCGGGTCAAGGACCGTGCCGGCGCCGAGAACAATCTTGTCGCCGAACTTGTCGGCTACTTTTTCCAGCGCGCGGAGGGCGCCCGGAACGGTCATCGTGATCTCGGCTGCGCGGATGCCTCCCTTGTAGATGGCTTCGATGGCCTTGATGGCGCTTTCCGCGCTCGAGGTGCGGACGACCGGAACGATGCCGATGTCAATAATAGAGGACAGGATGGTCTGCTTCGTCATTTCTCTTCGATCTTACCAGTCCACCACCGAGCCGTCGTCTTCGTCGTAGGTCTCCGGGTTGCGCCAGTCGTGGCCGATCTTGTCCGCCATCGCGTTCTCGTCCAGTTCGATTCCGAGGCCCGGGCCATCTGGCAAGTCCAGGTAGCCTTCGCGGACCGTGAACGGTTTCTTGATGTAGCCCTCTCCGAGGCTGACCTGCTCCTGGCACAGGAAGTTCGGGATGGAGGCGGAGAGCTGCACCCCTGCCGCCAGCGAAATCGGGCCCAGGGGATTGTGCGGCGCGATGGAGGCATAGTAGGCCTCGGCCATTCCGGCGATCAGGCGGCATTCGGTGATGCCCCCGGCGTGGCAGAGGTCGGGCTGGAGGATGGAGGCGGCGCCCTTCTCCAGCACCTCGCGGAAGCCCCACTTGGTGAAAACGCGCTCGCCGGTGGCGATGGGCAGGTGCGTTCCACGGGCGATCTCGGCCATGACATCGTGGTTCTGGGCCTGGCATGGCTCCTCGACAAACATCGGCTGGTAGGGTTCCAGGCCCTTGATCAGAAGCTTAGCCAGCGCCGGGCTGATAGCGCCGTGGAAGTCGATGCCGATGTCCGCCTCTTTTCCGACAAGCTGCCGGAGCTCGGCGAACTGTTCGACGGCATACTGAACCGCGGCGGGTGTCTCGACATACCGCGCGGGACGTTTCTTAGCCGGTCCGGTTTTGAAGGCGGTGAAGCCGCGTGCCATGGCTTCCTTGATGCTTTCCGGCGAACCGGCGTGGGCGTACACGCGAATACGGGTACGGGTGGGTCCGCCGAGGAGTTCATAAACCGGCACGCCGAGCGCCTTGCCCTTGATGTCCCAGAGCGCCTGATCGATCCCGCTCAGCGCGCTGGTCAGAATCGGCCCGCCCCGGTAAAACGCGTGCCGGTAGATGGCCTGCCAGTGATGAACGACCTGCCTCGGGTCTTTGCCGACGAGGTACGGTTCGATCTCCTTCACGGCCGTAGCGCAGGTCAGCGCCCGGCCTTCGGTGATCGGTTCGCCGAGCCCAACGATTCCGGCGTTGGTGTGAACCTTGAGAAACAGCCATCGCGGCTTGACGAGGAAAGTCTCGAGTTTCGTAATCCTGAGCTTGTCCTTCCCGGTGATCGGAGCGTCTCTGCCGGCCGATTGCCGGACGGCGGCTTCCGCGCGATCGAAAGCGGACCAGCCGGCGGCTGCGAACAGACTGGAGATGACGGACCGGCGAGTCGAAGAGTCCTGGAAACAGGCAGCGGGCATATGGGGCCTCCTGGAAATGCCCCACTCTATCCCGGGGCACGCCGGCATCGCAAGTCGGAGGGCGGGGCCACAACGACCTGCTTGAGCGGAGACGTCTCGCCGCTTACGATCGACACGTTCCTCTCGGGCACGCCGAAGGCCGCGGCGAGTACCGAACAGACCTGCGCGTTGGCTTTTCCTCGTTCCGGCGGAGCTTGGACTTTGAGCTTCAGCGTCCCGTCTCCCATAAAACCGGCGATCTCTGAGCGGGAGCTTTTCGGGACGACTTTCACCTTCAGGCGGACCTCCCGCCCAAGTTCCAGGGAACGGCGCAGCTCAGCGAGGTCCATGCGCGTACTCATGCACGAGTTCAAGGAAACGATCAGCCCGGAAGGGTTTTTGCAGTACTTCGTCGGCGAGCCCATCCTCGACGTGGGCGAGATCCGATGTCATCCCGGAGAGCACAAGGATCGGCACGCCGGCGGAACGAGCCCGCATCATCCTCATCAGTCGGATTCCGTCGGAAGGGGTGGGCAGCCGCAGATCCGTGACGACCAGCGCGGGAGGGCACTCACCGAACAGCCGCTCGGCCTCCCCGGTTGTCGAAGCGGTCCGCACCTCGAAACCGCTGGTCTCGAGCAATAGCCGGCGGATCTCGAGCTGATCGGGATCGTCATCGACTAGGAGGATCAGTGCCAACTCCGCCTCTACTGAAAGTTGATTTCCGCGATTACAAGCTGCGGCATGGCCTGATTCCAGCTATCCGGAATCTCATCGAACGGGAGCCGAAAGGACTTCGTTTCACCAGGGGCGAGGCCGCCACTCCGGCTCCGGACGATCGGGACACGCTGCCGAAGCACCACCTGCCCATAGGGGTCATAGAAGATGCAGTTGATTTCGACGGACTGGAGCCTGCGGTCGCCGGCATTGGTGATTTTCCCGAGAATCTCCACGAGGGTCTGGCCTGCGAAAGCCTCGGCCGCCTTCATTTCGACTTCCCCGAGCTTCAGGTTACGGACATAGGCCTTGGCTTCTGCCGTCAATACCGGAATATCTTTTGGCATGGACTTGGACTGCCGGTCCAGGTACCAGAATCCGGCGGCCCCGATGACGACCATCGCAAGAATGATAATGGCCGCAACTGGTACGCCCGCGCGCGCCTTTTTGGGGGTCTTCAAGGAATGATCGATTGCCACTGGCGGTTCTCTCCGCGAAAGAATCAATATGTCTCAACACTATTTGACACCGGATTACGGCGCTTTGAAAGGGCGCCGGGGTAGGATACTGGAAAGTTGCAAGGAGTCCAGGGCAAATGAAGAGTTATCGCAAGGAGTTGTGGTTCGACGTGCCGGGCCGGAGGGCCTTCCTCAACATCACTTCGCAGGTGGAGAAGTGTCTGGCGGAGAGCGGCGTTCAGGAAGGTCTGGTGCTGGTGAACGCAATGCACATCACGGCGTCGGTCTTCATCAACGACGACGAATCCGGTTTGCACCACGACTACGACAAGTGGCTGGAGAATCTCGCACCGCACGAGCCGGTCTCGCAGTACCGGCACAACGACACCGGCGAGGACAACGCCGACGCCCACATGAAGCGGCAGATCATGGGGCGCGAGGTCGTGGTGGCGGTCACGAAAGGCAGGCTCGATTTCGGTCCCTGGGAGCAGATCTTCTATGGCGAATTCGACGGCCGGCGCCGCAAGCGTGTCCTGGTGAAGATCATCGGCGAGTGAGAACTGCTAAGCTAAGTTCACAGTTGCTGCGGCCCCGGTCTTACGCTCGCTTTGTGTGCTTCCATCACCACCCGAAGTTCCTTGGCGATTTCAGGCTTTGTGCCGGCAAGATTCCGCTGCTCGGAGGGATCTTCGTTGAGATCGAAAAGCAGCGGCGGCCCGGATTCATTCGGCAACAAAGGCGCCTTTCGGAACGAGCCGATGGACGTGTGGAGCTTCCACCGTCCCTTGCGCACGGCTTTCAGCTCCTGATCGTCATCGAGATTTGAGTAATAGAAGAACAATGGCTCGCGGCCGGTCGAGTTTCTAAGTAGCACCGGCGTCAGATCGTCGCCATCGTATATCCGGTCAGTCGGCAGCGTCGCTCCGGCGAGCCTCGCGCAAGTCGGAAACAGGTCCATTGTCGTGCCGAAGGCCGACGTCGTCACGGCGGCGGGAATTCTTCCAGGCCACCGCGCGATGAAGGGGACGCGCATGCCTCCTTCGAAAGTGCTGGCTTTCTGATCCCGCAGCAGTCCCGCCGAGCCGGTGGCTGGCCCGTTGTCGCTAGTGAAGGCGACCAGCGTTGAACCGTCGACACCCAGACGGCCGAGTTCGGCCAGAATCTCGCCCACGCTCCAGTCGAGCTCCTCGACAACATCCCCATAAAGCCCGCGGAGGCTCTTGCCGCGAAAACGTTCACTCGCAAATAACGGCATGTGGGGAAACGTATGCGGCAAATAGAGGAAAAACGGCCGCCCTGCGCGGCAGGACTCCCGAATGAAGCGGATCGCCTCCTCGGTATAGCGCCTTGTCAGGTAGCGCTGGTCGGGTTCCTGCTCGATCACTTCTTCCCCACGAATCAGCGGCGTTGGCGGCGTCCGATCGACCCAGGATGCCGTGGGCTGGGTCGCCTTGCTCATGTCGTTGGAATAAGGAATTCCAAAGTAGCCGTCGAAACCATGACGCATCGGCAGATACCGGCGATGGTGTCCGAGATGCCACTTTCCGACGCACATCGCGGCGTAGCCGGATTTCTTCAGCAAGCGAGCGATGGTGATCTCGGAATCCTGGATGCCTCCCTCCGACCATGGAAAGAGGACGCGTGTCAGACCGGAGCGGATCGGCAGGCGCCCGGTCATTAATCCGGCGCGGCTCGGCGTGCACAACGACGCTGCGGAGTAGAACTGCGTGAACCGCATTCCTTCACGCTCCATCCGGTCGATGTTCGGAGTTTGAATCGTCGGATGGCCGTAGCAGCTCAGGTCCCCGTATCCAAGGTCATCGGCCAGAATGATGACGATGTTCGGGGGTACACTCGACCCCGCGGCGACGCAGGACATCCCTGACGCCGCCACCCCGCCAGCAACGAATTGGCGGCGGTTCAGCACTGGCTGTAGTCGCTTCAACTTCTCCTCCTGAATTCGCACATCGTACTCCGCTACTCACAGCAGGTTGCGCGGTTCGGTCGCGACCCACTGCTTCTGGAAGAAAGGCATCCCGTTCCGCGTCACGGTGAGGTTCACCAGAATGTGGAAGTGGGTCGTCGTGGCGCGGATGGAGCTTTCTCCAGTGACTTCGATCAATCCGTCCTCGCGCTGAAACGCGATCTTGTGTGTGCCGATGATGCTGGCGCGGCCGGGATCGCGGGAGGACGCGGTACACCGGAACTCACTGTCTGACAGAACGGTCCCGAGACCCTCATCCAGGATGGTGGCGCCCTTCCGTTGTCCGAGCACAGTGACCGTGCCGGCAATCTGGTCATAGAGGGCGTGCATCACCGGCGGCGATCCGCTTCCGGAGACGATCTGACGCAAGGCCGGAGGTGGCAGAAACTCGGGCGCCGGGAGTTTGGACTCCGGCACAACGGGAAGTACGATGCGCGAGGAATAGCGCCCTCCGCGGAACACGCGGTTCCGTGCAGGTTCCGGTGTGGGCCAGAGGTTGGGGAAATCGGAACTGGAAACCGCCAGCCGGAGGCGATGCCCCGGTTTCAGCACCCATCCGGTGGGCAGCATCGGAATTGCGAGTTCGTAGACTTCACCGGGCGACATCGCGCTGGGAGTCGTAAGCGACTGCCGGCGGGTTCCGTTCAGCGCCCCGTCGACGATGAGCGCCGAATGGCCGTCCGGGGCCACGTCGGCAAGTTTCGCGACAAACGTAGCAACCCGCACGGACGACGAGGCGTGCAGAATAACCTTTGGCCAGCCGAGAATCCGGAGCTCCCGGTCGAGCGGCTCGGTCGTGTAGACCAGCGAATACGCCTCGTCGCCGCGCTGGTCGTCCGGGAGGTAGAACGGTATCCCGCCGCCGGACCAGTAACCGTTCGAGAGGCCGACTGTCGGGACATATTCGAATTCGTCATGATCGCGGCGGGGTGCAGCCCCCACAGTGGACGCGAGCTTGCCGCCTTCATCGATATAGAACGTGATTTCGCTTGTGCCGGAAGCCGGGAAGTCCGCTTCGTTGCGCCAGGAACCGGGCGTTACGTCGAGCATGCGATCAGGCACGCTGTACTCCTGCATGTAGACCGTCACTGGCGGCTCGGTCATGATTCCCGTATCCTCGTCGCGGAGCCAGTGGGCGAAAAACCGCCCCGCCTCATTCATCCAGTCGATCCGGGGGCCGGGCACGGAACTGTTTGGTAGCGAGTGAACCCACGGGCCGACCAGCAATTTCCTGGGGACCTTCAGGTTCATGTAGGTTCGCACCATCGCGTTCGGATAGCCGTCGCGCCAGCCGGCGATCAGGAACGTCGGGCACTTGATGCGCTCATAGCCGGGCCGGAGCGATCCGTTGCGCCAGTACGGGCCGTCGGTCTGCTGTTTCATCCACTTGAGCAGGTAAGGCTCGTTGTTTTGGAGGTGCTCGGTCCACATTTCAGCCCATTGAGGCCCGGCAAGCTCGGGCATTGGCGGCAGGGCGTTCATTGCCACCATCCAACCACCGTAGTGTCCGACGTCGTAATACATGCGCATGTTGCCGCCGCGGTCATAGTGGCAGTCGTCGGTGTAGCGGTCGTCGGTGGCGTAGATCGGCACGATCGCCTTCAGATGAGGCGGTTGATGCGTCGCCACCTGAAGCGCCGTGAAACCGCTGTACGAAATACCCCAGACGCCGACGTTGCCGTTCGACCAGGACTGCCGGGCGAGCCATTCCACGGCGTCATAGCCGTCCTGCTGCTCCTGAAGGGTGTACTCGTCGGTATTTACACCCTCCGAGGTGCCGGTCCCGCGGGCATCCAGACGTACGGCGACGAAGCCGCGCTCCGCAAAGTACTGGTGCGGACCGACTCCGCCGCGGCCCACGTCGTCCTTGCGATAGGGCTGATACATCATCACCACGGGAAAGCGACCTTCGCTGTCGGGACGGATCAGGTCCGCCGACAGACGCTTGCCGTCGCGCATCGGGATCATGACGGCGCGTTCGATCCGCACCTTGTGCCTTGCTGGGATGACTTTTGGCGTAGTAGCAGCGACGGCGCCCACGACACCCAACGACGCAAATGCAATGCTCCACCGAAGTGCTGTGCTCACTTGGGACACCTCCTCGTCGCGTGATTATATCGTCCGGACGGAGGCGGGAAAGCTAGCGAAGCAGGTCTGCTACAGCCTGTACAGCATCAAGTACACCGTGACGCCCGTAACGCTCACATAGAGCCAGATCGGGAGCGTCCAACGGGCAAGCCTCCGGTGACGGTCGAAACGCTCTTGCAGCGCGCGGAAGAGCGTCACAACCGCGAGGACCGGCACGACCGCCGCCAATACCGTGTGCGTGAACAAGATGCCGAGGTAGATCGTGCGAATCGTTCCGGTTCTCTGAAAGCGGACGGAACCCACCTGGTAGTGATAGACGAGATAGCTGATAAGGAAAAGGACCGACACCGAGAACGCGGCGAGCATCACGCGCTTATGGGCCTGGATGCGGCGGCGCCGGATCAGCACGTAGCCGCAAACCAGGAGACACGCCGCCGTGAGGTTCAGAAGCGCGTTCACGGCCGGAAGGTCGCGCAGTTCGATCAAGACCGCTCCCTGACAAGATTCTTGAGGTCCGCGAGCAATTGCTTCATGGAGTCGGCGTCTGAGGAGTCATAATAGCCCCTGACGCGTGACTGCCGGTCGAGCAGGACAAATCGAGTGCTGTGGTTGAGACTGCCGTCCACGTTGCCCAACTTGAATGCTTCCCTGTTCAGTTTGTGCAGGGCCTGCTCAGGGCCGGTCAGGAAGTACCAGCGTCCCGCCTGCGCCTGGTAGCGCTTTCCGTAGGCCGCCAGCACTTCGGGCGTGTCCCGCTCCGGATCGACGGTGAACGAAACGAACTTCACGTCCGGCTTGTCGGAGAACGCTTCCTGAAGCCTGCTCATTTGCCAGCTCATGCGCGGGCACGGACCGGCGCAGGTCGTGAAGATGAAGTCGGCGACCCAGACACTCCCGCGCAGCGACCCGCCATGAAATTCTGCGCCATCCTGTGCGGTGAGGGTGAACTCGGGAATTTCTCCCAGGACGGGTAGCGGCTCAGCCTTCGGCGCGCAGCCTGAAAGCGAGAGGAAACCGAGCCCGGCAAGGATCGTTGCTGGCACGGTAGCTCGGGATCTCATGCAAAGTTCCTTGCGGTCTTTTGGCCGGCGACCAGGGCCGAGACCGTCAAAAATACGACGGCGCAAACCGTCGTCACCGTTAAGCTCACTCCCAGTTCCGGCGTACCGGCACTAACCTGGGTCCCCAGAACCCTTCGCAGTGCCGCCAGTGCGTACGTCATCGGGTTCAGCACCATGACGACTCTGATCCAGCCGTGCGCTTTCGCCATCGAAAAGAGCGAGCCGGAAACCATCCACAGCGGCAACAGAAGAAGGTTGATGATTGCGTGGAAGCCCTGCGACGACTCCATCCGCCAGGCCAGCGCAAAGCCGAGCAGCGTGAACGTCATCGCGATGAGGAACATCACTGAGGCCGACTGCCACAAAACGTCGAAAGATAACGGGACTCCCGCCAACGGTCCAAAAGCAAGAAAGATCATTCCTTGAATCCAGGCCAAAGTCGCCGAACCGAGAGTCTTGCCGAGTACCATCGAACTGCGAGGCGCCGGCGAGACCAGCATCGAAAGCAGGAACCCCTCCCGCCGGTCTTCAATCAGGGACATCGTCGAAAAGACCGCGGAGAACATCACGGTCAGTGTCAGAGCGCCGGGAAAGAAAAAGCCCAGGTTGCCAAAGCCGGAGCCGATTACCAGCCAGAAGATCAGCGGTGAACCAACAAAGCCAAGGACGCGCGCCTTTTCGCGCCAGAAGCGAACCAGCTCCCTTTGCCACAACGTGGCCACAGGCAACCAGAAAGACTTTCCTAGCAAATGGCAACTCCCGTCTCGTCCAGGAAGACGTCTTCGAGTGTCGGCTTGTGTAGCGCTACGGAAGAAATCGCACCCGGGAACGCTTCGACCGCTTCGGTGATAAAGCGGTGACCGTTCGCAATCTCGACACGAAGGGCGCCATCGACAACGCGCGGCTCGGTGTGAAACCGTTCGGCCAGTTGCCGTTGCATCCCATCGAGGTCGGCAACCTCAAGCACGACCACGTCTCCCCCAATCCTCGACTTCAATTCCGCCGGGGCTCCTTCCGCCACGATGCGCCCCTGATGCAGCAGCAGCAGCCGGTCGCACCGATCCGCCTCGTCGAGAATGTGCGTCGTCAGCAGCACTGTGACGCCTTGATTCGCCCGAAGGTCTTCGATGTATTGCCACAACTCGCGTCGTGCCCCCGGATCGAGACCGGTGGAAGGCTCGTCCATGAGCAGCACTTCGGGTTTGTGCAACAGGGCCTTCGCAATTTCGACGCGCCGCTTCAGCCCGCCGGAGAGTTTTTCGACGATCTCGTCGCGCCGGTCTTCCAGTCCGAGACGGGCCGTCACTTCGTCCACTCGCTCACGGAGCGTTACCCCGGAGAGGCTGTGCAGATGGCCCTGGCCGAAAAGGTTTTCCTCCACCGTCAGCTTTCGGTCGAGACTCTGCGATTGGAAGACCACACCGATGCGGCGGCGCACCTCCGCCGGCCGACTGCCCACGTCGAGTCCAGCCACTGTGACCCGGCCGGACGCCGGAGCCATCATCGTCGAGAGTATCCGGAACAGCGTCGACTTCCCACTGCCGTTCGGTCCTAGCAGGCCGAAGACCTCGCGATCTTTGACGGCAAAGCTGACGCCCGCCAGGGCGGTCCTTGCGGCGTAGTTATGAGTCAGATTCTCGACGGAGACGATCACAGACCAGGCCTATCCAGCAGCATTAGACCGTAAAGCAGCGGCAGGTACAAGACCGAGGCCAGCAGGACCTTTCGCGCGCGCAGGGCCGTACGCTCAAGAAGGACGCGCAGACCTGTGTAGAAGTAAAACGAGCTCAACACGAGCGCGCCGCATAGGTAGATTCTGCCGCTCATCGAAAGAAGCGCCGGCAGCAGACTCGCTGGGATCAGCGCCAGCGAATAAAGGACGATCTCTCGCGACGTCGAGCGGCCGTCGGGTTCCACTACCGGCAGCATGAGGATGCCGGCGCGGCCGTAGTCTTCGCGATACATCCACGCGATCGAGTAGAAGTGCGGAAACTGCCACAGAAAGAGGATGACGTACAAGACCCACGCTTGGGCGGTAAGAGTGCCGCTGGCGGCCGCAAAACCGATCAGTGGCGGCATGGCGCCCGGGAAAGCGCCTACGGTCGTCGAAAGCGAAGACCTCTTCTTAAGCGGCGTGTAGAGGAGGAGGTAGCTGGCTAGCGTAATCAGCCCAAGCAGGCCGGTCAGCAGATTGACCGCAAGGGACAGTTCCAGAAACCCGGCGGCTGAGAGAAGGATGCCGAAAATCGCCGCCTTGGCCGGTGTCACTCTCCCCGCTGGGATGGGACGCCGTTCGGTGCGGTGCATCTTCGCGTCTTCGTCGCGCTCGTACCACTGGTTCAGCGTCGCGGTGCCGGAAGCCAGCAAACCTGTTCCCAGAATCGTGTGCAGCAGCGTGAGCAGGTCCCATTCGCCACGCAGCCCAAAGAAGTAGCCTACGCCCGTGCTCATCAAAATGAGCCACGTGATGCGCGGTTTTGTGAGCGCAAAATAGTCCCTCATGAGGTTGCTCAAATTGCTGTAGCGCTGCAAGTTTTCCAGCCAGACCGAATCCCAGAAAGCCGGGTTGCGATGGGGCCGCCTCAGGTTGCCCCGGCGCAGCCTTTATTTTACCAGGAAATATCACATCGGGAACAGAATCTGGCACACTCGGGTTGCCCACTGTCCTTCGGACGGATTAACTTAGGGTATTCCGGATACCATGACCAACGACACGAAACCCCTGGTTGCCGTCATCATGGGCAGCAAGTCGGACTGGGAGACGATGCGGCAGACATCGGAGACACTCGACCGTTTCGAGGTGCCCCATGAGTGCCGGGTGCTGTCCGCGCACCGAACGCCCACGGAGACGGCTGAATATGCCGCGCAGGCTGATGCGCGAGGCGTGGAAGTGATCATTGCGGCGGCCGGCGGAGCGGCCCACCTCGCCGGCGTCGTCGCCGCTCACACGCTTGTTCCGGTTCTCGGAGTCCCGATCGAAAGCCAGTCGCTGAAGGGGTTGGACTCCCTTCTGGCGATGGTGCAGATGCCGGGCGGCATTCCGGTTGGAACGCTCGCGATCGGCAAGCCCGGGGCGGTGAACGCCGCGCTGCTCGCCGTGGCCATCCTGGCAAATTCGCGTCCTGGATTGCGGGAGAAACTCCGGGAGTTCCGGCAGATGCAGGCGAAGAAAGTGCTGGCGGAAAAACTCCCTTGAGCGCAGTCCGAAGCACCTGTTCCGGTACGATAGATACGTGGAGTCCCTGCAACAGGCTCGTGAGTGGCTGGAGGCCGCGTCCGCGGTGGTGGCGCTCACGGGGGCCGGCATCTCGGCGGAGAGCGGGATTCCAACGTTTCGAGGAAACAGCGGCCTCTGGCGGCAGTACCGGCCCGAGGATCTTGCAACGCCTGAGGCGTTCGCTCGGGATCCGAAAGTCTTGTGGGAGTGGTATGACTGGCGGCGCGGACTGATCGCCAAGGCGGCGCCGAATGCCGGTCATTACTCCCTTGCCGGGCTGGAAAAGAAGAAGTCTTCTTTTGTGCTTGTCACGCAGAACGTGGACGGCCTGCACGATCGGGCGGGCAGCCGGAATGTGCTGAAACTGCACGGCGACATCTGGCATCTGCGCTGCACCACGTGCGGTGTTGAGCACCGGGACGAGCGAACACCGCTGCCGGAGCTGCCGCCGCGCTGCGATTGCGGGGGCATGTTGAGGCCGGGTGTCGTCTGGTTCGGTGAGGCGCTGCCGATGAATGTGTGGAACGACGCGGAAAGAGCCGCGCGGTCGGCGGATGTCTGCCTGGTGGTCGGGACGTCCTCTGTCGTGTATCCCGCTGCCGGCCTGACACCACTCGCCAAAAGGGCCGGAGCGCGAGTGATCGAGGTAAACCTCGAGGAGACGGCGTTTTCGGCCCAGGCCGACTGCTCATTGAGGGGAAAGGCCGGGGAGATTTTGCCGGAGTTGATTCGATGAAGATCTGTTACCTGGACGCATTCTCCGGGATCAGCGGCGATATGTTGGTCGGCGCTCTGGCCGACGCGGGTGCGGACGCCCCTACCCTGGTCGAGGCCCTGTCTTCGCTCGCGCCGGGTGCGGAGATCCGCTTCGAGAAGACCGTGCGGTGCGGGATCGGCTCGACCAAATTCCATGTGAGCGGCGGCGACAACAAGAGGCATCGTCACCTTCCGCACATTCTCGGCATGATCGAGCAGTCGGCACTGCCTGACCGCGTCAAGCGTGACTCTTCCACCGTCTTCCGGCGTCTCGGCGAGGTAGAGGCCGCGGTTCATCAGGTCCCGATCGAGAAGGTGCACTTCCACGAAGTCGGGGCAATCGACTCCATCGCGGACATCGTGGGGGCCTGTCTGGGCATTCACATGCTCGGCGTCGAAACTGTGTACTGCTCGCCGGTGAATCTCGGCAGCGGCACGGTGGACACGGACCACGGAACCCTCCCGGTTCCGGCGCCCGCGACCGCCGGTCTGCTCGCCGGCAAGCCGGTCTATGCGCGGGGCCCCTCGGTGGAGCTGACCACGCCCACCGGAGCGGCGATCGCGGTGACGCTGTCGGAGAGTTTCACCCCCCTGCCCCCGATGAGAATCTCGGCTATCGGCTACGGCGCCGGCGTGCGCGACTTCAAGGAGCAGGCAAACGTGCTTCGCGTGCTGATCGGCGAGCCGACCGGCGCCGTCGAGGCGGCCACGGTCTCGGTGATCGAGGCGAATGTCGACGACGTGACTCCGCAGGTGCTTGGCTACACGTTGGAGCGTCTGTTGGAGAGCGGCGCCCTCGACGTGTCGTTCTGCCCCGTCTTCATGAAGAAGAATCGTCCGGGAACGTTGATCCGTGTGATCGCCCGCCCGGAAGACCGGGAGCGGTTGTCCCAAATCCTGTTTGCCGAAACCACCACGCTTGGCGTCCGCATCTTCGCCGCCGAACGCCGTGTTCAGTCACGGCGGATGGTTGAAGTCGAAACGTCTTACGGCAAAGTGCGCGTCAAAGTCGGCGAATCCGGCGCCTATGCGCCCGAGTATGAGGATTGCCGGATGCTGGCGCGCGAAGCCGGCGTGCCGCTGAAACAGGTCCTCGCGGAAGCGAATTTGGCCTATCTGAGAACCCAGCAATGAAACCGAAATACTACCTGACCACACCGATCTACTATGTGAACGCGGCCCCGCACATCGGTCACGCCTACACGACCATCGCGGCTGACACCATCCGGCGCCTCAAACGGATGCAGGGCTACGACGCGGTGCTGGCCACCGGGACCGACGAACACGGCCAGAAGGTCGAGCGAGCCGCGAAGGCGACAGGCAAGAATCCGCAGGAGTTCACAGATCTCATCTCCGCCGAGTTCCGCACGCAGTGGGAGACGCTCGGACTGGCGATTGACCGCTTCCAGAGAACGTCCAGCCCGCAACATCACAAGGTTGTCCAGGACCTGTTCCGTCGATGCTTGGAAAACGGCTTCGTCTATAAGGGCTCGTACACGGGACAGTACTGTGTCTTCGACGAGCTCTATGTCTCCGACGCCAAGCCGGGCGACCCCTGCCCGGATTGTGGCCGCCCGACCGAAACGGTCACGGAAGAGAACTATTTCTTTAAGCTTTCCGCTTTCCAGGAGCCGTTGATGAAGCTCTACGAGGAACAGCCGGATTTTATCCGCCCGGAGAGCCGCCGCAACGAAGTTCTCTCGTTCGTGAGCAAGGGCCTGAGCGACCTGTCGATCAGCCGTACGACGATCAAGTGGGGCATCCCTGTTCCAGCCGAGGGAAACCACGTGTTCTATGTGTGGTTCGACGCGCTTTCGACTTACATGAGCGCTGTGGAGGGTGAAGACCGCTGGCCTGCGGACCTGCACCTGATCGGCAAAGAGATACTGCGCTTTCACGCCGTCTACTGGCCGGCGTTCCTGATGGCCGCCGGGTTGCCGTTGCCGAAGCGGATCTTCGCGCACGGCTGGCTGCTGTTCGAGCAGGACAAGATGAGCAAGTCGCGCGGCAACATTGTGCGCGCGACGCCAATCAAGGAAGTCGCCGGTGTCGACTGCCTCCGCTACTTCCTGCTTCGCGAGATCGTCTTCGGGCAGGACGGCAATTTCAGTTACGACGCGCTCGTCGGCCGCTACAACTCGGATCTTGCCAACGGCCTCGGTAACCTGGCCAGCCGCACCCTGACGATGATCCGGCAGTATCGCGGCGGCGCCATACCGGCATCGGGCGGCAGCGCCGAAATCGCGCAACTAGCCGGCGGGACGATCCGTGCGGCCGTCGAGGCATTCGACAATTTCGACTTCTCGAAAGGGCTTGAGGCCGTGTGGTCCCTGCTCGCGGCGGCCGACAAGTACATCGTGGCTCAGGCGCCGTGGACTCTCGCCGCGAAGAAAGATGCCGAGTCGCAGGCGAAGCTCGATGAGACGCTATACACGGCGGCCGAAGTGTTGCGCATCTCCTGTGCCCTTCTGGCCCCGGTCATCCCGGGCTCGATGGCGAAAATCTGGCGGCAGCTCGGCATGGGCGACGATCTCGAGGCGGTGCAACTCGTAGGGCTTGCCTGGGGACAACTACAGGAGGGCCAGCGGATCGGCGAAATCTCGGCTGTCTTCCCGCGGCTCGATCTGAAGCAGTCCGTCGAGAAGATGCGCGCGCTCGAGCGGGAAGAAACCATCCGGCAGGAGATCCTCGTGGGTAAGCGAGCGGCCCCGGCCGAGCCGCAGGCGTCTGACAAGATCCCGATCGATGATTTCGTCAAAGTTGATATGCGTGTGGGAAAGGTTCTCACGGCGGAACCCGTGAAGGGCGCTGATAAGCTGCTTCACATGTCGGTGGATGTCGGCGAGGCCCAGCCGCGGAGCATTGTGGCCGGAATCGCCGAAGCTTACCGGCCGGAGGATTTGATCGGGCGAAAGGTTGTGATCGTAGCGAATCTGCAACCCCGCAAGTTGCGCGGCATCCCATCTGACGGGATGATCGTGGCGGCTTCGGTCGAGGGCGGGAAACCGGTGTTGGCGGGTTTTCACGAGGAGATCCCCGTCGGAGCGCGTTTGAAGTGACGCTGGTCGATTCTCACTGCCACCTCGACGACCCGCGTTTTGACGGCGACCGCGAACTCGTGATCGAGCGGGCTACCAACGCCGGGGTTGAAGTCATCCTGACAGTGGGCACGGGTGAGGGTCCACCGGACCTCGAAGCAGGACTTCGAGTCGCCTCGACTCATGAGCGCATCTTCGCCACCGTCGGTGTGCATCCCCACGACGCCAGCAAAGCGGCCGGCGATACATGGAACCGCTTGAGGCAACTGGCCGCACAACCGAAGGTGCTCGCGATTGGGGAGATCGGGCTGGACTACTACTACGACAATTCGCCCCGGGAGCAACAACAGGCCGCTTTCGAGGAGCAGTTGCGGATTGCCAAGGAAACCGGCAAGCCCGTGATCATCCATACTCGGGACGCCTGGGAGGACACGATGAAGATTCTCCGCGGGAGTTGGACAGCCAGCGGAATCATGCACTGTTTCTCCGGCGGCCCCGCCGAGGCGAAGCAGGCGCTGGACATGGGCTTCTATCTCGGATTCGGTGGAGTGATCACGTTTCCGAAAGCGGACAAAGTGCGTGAGGCAGCGAAGTTCACTCCTCTGGATAGGATCCTTGTGGAGACGGATGCCCCGTACCTTGCGCCCGTTCCGCATCGCGGCAAGCGGAACGAGCCGGTGTTCGTTCTGGATACGGCGCGCAGGCTGGCGGAATTGAAGGAGATACCGATCGAGGAGCTGGCTGGAGCTACCACAGGCAATTTCAGGCGGTTGTGTTTGCCAGAGGCAATCGGCAGCGAGTAAACTGGGACGATTCCATGGAGTTGAGCAAGGTCGGACAGCCCTTTACCGCCTGGGAACTGCTGGATCTCGTCCGGGAGGACCTCCAGTTGGTGGAGCGGGAGATCCAACTTCAGTCCGTCGCCTCCGTCGATGCGATCACGGCGATTGGCCGTTACCTGCATGCGAGCGGCGGCAAGCGCCTCCGTCCAGCCTTGCTTCTGCTGGCCTCCAAACTGTTCGGCAACGGCAGTGAAAGCGCCATTCGGCTGGCAGCGGTCGTGGAGATGATCCACGCCGCCACCCTCGTGCACGACGACGTCATCGACGTTGCTGAGACGCGCCGCGGGCGCCCGTCTACGAATGTTCTTTGGGGCAACCACATCTCCGTCCTTGCCGGCGACTGGCTGTACATGCAGGCCTTCCAGGTCGCTCTCCGCGAGCGCAACTTCCACGTCCTTGATGTGCTCATCGGCTTGACACAGATGATGGTTGAAGGAGAACTGGTTCAACTCGGGCGCATTGGTTCCGTCGATGTGAGCGAAGCCGACTACATGGATCTGGTCGACCGCAAGACCGCCAGCCTTTTCTCTGCCTGCGCCCGGCTCGGAGCCGTAACCGGCGGTGCGGATGAAGCGGACGAGGCGCGCCTCGGTGAATATGCGTGGAACCTGGGAATGGCGTTCCAGCTCGTCGATGACGTCCTCGATTTTACGGCCGACGAGTCCGTGCTCGGAAAGCCCGTTGGCAATGACTTGCGCGAAGGTAAGGTGACCCTTCCGCTCATCTATGCACTCGAAAACGCGAGCACGGAGGAAAGATCACAGGTGGAGGAGATTCTGCGCGACGGCAGCTACGACCGTGTGCCGTTCAATGGAATCCTGGAGTTCATGGAACGCCGCCGGAGTATTGTGCGCACGATGGAACGCGCGGAGGCTTTCACGGCGAAGTCCCGTGAAATCATCCGAGGTTTTCCGGAATCGCCGTACCAGCGCGCGCTTTTTGCGCTTACCGAGCTCGTCACCGACCGGGACCACTGACCTGACTCAGTCCGCAGCTTCAATCGAAGCTTCCGCTCACGCCCTGGAAGCCGCGCAATGCCTGCCTCGTTACCCAGCGGAGCACCCGCGCATCGTTGTAACAGTAGCCGAGGTTGTGATTCAGCGTCGAGAAGCAGTGCTTCTGGCAGGACTCCTTCATCTGGTCCAGTTGCTTTACTTCAAATCTATGGTTCTCGACGGTGCCCCAATCGTAGGTCGCCGAGTACATTGGAAAGCAGGGCGCCAGGGTCCCGTCCACGCGAATGATCATCGAATTCTGGCCCGCGCGACAATTCCATGGTTCCACTTTGCCTCGCATGAACGCCTTCATGTCTGCCAGCCGCTTGGCTGAGTTGACCATCTTGTAACCCGCGCGGTTCTTATCGATCAGCCAGTCCACCAGCGCGTCCACCTTCGGCCAGTCTTCCCGCCGGATGAAAGTGTCGTTCTCGTTCATGTGCTGGAAATGGCTCTGCTCGATCATGGGTGACTCGTTGATGTGGTAGTCGGTAATGATGCCGTAGTCACGCGCGATTTCGGTCAGCTTCTGGACGTCCTCCAGATTGTTGCGACAGATGTTGATGTTAAAGAAGACGATGTACCCGTATTGGTACTGCTTGCTGATCAGGTACTCGAAGTATTCCCGCACCGGGTTTAAGGCCTTCGGGAGCCCAGGCTTCTCGTTCACGACATCCACGGCAAAGTTGACGACCGCCATGCCGGCGTCAGCGAGGCGATCGGTGACCTCCGGTCGCAGCAGCCGTGCGTTGGTGGGCACGTAGACCCAAAAGCCCTTCTTTGCAGCGTAGTAAACGACCTTATGGGCGAATTGCGGCCGTAGCAACGGCTCGCCGCCCATCAGAGCCAGCACACGGCAGGTCGTCGAGTGCAGCCAGTCGATGGAGCGCCGGGCCGTGTCTTCCGACATGCCTTTGACACTGTTGTCGAAAGCCCAGCAGTAATGGCAATCCAGGTTACATTTCCATTCGGTGAAAAGGTACGCAATGATGGGGTGAAAGTCACCCGGCAGCACTCGGGACTTAACGTAAGGGAACAGCCAGCCATTCAAGGCGCGGTAGATCAGCGCGGGCGTCCAGCGGCGCCCATACGGCGAATTCGGATCGCGAGGAGGAGGCTCCACCTCCTTACCCAGCAGCTCAGGATGCTGCGGGAAAACCGGATCCGGCAGGGCACGCGGTTCGGCCGTCCGCGGAGGCGGGGGTGCCGGTTTTGGCGGATGCTTCACGAGTAAGTCGTGCAGTGATACATCGAGCCGGAAGGTCGCGTCCGGCCCGGCCAAGCCTGAACCAGTCTGAAGTCCACTCATCTCAAGTTCCCCCCTTCCTGAGCAGAATCACCCAGAGCGCACAACCACCGCGAGAACACAGCGGTTCGTAGTGCGAAAGCGCATCGAATATTGCGAGATCTTAACGTGAAGTTTCTTTCCGTATCCGCTGGCAACCGCGGCAGGTCCGAGGGCGGTATTCGGATTGGTTGTTCTGGTCACAAATTGCCCACTTGTCCCGTATTCATTTGGACGTCTGCCCCGATTCCGGGATTCAGGAAACAGACGTTGGCCTTGGGACTTATGGTAGGAGCCGTTGGCCCAACCAGCACGGAGCTTGCGCGACAATAGCCGGTTTCAGCCGCTCGGTCCTCGGCGGCGATGCGCCAGCCGCCCAAGATCCCGTGCTGGCGCGGGCTACACCCGCTCTCACGAAATCGGACTATAATATCCCTCTGCGGTTAATGGGAACGCAAATGTCGATCAGCAGACGATGTTTCCTTCAGTCCAGCGCGGTGCTTTGTGCCTCTCCGGCTGTTCTGGCGGCCCGTCCGAAGCCGCTCGGCAAATTGAAGATCGGCGTTACCGACTGGAACCTTCGCCAGACCAGCAAGCTGGAAGCGCTTTCTCTTGCGGCCGCGCTCGGATTTGACGGAGTTGAGGTGAGCCTGGGCCGGAAGCCGGAGGGTGACCGGTTGCCCCTGTCCGACGCCGGCCTGCAGCAACGCTACGTCGCTGAAGCGAAGAGCCGCAAGATCGGCATCGCCGGCACCTGTCTCGACATCCTCCACGTCAACTACCTTAAGAGCGATAAGCTCGGGCAGAAGTGGATATCGGACGGTATTCTCGCAACCAAGAATCTTAAGGCGCGTGTTATGCTGCTGCCGTTCTTCGGCCAAGGCGCCTTGAAGTCGCACGCCGAGATGGACTACGTAGGCGACGTGCTTCGGGAGCTTGCTCCGGAGGCACAGAAGGCAGGCGTCGTCCTTGCCTTGGAGAACACGATTTCGGCGGAAGACAATGTCCGCATCATGGACCGTGCCAGGTCGAAAGCTCTACTCGTTTACTACGACGTTGGCAACTCCACCAACGCCGGTTTCGACATCCTGAAGGAGATGCGCTGGCTCGGGAAGGACCGCATCTGCCAGATTCACTTGAAAGACGGCAGAAACTACCTCGGGGAAGGGCAGATCAATTTCCCCGCCGTGATGCAGACCATTGCGGACATCGGCTATACCGGATTCGCAAACCTCGAAACGTCCTCGCCATCGGGGTCGATCGAGAACGACATGCGCCGGAATCTTCAGTACGTCCGGGGGCTGGTCGAACAGATCCGGAAGGGCTGATCACGGCGGGCGGTCGCTGAGACAGCTTTAGTCTCGCTCAGCCACTTGATCGAAGTGGCAAAGGTGGAACTGTTTGCCGGCGCTTCCACACCTTTTCTTTTGTCCGCTTATTCTTGCTTCTCGTAGTTGCCTCCAAGTGCCCGTTTTTCGGGCCTTCGCTGGACTTTTTTCGTTGACATCGGTTCACATTCCGTTTAACATTTTCTTTCGGTTTTTCGAGCGCACCCATTACCTGGAGGAAGATGTACACACCGGCAGGGTTGCCTATGCTCTTTCAGATCGGCGAAAAGGTTGTATACCCAAATCATGGCGTAGCGACCATCGAGAATATCAGCATCAGATCCTTTGGGACCCAGGCCGAGCGCTTTTATCTCCTTCGCCTCATGTGCAGCAGCCTGACAGTGATGGTTCCTTTCTCGCACGTGGACGAGATCGGGTTGCGCAAGGTGACTCGGAACGGCCAGGTTGCCAAGATGCTCGACTTCCTGGCCTGCGGAAAGTGCAAGTGCCCCGGCGATTGGAAGGATCGCTTCAAGGAGAACTCCGAGAAGATGCGCGTCGGCGACATGTTCCAGGTGGCTGAGGTTCTGAAGAGCCTGCTTCTCCTCCAGAACGTCAAGCCACTCTCGTTCCGGGAGAAGAAGATGCTCGATCGCGCCAGGCACATGTTGATCACCGAACTCTCGACCTCGCGCGGAATTCCCGAGGCCTCGGCCATCGACATGTTGCAGAGGGCGCTCGCCAAAGCGGCGCTGGCCCTTCCGCCGGCGTTGTAACTTCTTTCGCACCTGGGTCGCAAGCTGCACTTTCTCGCGGATGAGAATTACAGCCATTGAGACCATCCACCTGGGACGTGGGATCACTGTACACGCAGGCCCCATCCAGTGGCTGTGGGTCCGAATTCATACCGATTCCGGCCTGACGGGTTTAGGAGAGACCTACCCCCGTCCCGAGTCCGAGAAAGCGGTCATCCATCGTACCCTCGCACCGGTGCTGCTCGATCGCGATCCGTCGGGGATCGATCGCCTGTGGAGCGACATGTTCCAGGCGGTGGCCTACAGCGGCTGGGCGGGGGCGGAAATGCGGGCCATCAGCGCCGTGGACATTGCCCTCTGGGACCTGGCAGGCAAGGTCGCGGGCGCGCCGATCTATCAATTGCTCGGGGGCGCGTCCCGCTCCGCCATCCGGATCTACAATACGTGCTACGACCACGTGGACTTCATGACCGAACCGGTCCGCCTCGCGCGGGAACTGCTCGATGTGGGGATTCGGGCGATGAAGATCTGGCCGTTCGATCCAATCGCCAAGGAGACCGGAGGGAACTTCATCACGGCCGATCAACTCAGGCGAGGGTTGGACCCGTTGCGGCGGATTCGGGACGAACTCGGCGATTCTGTCGACGTGGCCATGGAGTTTCATGGCTACTGGAACCTGCCGAGCGCCATCCGGATCGCCCAGGCGCTGGAGCCGTATGAGCCGATGTGGCTGGAGGAACTTCTGCCGCAGGACAACTTGGCCGCCTACCGGGAGCTTGCCTCGGCGACCAGGCTGCCGCTGTGCCTGAGCGAGCGACTCATGACGCGATACGGGTTTCGGGAGTTGTTCGAGAACCGCGCTGCCCGCATCGTCATGCCGGACATCTGCTGGTGCGGGGGCATCTCGGAGGCAAAACGCATCGCCACACTCGCCGATACGCACTACCTGCCGGTTGCACCGCACAACTGTGGTGGGCCGGTGCTGCACCTAGCTTCCGCCCACGTGGCTGCCAATCTGACGAACCTCGCGATCCTGGAAACGGTCCGGCAGCACTACGCCGAAGAATATGCCGGCATCCTGACGCACTCCCTAGTTCCGGCCGGCGGTGCACTGCCACTGCCGCCTGGCCCGGGTCTCGGTGTCGACCTCAATCCATCCATCTTTTCGCGTTCCGACGTTCAAGTCGACCGGACTGACTGCTAGTTGTAGGTTTCTCATACGGGTGATTCGCGCCGGAACTAGAGCTCAAAACGTACTATAATAGCCGTAAGCGTATGTAGCCAAAGTGGCTGGGACTGCCGATTGAACTACTATTAACCTTGGTATACAGGAGTATGCTACCTAATTTCGGTCTTGCTACCCTGGTGGAAAGACCTTACATTTGGGAACACGGATGGAGGAGCGTCGCGGGGAGGAGAATCGGCCCTGCGACGACCGAACATGGATCCGAATTTTGGGGCCGAGGGAGGCTCCGTGGGCTCTTGGAAACGGATGAGGCGCAGAATTCGCCTCTGAGCGTGTGATCTAGCCATGCACTGCCTTTATTGCGGAAAGGCGCTTGGGTTCCTCAAAGAACTCACCGACGGCGAATTCTGCTGTGGCCAGCATCGGCAGCGTTACAAGAAGCTCACCAAAATGGCGCTCGCGAGGCTGCAGGAGACCAAAACCGACCTCGCGCGCGAGGTCTTTCCCCTCGAGCCTGAGATCAATAACGCAGTGCAATCTGCGCGTTCGGCTGTCTCGTCGATTTTCTTTCCAAGCGACGGTCGAAAACCGCGAGATTACTCGAACGTTCTCCGCCACTTTCCGCGCCCCCAGCAGATTCCAGCACACCTTCAGGCAGCCGACGAAACGATGCAAGGGGTTCCCGGGCCCTCCCTGCCGGGTTTCTCTCACTCACCCATCCTCCCGTTGCTTGGTAATGCCGCGCCGATCTGGGGACGGCTCGATCCGGTTGCGCCCACTGCGCCCGGGCTCGCGCTAGGAGCCATCCTTAAGCCGAGTGAGCTTCCTCACCCGTCTCCAAGGTTTGAATTTTTGAGTGGAATGCTGCGCCAGGGGAGCACTCCCACTTTGCGCGAGGCGGTATTTTCGCTTCCGCGCCCCGCTCCCGCCCAACCCAGTCCGTCGTCCGCGACCCCGGACGTCGCCTCTGTAGCGCCTATATTTGAACTCGCGCTTGCTGTCGCCATGCCGCCCGTCCCAGGCCCGGCCGTGCGGCCTTTGCTCGCCCTGGCGCAGCCCATTCCACAGACTCCAAACGCCGCCACGGCCAATTCCTGGGCAGCCGTCCGGCAGGCGGAGTTGGATCCATTGCCGTTCGCGCTACCTGTCGTATGGAAGCATGCAGCCGCACTCCATTTGGCCCCGCTGGAGCTTCCGCCAGCCGTCGAACTGACCAGCCACGCCATCTGCGAACGAGCCTTCCCTGTGGCGCCCGCGGCTCAGCCGGCGCTGGCGGCCTGCCGGCCCGACACAACGGCCGAATGGCGAGCCTGGTCGATGGTTCCGACGCTGGCCTCGGCCCGATCCGGCATCGAATTGATTTTCTCGGTCACGAAAGCGGGATTCCAACCGGCTCGCTTGCCGGTCTTCGAGCCCGCCGCCGCGATGATCGCCGTCGAGGCCCATCCTGTGCCGTTAGCGCCGGCGCTGACGCTTCTGCCGCGGTTGGCCCTCAGCCCGGTTGCCTTGCCGGCGGAAGCAGTTGCGCGTGCGGCAGCGGCGGCTGCAGCAACCCAAGCGACGGCTCCCGATGCGGGTCTCGCCAGCTTCCCGATGGCTGGATTGACGCCGCTGGCCGTCATGGCAGCCGCTCCGAAGTACGGAGCATCGGCCGGCGTGGGGCCAGCCCCGTTCCGTCCGTCGATGGCCAGATTTCCGGTGGTGGAGCCGATCCCGGTTCGGCAGGCGCTGGGCACAATCGGCTCACGCACGGAAGAGGTGCGTGCGCTGAACGCCGCCGCCGTGCCGCTCGATGCCCCGCACGGCGCCGTGGCCGCGGCCACTTCGTCGGTTTTGCCGTCGCTGGCGTCCCTATTCCGGTACTCGCGGGCGGGTAAAGTACAGCGCGGAACGGTAATCAACTTTGACGGTGTGCGACCGAAGGATCAGACCCGGGTGCCGCTGGCGTACATGGAATTACCCATGCCCCTCCGGACGCCGGCCATCCCGAGAACAAGCTCACTTCGCATCGTCGAGACGTTCGAATACCTCCGTCCACTCGACCGGCCGGAACTCGACCCGTGGCAGGCGATCCTTCGGCTGTGGCGGAACACGCCGGCCTATCTACGGTTCGCGACCGCCAGCTTCTGCGTGCTGATGATGCTCTGGGTCGCCAGCCCGAGGCGTGTCGGCACCGTCGTGGAAGGTCACTGGGCCAATGTCCGCAAATCAATCCAGGACCGGGCCACCATCGAGTTGGTGGACAATTTCGAAGGCGGGAGTCTTGGTGGATGGGCAGGCTCCGGAAACTGGTTGAAATCATGGACATTCGACGATTCCGGCTTCATCCGGCCGGGCAAGCTCGCCATTTACAGCCCATCCGTGGAGATGCAGGATTACCGGATTGAGTTTCTGGCCCAGATTGACCGAAAGGCCGTGAGCTGGGTATTCCGCGCAGCAGACGGCATGAACTACTACGCAGCCAAACTGACTGTCGTAAAGGCGGGACCCGCCCCGCAAATGGCGTTGGTCCACTATCCGGTAGTCAACGGAGTTGAGGGTGAACATACAGAAGTTCCGATAAGAATGTTGATGCACAATAACACGCCGTATAGGGTGCAAGTGGCCGTCAGGGGGAGAGATTTCAGCACCTCGATTGAGGGACAGCTTATCGATCATTGGCGCGATGACCGCCTAGAGAAGGGCGGCGTCGGTTTTTTCAGTGAAACGGGTGAACGGGCGCGGCTCTACTGGGTGAAGCTGTCACACCAGGACGACTTTGTGGGCAGGCTGTGCTCCTACATGTACCCGAATCCGATCATGTTAAGGAGTGGGAATCTACCATGAGTCAAAGAAAAATGCCGGCCAACCAGCCGCAGTCTCCCGGTACCGGCGCCGTGGGGAACGTGGCTGAGGCGAAATCCGAGAGGCGTGGGGCGTCACATGCTCTCGCCAAAGCAGTGTCCCTGCACCTCGAGGGCAAGCCTCAAGAAGCGCTGAATGAGTTGTACAGCGCGGTGGATAGCGGCGAAAAAGACGCCGAACTTTACTCCGCACTCGGCCACATTCATTTTCAGTTGGAGCAGTACGAGGAAGCGACCACCAGTTACTGGAAGCTGCTTCAGTTGGAGCCGTCCCATCGGACCGCCTCGTTCAATCTGGCCGTGTGCCTCGAGAAGCAGGGCCGCTGGCAGGAAGCTGTGGAACGATTCCAGCGGTCACTCGAAGTGGATCCTGGCCGCAACGAAGCCTACCTTGGCATGGGCATTTGTAATCTCCAGTTGGGGCAGCTCGAGCCCGCGCTCGAAGCCTTCGACCGTTGCCTGAATCAGATGCCGACGCAGGAGGCGGCGATGTTCGGCAAGGCCGTCGCCCTGCAACTGGCTGGAAGGTTCGACGAGGCGGGGGACCAATACCGGCGGATCCTCCAGCGGAACCCGACTTCCGAAGACTCGCTCGTGAACCTGATCGCCGTCGACATGGCCCGCAAGGATTCGGACCGCGTCCGCGAGACCGCCGAGCAGCTTCTCTCGGTGCGCCCCAACTCCCAAACCGCGCTGGAGGGCCTGGCCGCATCGGCCTTCTCCGGCGGAGATCACGAATCCGCCGCGCGCTACTGCGCGAAGATCGTTGAAATCGCCCCGAATCACTTCGAAGCGTGGTTCAATCTGGGCGTGGCGCATCAGAAAGCCGGCCGGTTCCACGACGCCGCCAGATCGTACTCCGAGGCCGCACGGCTACGGCCCGACTCGCCGCAGGTGCACGTCAACCTCGGTATCGTGCAGCAGGAACTCGGCGACCTGCCGTCTGCGCGGAAGGCCTACGAACGCGCCCTGCAACTCGATCCCGGCCAGACGGCGGCAAGCTGGAACCTTGCGCTTGTGCTCGAACTTTCCGGCGACCCCGACACCGCCGAGGCGCTGTATGTGAAGCTGCTTGATGGAAACCCCGAGTGGGTGGATGCCCGGTTCCGCATGGGCTACCTGCGCCTGCAACGCGGGGACTTCCAGGGCAGCGCCGACGCATTCGATGCCTGCCTGAAGCAACGGGGCCGCTGGCCGGAAGCGCTGCTCAATCTCGGCATCGCCTACTGGAAACTCGGGAGAACGGACGATGCCCGAAAGGCGTTCGACCAGGTGCTTGCGATGCAGCCCGATTCGATCGACGCGTTGCGCGGCCTTGCGGCGATGGCGCTTGAGTCAGACGACTACCAGGCGGCGCTGCAGCTCCATGGCCGGCTCATCGAACTCGGTGAGCGCGGCCCCGAGTTGTTCTACAACACCGGCCTGCTGATGCAGAAAGCCGGCATCATGGACGAGGCGGTGCGTCTCTATCGGGAGGCGCTGGCCGTCCAGCCCGAATTCGCCGAGGCGGCGCTCAACCTCGGACACGCGCTCAAAGCCCTCGGCCAGGAGGATGAAGCTCGTTCTTTCTGGCGCCGCGCGCTCGAGATCAAGCCCGAACTTGCGCACGGTTATTTCGAGCCCGTGGTGGCATAGGCTCATCTCCCCCCAACATGTGGCCCGCGGCCTTCCGCGCGCCACATGCGGGAGGTCGTACGCTATCTCGTTCTGTTCAGGAAGAGGAACAAGCCGCTCTTCCCGCCCGCCGCGAAATCCAGGTCCCCGTCCTCGTCGATATCGGCGACCGCGATCTGCATCCCACCTCCGGCCCGCGTGCTGTAGTCGATGACATGCCGGATCCACTCCACGTTGCCGCCGTTCGATAGGCGGTATTCGTACCAATACAGTCCAAGCGGTTCCCGCTCGCCCGGATCCTTGCCGTTGTGAGCCATGTAACGCTTGCCGGTGAGCAGGTCCGTACGGCCATCGCCGTTGAGGTCGGTAAGTACGAGGGCGTGCGCCTGCGACCAGCTTTCGTCGATCAAGTTCTTCTTCCACTGGCCACCGGCGGTGCGCTCCATCCAGAAGATGCCGTAGTCGTGAGCGAGCGAGGTGACGAGGTCGTTGCGCCCGTCGCCATTGACGTCGAAGACGTGGATGAAGCCGGTGGAGCCCAGGTCGAAATCCGGGTGGAAGGTCCACTCGCCGGTCCGTGGGTCAGGGGGTGCTTCGTACCAGCCTTTCGGGGTGACTACGTCGTTCCGTTTGTCGCCGTTGACGTCACCCGCTCCGATGCCGTGTCCCTGGCTCTTTGGAGCGACGATCCGGCGGACGAACGCGCCATTGCGCGCCTCGTACCAGGCGAGCGGGGCGTTCTCATTGCCGAACTGCGGCAGAATCTCGCGGGCCTTGCCGTCGTTGTCGAGATCGGCCAGGAAAGCGAACTCGACATTGAATCCGTCCTCGATGGCCTGTTCCCGCCAAGCGCCGCCTGTGGGACCCGGGTTCCGAAACCAGTTGATCTTCCGTCCGAACCACGCGACGGTAGCGATGTCTGGGCGTCCGTCGCCGTCGACGTCGAGCGGCAGGTCGCTGAAGGCGTCCATGTAATTGTTGGAATAGGGGAGGTCACGGAACTTGTGCGGGGTCCACTTGGGCGCCTCGTACCAGTATTCGCCGGAGACGATGTCGAGGCGTCCGTCGCCGTTGATGTCGGTGAAGGCGCAGGTTTCGGCGGCGCCGAGGTCGATCGTGACCTTTTCAAAGGGGATCTCGGGGGAGCGTACACCGCTCCAGGCAAGAGCGGCCGCGAGCATCGTGAGGAGTGCGAACAAAGGCCATTTCATCGGCACGATTGTACCGCGGAGCACGCGCCGCGCAGCCGCTGCTGTATACTGATTGAAGAATGGCGCTATCGTCTAAGGGTTAGGACGGAGCCCTCTCAAGGCTCAAATACGGGTTCGAATCCCGTTAGCGCTACCACCTTCCTGCATTACTCCTCAATCACTTTGGGTGAAACGCAGTTCGAGCGCACTGGCGACGGGATACGTTTCCGGTTCCCGGAAGAAGCCTGGTACGTTCTCCTCACCGCGAGTAGGCGGGAACTCGCCAATGTCTCAACCGCGCCCCCGCGCTCAGCCTACTTGGCTGGCCGCTCACTGCCGGAGTGGGCGCCGGTCTCGACCACCTCGAAGTCGGAACCTTTGACCCGCTTCAGAGTTTCGAGCCCCTTCAGGCGCGCATCGGGCGAGATGGACATCAGCCAGTCCTGCCCGTTGTCGGCCACGAACATTCCGTATCTCTTCAACCCCTCGAGGATCGCCCGGGCGTGGGGCGGAAATCCGGAAGTATCGAAATCGCGGCGCAGCCGGAGCCTCTCCCCCATGCGGGGCAGATCCGGGTCGGTAAGCCGGCTAGCGAAGTGCGTCGCCGGAAGAACGTAGGCGCGCCGGCTCCTGCGAACGGTCACGCGCATGGCGTGCTCCACCAGGCCGCGCTCGCACTCGTCGTAGCGCACGGTGGCAGGAAAGACCGGCAGTCCCGCCGCATCGGAAGAAGTCCAGCCTTCGGGCCGCAAAGCGCCCGTTCGCAGGTCGAAGGTGGCGACATTGGACGCCTCCCAACCCGCGTCGGTCTTTCGCGCCGCGTAGAATTCGTGGAGCTTTCCGTTGCCCGGGTCGACAACCAGCATATGCCGGTCGCCCCGGCCGTGGCGCTGAATGTCGTCTAGCGTCTGGCCGGGACGCGCAACGGCCTTGATGTCCTCATTCACGGCCAAGGGCCAGTTTTCTATGGGGCCGTTGTCGGGCACAGGGAAGGGTCCGGGGTCGGACTCGGCCGGGTATTGCAGCATCTTCACCGGAATCCGCTTCTGGTTCGGCGGCACGATCACGAAGTTCATATCCAGGTTGTAGCCGAGGGTCTTCCCGGCGCCGATGGAGGCGATGATTCGAGCTGAATCCGCGTGGACCGGCAGGGTGGAAATATCCTGGTTCCACGGATTGTCCGGGGGAAACACCTGGAGGGCGGCCAGGATGCGGTCGGCCTCCGGCGTGCCGAAGAGCACGGGTTGCGTGATTTTCGGCATCGCCGGCCGCCGGCGCGGGGCGGCGACAGCCAGCAGGGCGATGCCCACGAGGATCAGAGCGCCACGCCTGGTCATTGCGCGGTTACCTCCGGGTCTCCTTCAGCATCTCGGCCTCGACCTGCTTGAAACCGGCCTGGACCTCGAACCTGGACTGGTCGGTCGGCGCGGAGGAAAATCCGGACAGCTTGGTCGTGGTCTCCATCAGGAGACCCGCCGCCGGGCCGCCCTGCGCCTGCTGGGGCAGAGCCTCCTCGGGCGGTGCTGAAATCGGATATCGCTTGCGCCGACGAGCCCATGCGGGTGATCTGCAACACCGGCGCGCCGTCGAGTTTCGCGGCCTCCTCAGCCACTTCTGCCATGCCCTTCATCATACCGGACTGCGCCATCGCGCCGCCTCCCAGACCCGGCGCCCAGGGGCTGTTCCGCGATCCTCGGCGGCGTTTTTCCGACTAGCCAGACGAACCACAGGGCTCGGCTGCGCCTTCTATGGTCTCTGGTCTCTGCGATTGGGTTAGCGCGCTGAAAGTCCGTACCAGCCGTACGCAAATACAACACGTTAGATGCGGTGCGAACATGCAAGGCGAGGGTGGATCAGGTTCGAATCCCGTTAGCGCTAACCCGGTGTGGGGCTTCGGGTGCGGTGAGCGTGGAATCATTCATCCTCATCGTGCCGGTGGTCCCGTTCTCTTTCCACGTCGGCCGCACCCCCGGAGAAAGTTGCTCTCACTTCTGAGAAAGTACTTGACAATCGGACTCAAGGAGGGCAATATCCGTGGTGCGCGAATTTTGGCGCATCATGGGTAGGGTGGATCATACAGAGACCAAACCGGTCCGGTAATTCCTACGCCTTGCCCTCACGAGGCCATCGGACCCTAGCCCGGTAGCCGAAGATTATGATTGCGAGCGGGCCAGTGAACTTCTCCGATTCACTGGCCTTTTTCGTGCCTGTCAGCCTCTCCCCAAGTCTGCTCACCCCCCCGCAAACGGATCGACCGAGGCCGCCCCTCAGTGTTCGAAAAAGTGCTTGAAAAACGGACTTTAGGCGCGTATTATCTCTGATGCCTGAACACTGGCGTGGGTAGGGCGTGTCACAGACAAGCAGCTCTGTCCCTTCGGGAAGCGCCCTACCTCAATAGGGGCCATCGGATCGCCTTCCGCGCCGACGGCCTCTTATCTTTTCAGCCTTGCAGTGAGTCCCTCCGATTCACTGGGCCTTTTTCGTGCTCAGCCGCCGTTGTGATTGCCGCATCCCCCGATGGAATCAGTAATCGTATTTTCGCCTCGTGACGTGTCAGGACCGGACCTTGAACATCACACACCCGAAGATTGGCAAGGTGCGTAGCGAGGCCGGGTCGTCTCTGGTGTCTACCGGGCAGGCTAACACGTCGCCGTGTACGTGCCCGCCAAAGCTGATACGGTCACAGAGACCGAACGCCCCGGCAGACGAGCTCTTACGCCAGTAGAGGCAGCCCCCGCAGCAGTTCTCGTCCGTACGTCTGCTACAGTCCATCGGCAGAGCCAGCACTACGGCCCTTGCCACCCACGCGGCCTGTACTCCCGGAGAGTGGTTCTTCTTGTCATGCAGGACGAGCGGCAACTCCTCCACCAGCTTATCGAACAGCGGGCGCTCGCCATATGGAACCATGTTGCGTATCGCTTCGATTTCCGTCACCTTCCCTCCACATAAGGTGCTGTACCGTGTACGGACTGGGATTCTTTGCCTTCCCGGATGGCAGTATTGTACGCCAAACTGCCTCCGCTGGTACGCTGTTCTTCTCGAAATTCTTCATTCCGAGAGCGCCCGCAGGGCGGCCTCTATATCAACCAGGCCGTCCGAGCGCCCGGTGTTCTTGCGTACAATCGCTTTCATGCGCTTACTCCCATCCAGGAGCCCTGAAACGATGCGGTACGGAGTGCGCCAATCTTCCAAAATGGCAATCCTCGAATCGACGAGCCATTCTGCCGGAGATTCTCTCGCCATAAAGCATCTACTCGCTCTCCTGACTCTTGGACTGTGTCTCGGCCCGACGGTACACGCGGCGCTGGCGGCAGGCCTGACCAGCGCGGACCTGTACCGGCTGCGATCCGTCGGGGAGATTCGTTTGTCACCGGACGGAGCGTACGTCGCCTACACCGTGAGCCACCGCGACGGCGGAGGAAGGCCGTACGAGCAGGTGCAGGTGATGCCGCTCAACGGCGGCCAGACGGTGGTCCTTGCCAAGGGAAAAGACGAATCGTCGATGGTCGAGTGGTCGCGGGACGGCCGGTGGCTGGCGTATTCTGGCAAGCTTGGTGAAAAGGCGGGTCTCATTCTCTGCCGTCCCGATGGGTCTGGGGCACGATGGATTGCCCCGCTCGAGTGGACGAATTCTCCCATGCAGGAGCCAGGCCACCGCCTTGCCTGGGCGCCGGATGGCAAGCAGATCGCGTTTGTTTCCACTTTGCCCGGGCCCGAAACGGCCGAGGCATCCGGCGATCCAGTGGTGATCACAAGGTACCTGTACAAGCCGGATTACACGGAAGGGCTGACGCACTTCAACGACAACCGTCGGTCCCACATCTTCATCGTTGATCTGGAATCGGGGAAGGTGCGGCAACTCACGACAGGGAACCACTACGAGCACTCCATTGACTGGTCGCCTGACGGCCGCGAGATTCTGTTCGTCTCCAATCCCTCGCCCGACGAGGATCTGTTCTTCAACTCCGACGTGTTTGCAGTGAAGGCCGCCGGTGGAACGATCCGGCGCATCACCGCGACCGAGAGCGCCGAGTATGTGCCGCGCTGGTCACCGGATGGCAAGCAGATCGCATTTCTGGGAACACGGCGCGGACTGACCGACCTGGAAACCACGATGGAGGACACGCACGTCTGGGTGATGAACTCCGATGGAAGCGGACGGCGCGAAGTGGGCACCGTGGTGGACAACCGCCAGGGTCCGCCGGAGTGGACACCGGATGGAGAATTCGTGTATTTCACCGTGCAGGAACGAGGCAGCGTATTGCTGTGTCGCATCCCAGCCGCTGGGGGACCGGCGGAGAGAGTGATTGCGGAGCGCGGGGCCGTAAGGTCATGGTCCCTGACGGCGGGCGGCCTGCTTTCCTACGCCTTCACCAGCTCTCACGACGAGGTGGAACTTTTCCTCAGGAAGGGTGATGTCACTAAGCAACTGACTGACCTGAATGCCGATGTGCTGCGCGGCAAGGAGATCGCCCCGGTGGAGCGCTTCACGTTCGTCAGCAACGACTTCAAATTCGAGGTGGAAGGGTTCCTCACCAAGCCTCTCGGCATGACGGGGACGTCCCGCCATCCGTTGATCGTGGTCATCCACGGAGGCCCGCACGGACAGCAAGGCCCCGGCTTCAACTTTCACAACCAGGTCTACGCCGCACAGGGCTGGGCCACGCTGATGGTGAATTACAGGGGCTCCACGGGATACGGCCAGAAGTTTGCGGACGGTGTGTTCGGCGATCAGAACGGCAATGAGGCACAGGACGTGCTCTACGGAGTTAATGCGGCCACCCGCCGTTACTTCTGGCTGGACCGCGACCGGATGGGTATCGAAGGCGGGAGCTACGGAGGCCAGTTGACAGCGTGGCTGGTGACGCAAACCAACATTTTCAAAGCCGCCATCCCGTTGGCGCCGATCATCAACCTCGTCAGCTACAACTACACGACCTACTACAACATGTACGAGGAGATGGAATTCGGTGCCAAGGTCCACCAGGGCAACCTGATGGACGTGCTGTGGGAACGCTCCGCGCTGAAGCATGTGGCGCAGGTGCGAACGCCTGTCATGTTGTTGCACGGCGAGAACGACGCGGATGTGCCCATTACCGAATCCGAGCAGTTCTATATCGCGTTGAAGGATGTAGGCGTGGACGCCGTGATGGTGCGGTATCCACGCGAAGGGCACGGGCTCCGGGAACCGAAGCACATCGTGGACGGCATTGACCGGAGCATCGCGTGGTACAGGAAGTACTTCCCAAGAGAGACGGTATCGGAGGCAGCTGGACGTTGAACACCTCCCAGCGCGAGCAGCATTCTCCGGCACTTCCTGCCGGTACGCGATAGTTCACACTGCCCGCGGTTCAATACGTACGGGTTACACGGAACCCACCGCTTTTGGTGGGAACGACCCATTGGCAGCGGGGCCGCGGGTCGACGTGAGGGCATCCGCCGTAAGGCCCAAATGCGCCGCCAACGCGCTGCCACGGAAGAGAAACACAACGGCAGCAGCCATCACGGCCGTATTAAGACGACATTAGAGATCAAGCGCTAGGCATGATCCGGCAATGGCCACGATGGCGCGAATAGGGCCGAATCCCCTTAGCGCTACCATCGAACCGCTTCCAACATTCAGCAGAACTCCCTGGCGGGCGGCGTCGACCGGAATGAGTAGAGGTCACATCCTCAACGGAGCTTCACGAGGGTGGCCCTCGGTGCCGGAAGGGGCGGCAGTCCCTCACGCGCGCGGCGGGCGCCCGTGGTTACTGTCTGCTTGGCGTCGGCGCTGACACTGAACGGAGCGTCCGCGCGCGCCAGGGCCTTCCCGGAGAATACGAGCGACGCGCCGTCTGCCATCAGATAACCGATCACCTTCCCTTTCTGGTCGGTTCGCACCATCGCGAGCAGCGCGTCGGTTTTCAACTTGCCGGCCGAGATCGGCCGCCCGCGGCTGCCGCCGGCTTCCTCGGGCTGCCAGACAATCACGTCGCGAAACGCTTCGCCCTCCACGATCAGGCTGGCGGCCGAGGGATTGCCTTCAACAGCCGCTCCGCGGGACATTCTCGGAACCGGAGCATCTTTCCTGTGCGCGGCCGCGATCGCCACATAGCGTGCCTGAACACCCCGGAGATTGACCCGTAGCAATCCCAGTTCGAGTGGCCGCCGTTCACTCCCGCCCTTTGCGATGCGGAAGTCATGCGAGGGCGCCGCCGGATCTAGAAACGCGATGCGGCACCGGGCGTTCTCGCCCTCAATGACGAACGGCTCGTCGAAGGTTCCCTGGCCTGCGATCGCCTTCGCCTCCGTGTACCACTGCCAATGGTAATCGTGTTCGCCCGTGTCCTTTTGAATTTCATCGGTGATCACGACGTACGGGTTTGGTCCTTGTTTGGCGAACAGGACGCTTCGATTGGCGTGCAAAGCCGGAGTCGATGTGCGGATCGAACGGTCGGCGTACGAGAGCCGGGCGTCGCCACGCACATAGTCGGCGAAATGGCCCAAGCCCAAGCCGGTCATGAAGCCCTTCACCGAACCGTCGTCGCCGGCGGATTGACGGTCGTTGGCCGGCATGCCACCCTCGTCCACGATGACGATGTTGTGCTCGAAATCCACGCCGTGGTGCTTGTGGCTGTATGGAAAGATGTTGGCGTGCGTCGCGAAAGCCTCTCCGAAGGCCGTGAACAGGAACGAGTTCATGTCGTAATGCGTGTGGTTGGCGTTCGAGTAACGCGTGACGAAGGAGAACCACGATGCCTGTTCGTTGTCCCACTCACTGCGCGAGAAAACGTTGCCGGCGCGGTTGGGGTCAATCTCAAAATAGTAGGAGGTCTCGAGATCGAGCTTGCCAGGCGACACGGCTTCGAGTCCGTCGGGATAGTAGAGAACGATGTGAAGCGGGTTGATCCGATCGAAAT
>DATIFQ010000342.1:0-42785 GCA_035455185.1 Bryobacteraceae bacterium | reverse complement strand
TGCGCGTCGTCTACGACCGCATCTCCTTCGACACCGAATATCCGACGCTGCTTCAAGGCACCGGACCGAGGACGGCGCTGCTCGACGAGTTTCGGGCCACCCCCCACTGCGTGCTGTTCGCAACTGCGTCTTTCTGGCAGGGCGTGGACGTGCCGGGAGAGCAACTGAGTTGCGTTATCATAGATAAGCTGCCGTTTGCGGTTCCGAGCGACCCGGTGGTCGAAGCGAGGATTCGGAGCATCCGCGAAGAGGGAGGTAACCCTTTCTACGACTATCAGATCCCGCAGGCCGCCCTTTCGCTGAAGCAGGGTTTCGGACGGCTGATCCGCAGCCGGACCGATCGGGGCGTACTCGCGCTGCTGGATAACCGGATCACGAGGCAGCGTTACGGGCAGGTGTTCTTCGATAGCCTGCCGGACTACAGATTCACGACGGACCTGAGCGAAGTGGAGAAGTTCTTCGGTGTTTGAGATCTCGGTGGAAGAAACGTTCGCGGCTGGGCACGCCCTTCGAGGTTACCGCGGGAAATGCGAGAACCTGCACGGACACAATTACCGCGTTCTGGTCACGATTGAGGGCGAGGAGCTCAATTCGATCGGCTTGTTGGTGGATTTCGTTGACGTGAAACGAGTTCTGCACGCGGCCGTCGAACGCCTGGACCACCAGTTCCTCAACGAAGTGCCGCCGTTCGACGTCCAGAATCCTTCAGCCGAGAACATGGCGAAGTACTTCTATGATGAGCTGAGCAAGGGATTGGCCTCGCAGGAACCGGCGACGCCAGTTCGCGTCGCGGCTGTGAAGCTCTGGGAGACCGATACCTCGACGGCCACCTACCGGCCGTAATAGGCTGCGTTTCGCGCGGTGAATTCCGCCCACTTCTCCGGCAGGTCATCGAGAGCGAAGATCGCCGACACCGGACAGACCGGTACGCAGGCCCCACAATCGATGCACTCGACCGGGTCGATGTAGAGCATCTCTTCCTTTTCGAAGTTCGCCTCATCTTTCTTTGGGTGAATGCAGTCCACCGGGCATGCGTCAACGCAGGCGGTGTCCTTGGTGCCGATGCAAGGCTCGGCAATCACGTAAGCCATTGATATCCCCTCTCCCCGCTTGGAGCGGCCCTCTTCTCTGAGAAATACCATGTATAGCATGGGGCGGTGGGAGTTTCCACAGCGGACCGGGCCTTACAATAGTCTTCATGGTCCCTAAGGTGCGCAAGGCCGTCTTCCCGGCAGCCGGGCTGGGCACGCGGTTTCTTCCGGCGACGAAGGCGCAACCCAAGGAGATGCTTCCCCTGGTCGACAAGCCACTGATCCAATACGGCGTGGAGGAGGCGCTCCGGTCCGGCATCCAGAACATTATCATCGTGACCGGGCGCGGGAAGTCGGCGATCGAGGACCATTTTGACGTGAGCTTCGAGCTCGAGCACCTGCTCGAATCGCGCAACAAGACGGAGACGCTGGCCATCGTGCGCGACATCTCCGACATGATCAACGTTGCCTACGTGCGGCAGAAAGAGGCCCTCGGGCTCGGGCACGCGGTGTTGCGGGCGCGTGAATTGGTGGGCAGGGAACCGCTGGCCGTGGTGCTCTCCGACGACGTGATCTACTCCGAAGTGCCGTGCTTGCGGCAACTGCTCGATGTTTATGAGTTTTTCGGCGCGTCGGTACTGGCTCTGATGGAAGTGCCGTCCGACAACATCTCCGCTTACGGAGTGGTGGAAGCGGAGCCTGTCTCACACAACGGCGAAGAGGACCGCGTGTTCCGCATCCGCAACCTGGTGGAGAAACCGAAACCTTCAGAAGCGCCCTCGAACCTGGCTATTATCGGACGTTACGTGCTGACTCCCGAGATCTTCGACTCCATCGAGGCGATCGAACCCGGGAGCGGCGGCGAGATCCAGCTTACCGACGCACTGAAGCACCTCTTGTGCAGCCGACCGATCTACGGCTACCGGTTTCAGGGTGCGCGTTACGACGCTGGCGACAAGCTGGGATTCCTCAAGGCCACGGTCGAATTCGCGCTCCGGCGCAAAGACCTGGGCGGGGAGTTCCGCGAATACTTGAAGGGCCTGGAACTCTAGGCCGGCCGGAGGACGCGATGGACCGAAGGAGTTTTCTTGCAGCAACCGGAGTGGCAATGGCCGCGCAACCCTCATTTCAGGGGAAGCCCGTGGTGAAATTTGGAATCGATCTCTTCAGCATCCGCTCGCAGGGCTGGTCGCCTTTCGAATACCTCGATTACTGCGCAAAATGGAAGGCGAACGTCGTCCACTTCTCCGAGATCCGGTTTCTCGGGAGCCTCGAGGAGTCGCACCTCAAGAAAGTGCGTGCGCATGCGGACCGGCTCGGCATCGAACTCGAGATCGGCATGCGCTCGATTTGCCCGACGTCAAAAGCGTTCGACCCCGCTCAGGGCACGGCCGAGGAGCAGGTGATGCGCATGGTCAAGGCGGCGCAGACGACCGGGGCACGCCTGGTGCGAGCATTTCTCGGCACAATGGCCGACCGTACCGGTTCGATTCCGATCGAGGGGCACATCGAGAACACCGTCCGTGTGCTAAAGGCTGTGCGGTCTCGGGTGCTCGACGCGGGCGTCAGAATTGCGGTCGAGAATCACGCCGGCGACATGCAGGCGCGCGAGCTCAGAATGCTGATCGAAGAGGCGGGTAAGGACTTCGTCGGCGCCTGCATCGACTCCGGCAATCCGCTCTGGACCTTGGAGGATCCGCACCTGACACTCGAGGTGCTGCACCCCTACTCGGTCACGAGTCATGTGCGCGACAGCGCGATCTGGCGCGTACCAGAGGGCGTCGCGGTCAAGTGGGTCCGGATGGGAGAGGGCAATGTCGATCTGGACGGGTACGTGAGGAAGTTTCTCGAATTGTGCCCGGGCCGGGCGCTCTCCCTGGAGGTTCTGGTGACGCAGCCGCGCGTCTTTTCCTACCTCGATCCGGAGTTCTGGGAGGGTTACCGCAACGTCCGTGCGTGGGAGTTCTCCCGTTTCCTCGCCCTTGCGGAGCGCGGCAAGCCTCACGAAGGACTGCCGCCCGCTCCGAAAGAAGAGGCCGCCCAGCGCGAGCGGGAGGATCTGGAAGCGAGTATCCGCCATTGTCAGAAGCTGCTCATGATATGAAAGCCAATCTCCTTCCGCTGCTATTTTTGTTCCTGCTTGAACCTGCAACCGCGCAGAACGTAGTCCGCGAGGTTCGCACGGCGATTGCACGTGACGACTTCGCCGGTGCGGAGGTGCTGGTTCGGAGATATCGTGCTGAGAAAGGCGACACGCCGGAGGCGCTCGCGGCGCTCTCCTGGCTTGGCCGGGGCGCTCTGGAGGCAAAGAAGACGGACGAAGCGGAGGTCCATGCCGCCGAGGTGCTCCGAGTGGGCGAGAGCCTGCTGAAGAGCCGCGCTCTCGACACCGACCGGTACCTTCCGGTCGCGCTCGGGGCGGCCATCGAGACTCAGGCGCAGGTGATGGCGGCCCGCGGTGAGCGCAGCGGGGCGGTTGAATTTCTAAACCGCGCTCTGGACAGGTACCGGGGTACGTCCATTCGGACGCGGATCCAGAAGAACATTCACCTTCTGAGCTTGGAGGGGAAATCCGCGCCGCCGCTCGAGACCGCAGTGTGGCTCGGACCCAAGCCGGAATCGTTTGATCAACTCAAGGGACGGCCGGTGCTGTTGTTCTTCTGGGCGCACTGGTGCGGCGACTGCAAGGGGCAGGCGCCCGTTCTCGCGCGGCTGATCAAAGAGTACGGGCCGCGAGGCCTGGCGCTCGTCGGTCCGACGCAGCGGTACGGCTACGTCGCGCGTGGGATGGAAGTGACCCCTGAGGTCGAGTTGAATTACATCGACGATGTGCGCCGGCGGTTCTACGCGGAGCTCTCCGAGATGCCAGTGCCGGTCGGCGAAGAGAGTTTCCGGAACTACGGCGCCAGTACGACTCCCACGCTGGTGCTGCTCGACCGGCACGGCATCGTGCGTCTCTACCACCCCGGCGAGATGTCCTACCAGGAACTGGCCCCGAAGGTGGAGGCGATCGTGGGAAAGCCCTCGTCCTAAGGGGGCGCTGCCTACTTCACGACGGCCTTGGCGACCGCGAGGTTGTCGAATTCGTCGGCGACGCGAACCGCGATTGTCTTCTCGCCGGGCGAGAGCTTGTCGAGGACGAGGCGGTAGTCGAGCTCCTTCGAATCGGATAGCTTCGTCACGGGCTCGACGAACGTCCACTCGCCACCGTTTACCGAGTATTCGGCTTTCCCGATCACGCTGAGCACGTCGCGCGCCTTCCAGTGGACCTCCAGCTTGCCGCCGGATTGTGAAGCCGCCAGGCCGGAGATCTCGGGCGGCGAGTTGTCGATCGCGAAACGCTCGCTCACCAGTTGGGCGCTCAGGGCCTGGTCGGGAGGGTTGTCGGGCGTGTCGGAGGCAGTGACTCGCAGCCAGTACTCGCCGTCCGGAAAGGCGGTCGAGTCCCAACTCAGGTATTTCTCTTTGATCTTCTCCTTGAGGAGTTTCCAATCGGTCTCGCTGGCGCCGCGGATCGCGACGTCGTAGAGCATCTCGTCGCCGTTCTCGTCGTCGGCGGTCCATCGCGCTCCGATGTAGCCCTTGGCGTAGTGCATCGAGAGGACCCCTGAGTCAATGAGGCCTGGAGGCGGGGAACCCCTCCGGGCGCGGCCCAGCGGTTGCAACGTTAGGGTTTGCGTCTGGGTGAGACTCAGCGATTGCGGCGGGAAGCGATAATTCGGCGGCGTGATCTCGATCTGCTCAACCACGGGCGCGACGTTCTTCGGCAGATAGGCGACGTCGACCGAGCGAATCTCCGGGGAATGCCCATCCGATGCCGAGGTGAGGGTCAGCTTCCATTGCAGAAACCGTGCCTGCGGCGATTGGATCCGGCCGCCGTCTTCACCCAGCCCCACCGGCTGCCATGGGCTCCAGTCTTTGCGCGGGCGGTCAAGGTTTCCGCTCCGCGTCTCCACGCGGATGTCACCACCGTTCAGGTCACCGCGGTACGCCAGCCGTCCCCAGAGCGAGAAGATCTCGGCATCGAGTACGTCGCTCTCGACAAAACCTTCTTTCTCAAGACCCGGACCGATCTGGAAAACCTTACCAATGTTCCCGGTCGCCGCGTACACTTTGCCCTTCAGCCCGGCGCATAGGGCGGTCACCTGGGTGGGCTGCACGCTGACGAGAGCCGTATAGACGTGATCGGAATCGAAGCGGTAGACGATGCCCTTGTTGCCCGTCGCGACCAAGGGACGCTCACTGGAATCGAAAACGATAGCGTACACGAGATCCTTGGAGTGGCTCCAGACGCGGCGCGGATAGCCGTCCGGATCGATCCGGTACACTTCGGAGCCTTCCGCGGCCGTGGCGACGGACGGCAGATTCGCTGGCGGGGTGGGCGATGGTTGGACTTGCCCGGGGCTCGGTGGTCCGGCGGGCTTCACTGGCGAAACGACCGGTTTCGGTAGCGGTGGGGGTGGAGCCATCGTGGGCTGTTTTACTCCCGTCGCCGCGGCATAGATGGAGCCGTTCTTGGCGACGGCAACCGCTGTGATCTCGCGCTTGGGAGCCTGGTGAAGCACAAATCCCTCTCCCGCCGGCGTGATCCGCAGGATCAATCCGCCCGGGTCCGTGCCGACGATCAGGTTGTCGTTCTCATCCACCGCCAACGATCTCGCGTGCGTCTCTTCGGTCCGATAGAAGACGGCGCCCTTGCCATCCGGCGTCACCCGATGAATCTGACCTTCGTCCCCGGTGGCGGCAAACAGGTTGCCCTTACTATCGAAGGCAATCGCCCAGATATATTTCGCACCGGGGCTGTAGACTGTCTCAGCCGCACCGCCGGAGGAGATCCGATAGATCTTGCCGTCGGGCGAAGTAGCGGCATAGAGCCGGTCCCGCTTATCGACGGCGAGGGCGTGAACTTCCAGGCCTTCCAGCTTCGCCAGTGTCCGGCTCTTGCCGTCGGGAGAGATGGCATAGACTTGGGCTCCCGCGCCTCCGGGACCTCCACCGCCCGCGAAAAGATTGCCCTTCGAGTCTTCGGCCAGCGCCCAGAGATACGGGGACGGAGAATCGAGCAGTTCCTTGAAAACAGGAGCGAGCATCAGCTGGCCGTCGCTGCGCAACGAGATTTTCGCGATGTGTCCCTTGTCGAAGTCTTCGTAGGCGTCCTGCTGCCAGGATCTGGTCTCGACCGCGCCCGCCAGGCAACAGATGGCGCCGGCGGCCGCGACGGTGCGGAAAAAGCGGATTCTTTGCATCGGGTAGTGGTTACTTGACCTTGATTTTGAGCGCGTAGCTGCCGTCGATCACGTAATCGAACGGGATCGCCGTCTGTTCGAGGACCGTCTCCCGGGATGTGATAAACGGACGGTTCGCTGCATTGCCGGCCTGCATGACGTTGAGCACGGATGCGGGTAGGCTCGGGAGCGTCTTGTCATCGTAATAGACGGTCGGGCTCGCCTGCACGAGCGAAACGTAAAGCTGGTTGTTCGTGCGCTCCTGGTTGATGAGCGAGACTGTCTGCGCCAGGTCAATGAACCGGTTCGCACGGCCCACGGCGCCCTTAAGGCGGTTGAGCGTCTCGGCGTCGCTTAGCAGAATACCGTGCTCGCCCTTTGGAAGCCCGGCGGGAATCTTCAGGTTGAATGCTCTCTCGATCCTCTCCCCCCGGTACGGCCGCAGGAACACCTTGACCGGCACTTCACCGCCGGCGTCGACCTCGCTGAGGCCGGCCCACGCACTCTCGATGGCTGCGATGCGGCGCTGCGGCAGCAGATCGACGTTTACGTCCACGCGCTTCAGCCGCGGCGCTTTCACCGCGTTCAGAAACAACCGGTTGAACTTGTCACCAACCCAGCCGGCAAGGAGAATCGGCGCGGGAATCGGTACCTCGCTCGGCGCCTGCATGGTTTCGAGCGACAGGCTTTGGCCACCGTCCAGTTCCACTTTGCCGCTCAGGCGGTACGTGTTCTCGTCACTGAAATCATTGACGCCAGAGATCGAGTTGAACAGCGTGATCATCATCAGGTTGGGCGTCCAACGCTGCTGCACGAAGACGTTGTAACGGAAGGCTTTTTCCTTGAGAACCGAGTTGTCGCCGGCGAACGATCGAACCTTCACGCTGACCGGGATCATGTCCGCAGTCTCGCCGAGCACTCCGAGAATGCCGCTATGGCGGTCCTGCTTGAGAGAGCCGACGACTTCGGTGGCGTTGGCGATCTTGTTTGGCTGGAAGCTCGACGACAACACCATGAGCACCTCACCCTTGCTGAGGGGCATCTCGACCGGGCCCAGGTTGAAGAATGGGTGTCCGAAGGCCAGCACGCGTTTGCCGTCGTTGTAGGTGACTGTACCGAGTCCGGAGATCGTCATATCGCCCGACACGAGCACCCCCGCGACGGGGTCGCCCGGCTGGAGCGCGTTCTGCCAGCCGGGAGCTGGCTTCGGGCCGCCCAGGCTCCCGCTGGCGCCGCCCTGCACGGCGGTGAGGCCCAACTGCTGAAAGAGGGGGCCGAACTCCCGCAGCACGTTTTCATGGAACCCGGAGAAAGACAGCGGCGTTTCGATCGGTACCATCAGAGGACTTTGCTGGAGCAGGCCGGGGCTGGCTCCGGCGGCCACAGCCTGTGCGAGCACCTCCCCCGGCACGGCCAGAGGGTCGCGCACGACAGCTTTGTCCGGAGTTCGTGCACCGGACGGGACGGTGGAGTCGAAATCGGATATCTCCAACATCAACTCGATCGGCGTGATGCCGCAGATCGCGTCCGGGGAAAACACGCTAAGCCGCAACGCAATAGCGCCGATCAGCTTGCCGTCGATGTAGACGGGAGAACCGCTCATGCCGCCGGCAACGTTCGTGCGCTGGACCTTGCCACCCAGTTTGGCCAGGATCACGTCCTGCCTGGGTCCCCAAGCGTTCTTCCACAGTCCGATGATCTCTACCGGGACGGGCTCCGGCTCGCTGCCCTGAAACACGGTCCAGGCGACGCCTTTCATTCCGGGCTTCAATGCGGCCGACTTGAGGATCTCGACTTTTCCTGCCCTTGGCCGTGGAGGCGCCACCTCCTGGCTGGGACACACCGGCGCAACAGCCGCGAAAACAAATGCGATCGCGGCAAATCGACTGGTCATTCGAGACTTCTTCCTTGCTTAAGTAATGCAGTGGGGGTTCCGCCTCCAGCACCGCTGGAACCATTATCAGTCATTTATCAGTAATTCGGTAAGCTGCTTTCAATAGAGTTTCCGGTGGTCAAGCCTTCAGGTGGCGGTCGAACCAGTCGAAGGCGTCCTCCTGCATCGGGACGTCGAAGCGATGCCCACCATCATAAAAGCGGCCATCAAAGTGGCTCTTCACGCCTGCCTTTTCGTAAATGGCTGCGATCCTTTCCAGTGATTCCCGCATGCCGGTGAGCGGAAACAGGCCGTCCTGCCTGCACTGCTGCACCATCAGCGGTTTCGGGGCCATCATGCCCACGACGTCGGGCCAGTCCATGTAGCGGTGCAGCGACGGCACGAAGTGAACCCAGGAATGCGTGTCGATGTGTCTCCGGGCCATCGGCTTGATGGTGGACATGAAGCCCACCACACAAGCCGCGGCGATGCGCTCGTCCAGGCCGGCGAGGAACAGGGTACGATACCCGCCGAAGGAGACTCCCACACATCCGATTCGCTTTGGATCTACCTCCGGACGCGTGAGCAGATAGTCGACCGTGCGCATGTCGTCCCACGCCACGACGCCGTTCCACGCGATGCCGGCGAGCGTAAGCGACTTAGCGAGGGTGTCCTCCTTGGAAGCGCAGCGAGCATTCAGATGCTTCACGTCCTCCACCGAATACCGGGAGCGCTCCCAGCCGTATTTCAAGTCTTCATCCATGATGAGACGGCGCTCGCCGAACATGAACGCGTCTATCGTGACAACCACGTAGCCGCGGCGCACGAGCGCGGTGGTGGTCGGGCGGCCGCCGTAGTTGCCTTTGTGATACTCGGTCATCGCCGGGTGATTGCGGCCAAAGTCGATTACTTTCTCCTTCCCGAAAAGAAACATTCCTCCGTGGGAGTGCAGGTCAACGATGGCTGGTCCGCGGCCGGTCCGGTTCTTTGGGATGTGTACGTAGGCCGCCACGCGGAATTGCGGCGTGGTGGAGAAGAGGACCTTCTCACGCACGAATTCCCCCAGATCCTGACGGTCGACCACTTTTGGGTTGAGGTCCACGGTGGCGGGCCTGTAACCGAACGACTCCCAGGCAAGCTCACGCCCCCGCCGCTTCCAGTCTTCGAGGGACTGGAAACGGCTGTCAAGAAAGGAATGCGACGGCCGATTCGCCGCGACCAGGCGCTCGATGTCCGGGTATAGGGTGCCCATGTCCGCTTCCATCGGCGCCAACTCGCGCGGTTTGTCGGACGGCGCCGCCGCACCGTCTTCCGCCGCCCTCGTCTGCGGAGCTAGGCCAGCGATCGGGACTGCTCCGAGAGCGGTCAGAGCGCGACGGCGGTTGATGCCTCGAAGTTCGTTCATGTTTCGATCTTAGTCGACCCGCAGGGCCCGGAGTCTCCCCGTCTCAGCGGTCCCCACGCCGGTCGAGAAAATGGCGGTAGATCTCGCCCATGCGCCGCGCGGCCACCTCGATCGAGAAGTTGTCCCTGACCTTCGCGCTCGCCGCACAGGCGAGCTCGCGCCGGAGTGGGTCATTTTCGATCAGCGTGCGAAGCACGGCAGCCAGTTCCTCCGGTTCGCCGGGCGAAAACAGAAAACCGGTCCGGCCGTGCTCAACCAGTTCCGGATTGCCGCCGACGCGGGTGGCCACCGGGGAACAGCCGCAGGCCATGGCCTCCATGAGTGCGTTCGACAACGCCTCGGAGAGCGACGGCAGGACGAAGATGTCGATCCCTCCGAGCCACTCCGCCACGCGGCTGGTGGCGGGCTCGAAAACGCACTGGTTTTCGAGGTCGAGCGAATGGCAGCAGTCTCGCAGCAGGGGCAAGGAGGGCCCCGAGCCGACGATAACGAGCCTCATGTCTGGATGCAAGTGGCGGACGGCGGCAAAGGCCCGTGCGAGCGTCGTCAGATCCTTCTCGGGACGGAGAGCGCAGACGCAGCCGATGGTGAGGCCGGCGGCCGCGAGCGAGTCAGGCCGTCGCCGTTCGGGTGCGAACGCGGCCGTGTCGATGCCGTTGTAGCAGAGATGGATGAGGGACGGGGAAACCTTTTCGTCCTCGATGAGGTGACGTCGCACAGCCAGGCAGTTCACCACCACGCCGTCGGTCAGATGGTCTGTGAAGCGGAGCATATGGCGGCGCAGGGGCGGCACAAGCTCTCGATGCGCGCGCTGGCTTGACAGCACCACGCCCACGCCAGCTACGCGCGCCGCCGGGACACCCCAAACGTTCATCGGCTCGTCGAATGTGTGCACCAGCCGGATGCCGCGTTCGTGGATGTAGCGTGCGAACGGCCGCACCGCTCCGAACGCCCTGGTGGAGGCAAAAGAATGCACAGGGACTTCGAGTATGGGGATGCCGGCGGCGCGCAGTTCGTCTCCGCGAATTCCGTCCGGCCGGAAGCAGCCGACGTGTGGCTCGAACTGTTCCCGATCCAGCGCGCGGGCGATCACAGCGAGTTGCCGTTCGCTCCCCCCCGGTCCGAGTTCGCGTACCATCAGCAGAACCGGCGCCGGCGCTTCGCGTGGGCCGGAATGGTCGCGCTCGTTCACTTGACCCTACCCGTAGCGTCCTTCAATGTAGTCGGCGGTGCGCGGGTCTCTAGGAGTGAGGTATAGATCCTCGGTGCGCGCATGTTCCACGATTTCACCGAGCAGCATGAACGCGCATTCGTCGCTGACCCGGCGCGCCTGAGCCATGTTGTGAGTGACGATCAGGATCGTGTACCTGCCGGCCAGCGACAGCATGAGCTCTTCGATGCCGAGCGTCGCTTCACTGTCCAGCGCTGAGCATGGCTCATCCATCAAGATGATCTCGGGTTTCAAAGGGAGAAGGCGGGCGATGCAGAGTTTCTGCTGCTGATCCAGTTGCAACGTCGTGGCGCGGACCCCTAACCGGTCTTTCAAGTCGTCCCACAGGGAAACCTCGCGCAACGCTTTTTCCACCGCTTCGTCAAGAACTGATTTCCTCAGGCTGCCAAGGCCGCTGTGGACGCGAAGGCCGAAAACGACGTTGTCGTACACGGAGATCGGCAACGGGTTGGGGCGCTGGAACACCATGCCGACTTCCTTGCGCAGCTCGATCAGCGAGACATCCGTATCGTAGATGTTCTTCCCGAGAATTCTAATTTCGCCCGTCGTCCGTACATAGCCGTAACGCTCGTTGATGCGATTAAAACAGCGCAGTAGCGTCGTCTTGCCGCAACCCGACGGGCCGATCAGACCGGTAATTTCGCCTTGGCGGATCGTGATGGACACATCCTTCAGCGCCTGGAAACTCCCGTACCAGAGACTCAGCTTCCTGGTCTCGATGCTGAAGGAGGTCGCGGCCGCCGGAGGTGTCATCCGAAAATCCCGTTCACATACTCGTACGTCTTGCGATTCGCCGGCGCGTCGGAAAAGATGACCTCGGACGGGCCGGTCTCCACCAGTTCACCGTTCAGGAAAAAAGCGGTCCGGTCAGCCAGCCGGCGCGCCTGCTGCACCAGATTCGTGACCAGAATGATTGTCATCCGGGACCGCAGCTCTTTCAGGACATCCTCGATCCGCATCGTCGTGACCGGATCAACGGCGATCGAGAACTCGTCCAGGCAGAGCACCTCCGGGTCGTGCGAGAGGGCGCGGGCGATTGTCAGCCGTTGCTGCTGCCCGCCGGAGAGCCGCGTTCCGAGGCTGTCGAGCCGGTCCTTGACTTCGTCCCACAGGGCTGCCTGCCGCAAGCACCGTTCGACGCGCGCTTCGAGATCGGCCTTGTCCCGAATGCCGGCCATCCGCGGCGCGAAGGCCACGTTGTCGAAGATCGACAGCGGCAGCCCGACGGGCAGCGGCGCGACCATGCCGACCTTGCGCCGCAACGAGTACACGTCCTTCATCCGGTGAATGTTCACGCCATCCACCATCACCGTGCCGCTGATCATGACCCCGGGAACGCGGTCCAACGTCCGGTTGATCACCTTCAGCAGCGTGGTCTTCCCCGACTGCGACGGGCCGATAATGCCGAACACCTCGTTCCGGCGCATTTCGAAGGTGACGCCTTTGAGGGCCTCGCGCTGCCCGTAACGAACCCGCAGGTCCGCCAGTTCGACCATCGGGCCGGGGGTCACCATTTCCTCCGCGAGCGCAGGCGGACTCGAATCAGGATCGCCAGCGCGTTCACCGCGAGAACAGTGCCCAGCAGCACTACCGCCGTTCCGTAAGGCAAGGCTTTGGGTACGTCCGGCACTTGCGTGGAAATGGTGAACAGGTGCATGGACAGCGCCATGCACTGGTCGAACGGACCGTATGCGAACAGGTCGCCTTCCCGGATCGCCTTAAAAAACACCACACCGGTGAACATCACCGGAGCAGTCTCGCCGGCAGCGCGCGAGACCTGGAGAATCACGCCCGTCAGGATTCCGCTGATCGAGTTCGGAAGCACGACATGGCGGATCGTCTGCCAGCGGGAGGCACCGACGTTCCAGCACGCCTCGCGGAACGCCATTGGGACGGCTGCCAGAGCTTCCTTGGTGCTCGCGATGATAACCGGCAGCGTCATGATTGCCAGGGTCAACGATGCAGCCAGGATCGACTTGCCCAGTCCGGCGGCAAGCACGAACGCCCCGAGACCGAACAGGGCGTGGACGATGCTGGGGACGCCTGCCAGATTGACGACCGCAAGGTTGACCATTCGGGTGAACCAGGTGTCACGCGCGTATTCGTTCAGGAAGACCGCGGCCAGCACACCGATCGGTGTGGCAATGATCAGCGAGATCACGACGAGATAGATTGTCCCGAGCAGCGGTGACCAGATGCCGCCAGCCCGCATTCCGTGTCTCGGATTCGTAAGGAGAAAATCGAGTGACAGGATCGGCCAGGCTTGGTACACCAGATATCCGACGATCAGAATAAGGGGGAGGACCATCAGCAACGTCATCAGCAGGAAGATCGACTTCGCGAGAAGCTCGCTTGCCTGCTTACGCCGCGTGAATGGAGTCGCCTGGAACACCTTGAGTCACCCGCAAAAGACAGAACTTTTCACTTGTTTCGAATCCCCCGCACGACCAGATCGGCCGTCAGGTTGACCACGAAAGTGATCATGAACAAGAGGATGCCGATCACAAAGAGCACCTGGTAATGATCGGAGTTTACCGGCGCCTCACCTAGCTCGGCGGCGATCGTCGCGGTCAGCGTCCGGACGGAATCCATCAGGCTTGTTGGAACCTTGACCGCGTGTCCAGTGGCCATGAGCACCGCCATCGTCTCCCCGACGGCGCGGCCCACGCCGAGCAGAACCGCGGCGAGCAGGCCGTTCTTGGCCGCCGGCAGCAGTACCCGGTATACAAGTTGCCAGCGCGTGACGCCGAGAGCGAGCGCCGCCTCGCGGTAAGAGTCGGGAACCGCTTTGAGCGCGTCCTCCCCGATCGAAACGATGATGGGCACACTCATCAGCGCCAAAATCACACCGCCGTTGAGGACGTTCAGGCCGATCGGCGCGTCGAACACTGCCATGATGAGCTGGTTCATGACCGTCAATCCGATGAACCCCCAAACCACCGACGGGATGGCCGCAAGCAGTTCGATGACGATCTTCAGTGACTCCCTCAAACGAGGCCCGCAGAATTCGGAGATGAACACCGCCGCTCCGATGCCGAACGGCACCGCGAGCGCCATCGCCAGCGCGGTGACGCTGGCTGTGCCTGCAATCAGCGCCAGCACGCCGTAACGCACGTGGCTCTGAGAGGTCGGATACCATTCGGTGCTGGTGAAGAACTCGCGAAAGCTGAATGAGCGAAACAGGATTCCGGCTCCTTCTCGAAACACGAAAAAGAAGATGCCGAAGACAAAGACGATCGCGCTGATGCCGCAAACATGGATCAGCGCTTCGATGGCAGTTTCTGTGCCGGCCTGCCATCGCCGCCGGATTGGGGTGGACGAGCCCGCCGTCGACATGCGTCAGCGTGGCGCGCCCGGTTGGGAGAGTGGCACGTAGCCGCTTTGGACCACGATTTTCTGTCCGGCCTCCGAGTGGATCCAGTCGAGATACGTTTTCACGGCGCCGGAAGGTTCTCCCAAGGTGTACATGAAAAGCGGCCGGGCAATCGGATAGGTGTGGTTCAGTGTGTTCTCGACCGTCGGCGCATATGCCTTGTCACCCGCTTTCTTCGCGACACGCAGCATTTTGACGTCTGGAGTCGCGTAGCCCATTCCGCTATATCCGATTGCCGCGGGCGTCTTGGACACCAACTCCACGACGTCCTTGGAGCCGTGCATGTCGCGCGAGCCGAGTTTGAAGTCGTGCCCCTTGCCAAGCACCGCCTCGCGGAAGTAGTAATAGGTGCCGGAGTTTGACTGGCGGCTGAGCAGGATGATCTCGTCGGCTTCCGGAGGCATCTTGGCTCCCAATTGCGACCACCGGGTGATTTTGCCCCCTTCCCTGTAGATCTCGGCCAACTGGTCGAGCGTGATCTCGTCGAGCGGGTTGCTCTTGTGGATGTACACGGCCATTGCGTCATAGCCGACCATGAACTCCCTGGGCTCTTTTTTGGTGTTGCTCTTTGCCTGTTCGATCTCCTGCAGTTCAACGCGGCGGCTGCAATTGGCGATGTCGACCGTGCCATTGATCAGCGCTGCAATTCCTGTGCCGGAACCACCGCCGGACACCTCCACCGAGACCGTCGGGTTAACGGCGGCGTATTCCTCCGCCCAGGCCTGGGCGAGATTCACCATGGTGTCGGAACCCGTGTTCTGGATAACCGTCTTCTCGGGTTGCTTCGATCGCGCGCAGCCGACAGCCAGAAATGCAAGCGCAACGGCCGCCAGCGCGCACGAGGCGAATCTCATCACCGCTGTATCAGATCGTAGAATTCGTGTTCTCATCACTCGGATTTCCGTGATTTCCAAGGACAGCTTGAATCAGATCTCGGATATGGGTGGTCAGCGCCTCGAACGCGTGTTCGTATGCCGCGCGTATTTCGTCCGGCGTGCCGTGCACTCGCGTAGGATCGGCAACCAGCCACCGCACGTTCAGCGCTTTTGAAGGGGCTCGCGGTATAACGGCCTCAGCCTCTTTCGAGAGCAGGATGACCATCTGCACGTGTTCGAGTTGTGGTATCTGTTCGATGGACAGAGATTTTTCGTGGGAAGCGTCGAAGCCCTTCTCCGCGAGAAACCAGACCGTCTGCGGATCCAGAGTGCCGGCTTCGACTCCGGCGCTCGAAAAGGAAAACCGTTCCGCACCCAGCCTATTGCCGATCAACTCGGCCATGCGGCTCAGGCACCCATGGGTCTCATCCACAAATACCACGCGGAAGCCGCCGCTCGGGAAGTGCCGCATATACTCACCCGTGGCAAAATACAGCGCCTCTTCACAGATGTTCGTTGCCTGGTCGGAAACGCGCTCGAACCGGCGCGCCACGGTCATCATCGGCGCCAGCGCATCGAGAGGCAGAATGCCTTGCTCGCGCCACTGGAGCACTTCGACGATGATGCGGTCACGTACCTGATTCACCCGCGGCTCGCTGAGCATAGTGGCTCGGGCGAGGTCGGGATTCTTGTCCACGAACGCGCGAACGGCGTTGTGCAGCATCGAGACCGCCAGTTTCGCGATCTCGCTGTACATTTCCCGGGGTACCTCATAGGAAACTGAGCTCAGAAGCAACGCCTGCCGGGCGATGCTTTCTGCGTAGTCGCCGACGCGTTCGAGTTGGCTGATCACCTTGCTGGCCCCGTAAACGAAGCGCAGGTGGCTTGCGACTGGCTGGTGCCTCATGATGAACTCGATACAGAGCCGGTCCAGTTCGGTTTCCCGGGAGTCCACTTCCTGGTCACGCAGGATCACCGAATAGGCGAGCTGGCGATCGCGGGACAGGACGGCGTCAAAGGCCCGCTTCAACGCCTCCTCATCCAGTCTCAACATTTCGAGCAGCCTGTTACGGATGACGTCGATATCGCGTTGAAGCAACGCTTCAAAATGAGGTGCGGGAGACGCGTCCAAAGATTGCACTCCTCTATCTACTAGGGCGCCTGCTACGGCCTGATGCTGAATTATATCGTGATCGGCCCGCCCGCCGCGCGTCCGACAAGTGTTTGAATGTCAGTAGGCCCGGTTGACGAAATCGGCAGACACAAAGGACTTAAAATCCTTTGGGCCTGTGCCGGAGCCGCCTAGGTCAGTCGTCACGGTCACCTTGCAGCAACGCGTCGGCGATCCGATTAATGGCGTACTCTTCCTTGCTGCGGCTGCTTTCGCTACGCGGCAGAGGTGAGAGTGTCAGGTGGATCAATTCATGAACGATAGTGAACTCCATGTCCTTCAGCGCGGCGCGGAAGGGCATGCGGTACTCGGAGGCGTCCAGGACCCGAATCGCAGCAGTCTTCGTATCTGCGTCCCATCGGATATTGCCCCGCGTCCCGGGTCTCAGGGCGTCCGAGTTAGACGTGACAACAGAAATGGTCCAATCCTGGAGGTGTAGACGCCGCTGCCAAAGCGCAAGCTTTTCTCTGAGGAAAGTCTCTGCCAGTCGCTCACGCTCTCGCACATCCGGCTCGCGCGGCGTCACCGGGGCCACGCAGTTGCCAACTGAGCTTCCAAGCACAAGTAGACCGAATGAAAAGCGCCAGAATAACTGACGCAGAACACAGGACCCCATCTACGTGAGCGTATCACACCCCTCGGGCAAACGAAGGGTGTCTTCCGCACAGTTCACTCGCTACCGTCCGCTCAATCCTCCTCTCGGCCCGAGCCCTCAATGCAGGAGAAGATCGGGAGCCGTTCGAGGACGGCTCCCAGGTGCTAGGTTACCGTACTTCAATACTCTCAACCGCAATGGTTCCGTCTTTTTCAGCACCAGTGACTTGGGCCATCACCTCTTTCGACTGTGGCTTGGCTGGGTCGGTCGCCCGATCAGCACGATTCTTCAGAGCATCAGAGGCTTTTGAGTTGCCGGCGGCATCCAGTTTGTAGATCTTGCCGGCGGCATCCAGCGCAAAGGCCGTCGTTTCACTCGTGGCACTGCACGCACTAGCTTGTTTCTGTTGGTCGTAGCAGTTGGCGTCCAGCAGCTTTCCCGACCAGCTCTCCGCGAGCGCCAACATCGAGAACACTGTAGAAAACACCAGTAGGGACACAATTCTTGACATGTCCTTCTCCCCTCTAACGTTGAGTCGCCGAATCGCGGCGCAGACTCAGCGAGAGCATGTGACGTTCCATCAGTCCCAAGTATTGATGCTCCAATTCTTTCCGTTCATCGCCACCGCAGCTTCGTGCACGGGCTTGACTGGAAACACCCGCATTTTTTACGCTGCGGAGCAAATTCTACGGGTTCGATCCGGCGACCCAGGTATCGTCACTCACAGCGGTCGTGCCGCGCTGTTTCCGCCACACCTTTGGAACCCGACTTCGGAGATTCCGGGGCTGATGTGTTCACTATAATGAGGCTGATGGGGCACAGCAGCGTGACAGTCTCTGCCCGGGTGGCGAAATCGGCAGACGCAAAGGACTTAAAATCCTTTGGTGGGCAACCACCGTGTGGGTTCAATTCCCACCCCGGGCACCAACAGAATAGCGGGGCTAACGAGAATGCCGCCGGCTGAAGGGGTTGCGCTCGCGGCCGGCGAAACAGATTCTCAGCTTTCCCGGACGAACACGCGGATGAGCGCGAAGCAGCACGCCGCCACGAGCGCGGCTGCGGGGATGGTAAAGATCCACGCCCAGATGATGTTGGCCGCAACGCCCCATCGCACGGCTTTTACCCGCCGGATAGAACCAACACCCGCGATCGCGCCCGTAATCACATGTGTGGTCGACACACCGATGTGAAGATGCGTGGCTAGCAAGATGGACGTGGCTGCCGCTGCTTCAGCGCAGAAGCCACCGCGCGGGCGCAAGCGAGTCAGCCTGACTCCCATCGTGCGTACGATGCGCCAGCCACCCGTCAGTGTACCCAGCGCGATGGCCCCGCAGGCGCTGAGCATGACCCAGACCGGCACTTCGAACTTCTCGAGATATCCGCCGGTCACGAGTACGAGGGTGATGATGCCCATCGTTTTCTGAGCGTCGTTCGTGCCATGGGCGTAGCTGTAAACCGCCGCTGAAAAAAGTTGGAGCTTCCGGAAGTAGACATCCATCTTTCGCGGCGTTGATCTCCGAAAAAGCCAATAAATACAGACCATCAGCAGGTACGCGAGCACCAATCCAATGATGGGAGAGGCGACCATGAAAAAAAGGGTGCCTATCCAGCCCTTCCACAGGATGACATCGGCGGCATGGGCGACCCCTTTGAGGTGGGCAACGTGCGCCATGGCCGCACCCGCATAACCTCCGAACAAGGCGTGCGAGGAACTTGTGGGCAAGCCGAGCCACCAGGTGAACAGGTCCCAAATGATGGCGCCAATAAGGCCACTGAGGATTACGTAGGGCGTCACCATGGTCATGTCAACCATCCCTGCGCCCACGGTGTGCGCCACACCGGTGCCAAAGCTGAAGACTGACGCGAAGTTGAAGAAGCCGGCCCACAGTACGGCTTGAAATGGGGAGAGCACGCGAGTAGCAACGACAGTCGCGACGGAATTGGCTGCGTCGTGAAAGCCGTTGATGTAGTCGAAAATCAGCGCCGCCGCAACGATGATGACAACCAGTGACAACATGGCGATGGCGGCAGCCTAACTATTCTTCACGACAACGCCCTGCAGCGCATCGGCCACATCTTCGCATCGGTCAGTTGTGGCCTCCAGAACTTCGTAGACCTCTTTCAGCTTAATGAAAGCCATCGGATGAATGTCGCTTCGGTAGAGCTCGGCTAACACACGGCGAACCAGCAGATCCGCCACGCCTTCCAGACGGTTGATCTCCACGCAATGTTCCAGAAGCGCTTTTCCGTCGTGAAGTGCCTGGAAGGCCAGGGCGATCGAATGAGAACAATAGTTCACAATCTCACAGAGTTCGACAACTGCCGGCGGAATCGGCTCGACGTTGTGAGCCGTGAGCTGATAGGCAGCATCTTCGATACCGTCGAGAACGTCGTCCAGACTCGATGAGAGCGAGTGAATGTCTTCCGGATCGAGAGGAGTAATGAAGGTCTGGTTCAGGCGGGTAAGAATGTCGTGGATTACGTCGTCACCGTCGTGCTCCAGCCGCTGGATGACTTCGCAGGCCGTCGCCATTTTCGCATTGCCTGCCTTCACACCTGTCAGAAGCACATCCGACGCCTGCGAAATCAGGCGTACCTGCTTCAAAAAGAGCTGAAAGAACTTCTCGTCCCTGGGTATTAGTCTCATATTTCGCTCGGGCCGAAGACACCTTCGCTCGGACACTGGAACAAAAGATTCTATTCTCTCGTCTTCCGAGCGCGGGGTCAACGCTGCGACAGTAACGCTCGGTTGCCCTTGCAAGAACACGTGGCCTGCAAGACCAGCACGGCAAGCACGCCGTTAAAGAGGAACCGCTCGCCGATGGGAGCGTCGGCGGTATCAAAGAACCCCCCAGCGGCCGGCCTTTTCTTCCCAGTGGGGGAAGAAACTTCCGCGGGCTTCGGCTGCAACGGGCTGGCCTCTCCGCATATTCTCATCGGCTTAGCGGCGTTCTCGTTTGGCCGTTCGCGTGCTGCGATAATATGTTTAACTCTTCACGAGGACGGAATCATGAGCATGTGGAACAAACGCGCATCCGATGACGACCATCCCCGCGCCGAGCAGCGCCGCCCGGCATCGCCCGCGGAGGTAATGCAGGCGCCCCCGCCACCGCCGGCTCGTTCCGCCGCGGACACTCAGCGGCGTCCCGCGGCCATCGGCCAATCAATGGTGGTCAAAGGGGAGATCCTGAGTCGCGAGGACCTTTCGATTGACGGCGAGATGGAAGGGAAACTTGACGTCGGTCAGAACCGTCTCACGATCGGTCCAAACGCGAAGATTCGCGCCTCGATTCGCGCCCGTGAGGTCGAGATCTACGGTGCCGTGCACGGCAACGTCGAGGCCAGCGACCGCATCATTCTTCGGAAGAACTCGCGACTGACCGGCGATCTCAAGATGGCGAGCGTGGTCATCGAGGACGGCGCCTTCTTCAAAGGCAGCATCGACATCACACAGCCCCAGACCGCGAAGACGGCTGCTGCCCCTGCGCCCGGGCAACCATCCTCCGTTTCGGCCTCCACCTCCGGCTGATCGCGTCTCAGGGCTTCACGAACCGCGTCGCAGCCTTCGCGCTCAAACGGTGAAGCCCGTCGCTCGTGGCAACCAGCAGGTCCGGCCCGTCCGGTACGAGTAATTCGACACGAGTGCCGGCAAGGGCCGGAACGGTGACCCACTGCCCACGTGAGAGACGAGCCAAACCTTTGGGGGCACCGACATAGACGTCGCCGCCGGATGTGGCGGCGACCGCCAGCACTTCCGTGTCGGGCAGGCCTTCCGCATTCGTGTAGAAGGTGCGGGTCTCGACCCACGGAGAGTCCGCACCAGCCGAAGCGGCTGTAAAGACAAGCGTAAGAAGACACGGCCATCCGCGATACGTACCCATAGTCACGCCTTTTCGGGGATAATACCGCCTCGTAGAATTTACGGCCGGACGCCTTCGACGTTCAGCCGGATACGATAGAGACTCGTGCGGGCGGTAGTGTAAAGCGTCTTGCCGTCGGCATCGCCCCATGCGCAGTTGGCCGGCGTCTCGGGGAGCCGGATTGTGCCAAGGTGTTTTGCTGTGGGAGAGAAAATCCAGACGCCACCCGGTCCGGTGCAGTAAAGGTTGCCCCGCCTGTCCACCTTCATGCCGTCGGGCAGCCCTTCCTCGGTGCGACGAGTCACATCATAGAAAACGCGGCCCTTGGAGATGGTTCCGTCCAGCTTCACTTCGAATCGCATCCAGATCTTTCGCGCCGGGTCGGAGTTGGCGACATAGAGATATTTCTCGTCCGGAGAAAAAGCGAGGCCGTTCGGGCGTGTCAACTCTTTCGACAGCAACTGGAGCACGCCGTCGGCGATCCGGTAAATGCCGTTGAATGGCAGCTCTTTTTTCGGATCCTGGTCCTCCTTTGGAAGGCCGTATGGTGGATCGGTGAAGTACAGAGATCCATTCGACTTGTACACCGCGTCATTCGGGCTGTTGAGTCGTTTGCCCTCGTACTTCGCGGCGAGGACGGTGAGTTTGCCGTCCTTTTCGATTCGCGTGACGCGGCCGTTTCCGTGCTCGCAAATGGTGAGCCGACCCTCGCGATCGAGCGTGAGGCCGTTTGAGCCGATAAAAGCCCCTTTCGGCGCATCGGTTTTGTCGTAGCCGCTCGGCTTTCGGAACAGGGAAACCTTACCTTCCGGAGTCCACTTCTGAATCACATTGTTTGGGATGTCGCTGAAGAGGAGATAGCCATCGCGAGCCCAAATCGGCCCCTCGGTGAAGGCGAAACCTCCAGCGACTTTCTCGATTTGCGCTGCTTCCGATACGATCTGGTCCAGAGCGGGATCGACGCGCACCACCTCGCCGGACGCCCTGACACCCAGGATGGCGAACATGGCGGGAATCAGACAGGCGGGTTTCATCGTCCCGATTTTATACCATCAGGCAACTGACAACGGTTGTACGGCGTGGTAGGATAAAGACGATCCGACAACCTAGCGGGGACGTAGTTCAGTTGGTTAGAACGCCGGCCTGTCACGTCGGAGGTCGCGGGTTCGAGCCCCGTCGTCCCCGCCATTCTCTCTGAGCTTTTCCTGCTATTTCCTGTGTAGATCTGGTCTTGTGGCGAAGCAATGTAGTGGCTTTTGGCCCCGGCCCGGTGACTGACTGGGGCTTTCTTAGGCAGCCGAGTCGCGGTAGTATGCTCTTGTCCGGAGGAATGCATGGTCACAGCATCGCAACTCCGCGCCGGTATGGCAGTACGGTACGAGGGACAGGCATACAAGGTGCTCATCGCCGACTACCATCCAGGGCAGGGCAAAATGGGGGGAGCCACCCATGCCCGCCTCCGAAACCTGTCGACCGGCACCCTATGGGAGCACAGTTTCCGGTCGGACCTGAAGCTTGAGGATCTGCCGGTCGAGAAACAGTCGATGGAGTATCTGTATAACGACGCCGACGCCTGCTATTTCATGAACCCCGAAACCTTCGAGCAGGTGCCAATCCCGGTGGCCATCATCGGACCTCAGGCCAGATTTCTCAGGCCGGAGATGCTCGTGCCCGTGGAGTTCATCGAAGGACAGCCGGTCAGCGTCTTGTTCCCCGACATCATTGAGGTGCGAATTGCCGACACTGCCCCTCCGGTGCATGCACAGCAAGACAGTACATGGAAGCCCTCCGTGCTGGAGAATGGCGTCGAGATCATGGTGCCGCAGTTCATCAAGGTCGGAGACCTCATCCGGCTCGACGTGGAGAACCTGAAGTACATTGACCGCGCCAAAGGTGGAGGAAAATAGCTCATGACGCCGGCCGCCCAGCCGAAGATCCAGTTATCGTTCTCGCAGGACTACCGCGAGGGATACGCGAACAGCGTCCAGGTCCGCGCCAACCTGTGGGACTTCCTGCTGCTGTTCGGCACCATCAACCAGACCGCTCCCGATAGCGTCAATATCCGCAACTTCCAGGGGGTCTACCTAAGTCCGCAGCAGGCGAAAGCGCTCGCCAACCTCCTCCAACAGAACATCCAGCAGTACGAGGGGGCGTTCGGCGAGATCCGCCTTGAGCCGCAAGGTGGCGGCGGTGGGGTGGTTCAGTAATCCGACTTCGGCCCGCCAGCTCACCGAGCCGGCCCCAGGTACTCAGGTGGCTTGCTCACGCGATAATTCCGGACCGCGATCGTGGCGCTTGCGCCCGCGTACGTAACATTCACCCAGTTCCAGTAAGGGGCTGGCCTTAGTTCCTGCGCGGCCAGCAGCCCGGAAAGGATTCCGAGTTTGACCCCCACTCCGCGTCCGGCAGCGAACCGGCCATTCGGGCCTCGCAGTAGAGGATTGCCCTCCTTCCTTCCCAGCGAGGTGTGCAGGTCCAGCATCTGTGCGGCTGCCACGGCGGCAAACGTCAGACGGCGTTTTGTCTTTGGAGACATCCCCGGTGACGGCAAGGCCGCGACGAGCAGGACTAGGAGCAACCGACGCATCGTTCACCTCAGTAACCGAACTTGAATCGCCTCCAGTGTGCCTGAGATCCCACTCCGAAAACAAGGTATTCACCCCTGTTTGCACTTAGATATCGTACTATCACCACCTCGGTACTTAGGCGCTAAGGTAAGTCTAGTTGATACATAGAATGGTACTTATGAGCTAAGCGGAAGACCTTATTTCACCTTGTCGTCATATCATTATTTGGAGAATGTCGTGCGATTCCGCGCGTGGTGTCGCTCTGGTGTCCTAGTACGGACTAGCGCTAGGCAGAACTTCCGTGATCGCGCCGCGTCAGGTTTCCAGGATCTTTGACGGGAAGAATCAGGCAACTACTGTGCGAACCGCTCAAGCCGGTCGATCGTTTCGAGGATATCCGCCTCGGTGGTCCTCGGGTTGATCGTACACAGCCGCAGAGCGGGGCGCTCGCACAGAATCGTTGAGCTGAGGAAGGCAAAACCGTCGTCGTACATTCGATCAATGATCCGGAGGTTGACGGCGTCGTCACCGCCGGCGTAACGGAACGCAACGATCGCGAGCTGGGCGGGCGAGACAATCTCCCATTTCCCCGAGCTTCGCAGCCTTCCCTCGGCGATCTCGGCGAGCCTGATGCCCCAGTCGACTGCCTCACGGAACGCTGAAAGCCCAAAAACCTTGAGTGACATCCAGAGCTTCAGTGCGCGGAAGCTTCGCGTCAATTGCACGCCATAATCGCTCAGATTGACCTCGTCTTCGGTGGGCAGAGCGTCCTTGAGATATTCGGGCCGCACCTGAAACGTGCTGCGAAGCAGACCGGCGTCCCGCACGAGCACACATCCGATCTCGAACGGTTGAAATAGCCACTTGTGCGGATCGAGCGCCAGCGAATCGACCTGTGGCAATCCGTCGAGCAGAGCGCGGCCTTTCCTGGAGAGCATCCCCGCCGCTCCGTACGCGCCGTCGGCATGAAGCCACAGACTCTCGCGGCTGCAGATCTCCCGAAGCACCGGCAGCGGGTCGACCGCGCCCGTGTTGGTGGTTCCGGCATTCGCGATTACACAAAACGGCCTGCGGCCAGCCAAGCGATCTTCTCGAATCGCTCGTTCCAGTTCGGCCGGCACGAGCCGGAATCGATCGTCCGAGGGCAGCCTCCGGAGCTGCGCAGGCGCGAAGCCGAGCACTCGGAGGCCGCGCTCGACCGCAAAATGAGTCTGGTCGGAGAAGTAGGCAATGGCGTGTGCCGTGTCTTCGCCCAGCGTTGCGTGGCGGGCAGCCGCCAGCGCGATCAGGTTCGCTACCGAGCCGCCGGTCACGAAGATGCCGCCCGATCCATCCGGCAGGCCGCAGATCTGCCGGAGCCAGTCGATCGTGACCAACTCCACTTGCGCCGGTCCCGAAGCGCCGAGCCATGTGCCGACGAACGGGTTCATCCCGGAGGCAAGAGCGTCGGCCAAGGCGCCCACGTAGTTACCGGGACTGGGGACGAAGGCGAAGAAGCGCGGATGGTCAACGTGCAGCATGTGGCTGAACACGTCCTCTTCGAGCTGCTTCAGGACGTCGTCCGGGGAGGCAGGTTCTTCCGGCAGGGACTCGCGCAGGCGGCTCTCGAGTTCGGCGCGCACGCCTTTCGTAGCCACCCGCTGGCTGGTTTGGTTGTCGAGGTGCTCGACCAGTCGATCGACGATCCGGTAACCGAGCGCCCGCATCTCCTCCCGCGAGAGCTGCAGGCGCCGGTTGTGCATCTCAGTTCCGAAGGCGGACGCCGGGCTTCTTGCCGTACTCGATGACGGCCTCTCGACCGCCGTTGAGGATCGAGAGGCGCCCCGCTTCGATCACCAGTTCGTTATAGCTGCTGTTGGCCGGAGTGGCCATGACGCCCGCGGCGTCATACTCCTTGAGAATGGCTTGCCGCTTTGCCAAGGAATCGGCTTCGGCCAAGCCGGCTGTCTCCGACTCGGCGCGGATGGCCGCTTTGACGATGTACTCCACCGAGCGGTAGCCGTAGCCGACGGGGATCATCCCGGGACCGCCGAGATCGAGGTATTGGAAGTAGTCGGTACTCGGTTCAGCGTAGACCGTCGCGCCCGGCGAGTCGTCCCGGTTGACGTAGCAGTACTTCAAGCCGCGGAATTGGTCGGAATGCGAAATCAACGTGCCGTTCGTCTCCCCAGCGCAATACATCGTCATACCCTGAGTATTCGTGCCGGGCGCTTCATCCGGGAAGCCGAGCGCGTTCTGCACGTTGAGGCACGCGCCGTTGTTCCAGAGGACACGCGCGTCGGTCCAGAGGAATCCCTCTTTGCCGTTTGGATACTTATCCCGGATGCCGTATAGGCTCACCGCGACCGGTAGCAGGCCGGTGATGAAGTGCACCAGGTCCACGTAATGGCATCCGATGTACGTGAAGGCGTCGGAGTTCTCGACCGTGCACCAGTTCTGGAAATTGGAATGGCGGTAATACCACTTCTCAAGCAGGCAGGCGGTGCCGAGGCGAAACTCGCCGAACCGGCCCTCGCGGTACCGCCGCCGGGCCAGCAGGCTGCGGTCGTCGAAGCGCTTGTGGTATTCGACGCCAACCACGAGCCCGCGGCTGTACGCTTCCCGTTCGATCTCGAGCGCCTCGGCAGCCTTCAGCACCAGAGGTTTCACCGTACATACGTGCTGATTGTGCTTCAGCGCCGTCATGATGACGTTGAAGTGAAGCTGATCGGGCACCGCGACGACCACCACGTTCCGCGGCGGCAGCGACGCGATTACTTCCCGGAAGAGATCCGGGTAGGGCTTGTCGAGGTCACCCGCGATGTCCGGGAAAGATCGGAAGGACTGGCCTGGAAAGGCGCGTTTGAACGTCGCTGAATCGGCCAGGTCCTTAAGCGGGCGAGCATTCAGGGCGCAGATCTTGATTTCGCCGATGTGCCCCGACCGCTGCATCTGGTACAGCGACGGCAGGATCTGATCGTTCGTAATCATCCCGCCGCCGATGACGACGACATCGGGTTTGCTCATCGGACGGCAGCCTCCAACGCGACTGTCGCCTCGGCGAAGGCCTCTTCGAGTACGCCGGTGCTCTCTAGCACGGCATCTTCGTTGATCACGAGCGGCGGTGCAATTTTCACCGTTCCGCCACCGAAGCCGACCGGCGAGAACATCAGCACGCCCTTCTCGATGGAACGCCGGACGACCTCCCATGCCAGGTCGCCGTCCGGATCCTTCGTGCCCGGCTTGACACAGGCAACGCCGGCCACGAGGCCCTTGCCGTCCACCCAGCCAATCTGCGGGAACCGCGGCTTCAGTTCGTTCAACTTTCGGTGGAGCAGATCACCCATCTTCCGCGCGTTTTCGACGAGATTCTCCTTGACCACCAATTCGATCGAGGCGAGCGCCGCAGCACAGCACACGGGATTGCCCGTGTGCGTGGAGGTCATACTGCCGGCCGGGTGGAGGTCCATCACGTCAGGCCTGCCGGCTACGGCTGACAGCGGCAGCGAACTCGATATCCCCTTGCCGAAACACGCCAGGTCGGGCACGATCCCGTAGTGTTCGAAGCCCCACATGGTGCCTGTTCGTCCGAAGCCGGCCTGCACCTCGTCGCATACCAGCAGCACCTTGTGCCGGTCACACCATTTCCGCAGGGCCTGCATGTATGCCGGCGGCGCGAACGAGGCACTGCCCCCCTGGTAGGTCTCGAGTATGATGCCCGCGATGTCCTCCGGTTTTACGCCCGCCGCCGCAAGACTCCGCTCGAAGTACTCGAATGAGGTGTCTTCCGTCCGGAAGCCGTCTGGGAACGGCATCTGGACAAAGCCCGGGTCCAGATTTACGATCCACTCTTTCAGCGCCGGAATGCCACCAGCCTGCTGGGAACCGAGCGTACGGCCGTGGAACGCCTTGTCATAGCTGACGATCACGTTTTTGGACCGGCCTCCCAGTTTCACGCCGTGTGTCCGGCAGAGTTTGATGGCGCACTCAACCGCCTCTGAACCGGTTGTGAGCAGAAAGACCTTCTTGAGCGGCTCGGGAAGAAGCGAGGCCAGCCGCTCGACCAGTTGCGCGCGCGTTTCCGTCGGGAAGCAGTACGTCGTCAGGAGCTTTCTGTTAGCCTGGCCGGCGACGGCCTCCACAATTTCCTTGCGGCCGTGGCCGGCGTTGGTGATCAGCACACCTGACGACCAGTCGATCCAGCAGTTGCCCCAGGCGTCCCACACCTGAAAGCCCTCGGCATGGTCCCACACGATCGGCGGCTGGCCGCGCATCGCCAGGGGTTCGTAGCGGTGCAGGCGTTCAAGGATCTGCACCGACTTGGGAGCCGGAATCTCAGTCACAATGCGTCGGTAGCGTGTTTCCACCCTCGGGACGCGCCTCGGGGTCAGATCATATTCTTTGGCCATAAACCCCTATTCTAGCGGCTGTAGACGGTAAGTTCCTGCTTCGTCGTGGAGCGCCATGCCTCGATCGGTGGCGCACCCATGCGGTCGAACCATCCGGAGAGCTCCGTGTGCAGCGCCATCCGCTGCTTACGATAGCCGGGGTCGTCGATCAGGTTGCGGGTCTCGCCGGGATCGGCCTCGAGGTCGTACAACTCGGCTGGCCATTCTTTTGTCCGCTCAACGTACTTGAGGTTTTCGGTACGGACGGCGCGGACGTAGGCAAATTCGAAATACAGTCGGTTCTGCCATCGGGGCTTGCCGCCACGCAGAAATGCCGCGTAACTGCGTCCGACGCGCTTCGGATCGGGCGAGGCGGACAGGCCGAGGTAGTCGAGGATCGTCGGGAAGAAATCGTACGAGGAGACCATCGGCGGCAGCACCTGCCCGGAACGGACGCGCCGAGGGTGATTCCAGATCAACGGCACGCGGATGGATTCCTCATACATGTTAAACGGCACTGTGCCGTTGCCCTTTCCCCAAACCCCATGGTGGCCGGCATTCCATCCTTGATCGGCAGTGAAGATGACGAGCGTGTCTTCGCGGACGCCCATCTCTTCGAGTTTTCGAACTATCCGGCCGACGTTGCGGTCAGCGCCGGTAATCAGCGCGGAGTATGCGAGCTTGCTCGCTCGGTTCGCATGGTGCGACTTGAGCCCCGGGTTCTGCCACGGATGGGCGGGCGGATCCGGGAAGCAGTAGAACCTCGACTTGAGGTACGGCTGTCGGTATTCCTCCGGTTGGTAGTTGAACGGCGTGTGGGGAGCGTAGAACGGCACGAGAAGGAAGAACGGGTTGCCGCGGACCTGTTCCAGAAACTCGAGAGCGCAATCGCCGACGATATCCGTCTTGTAGCCGGGAATCACGGCCCGCCGGCCTTTCTTGACGAACTCGGGGTCCTTGTAAGGTCCGCCGCCGCCCGGGACGGTCGCCCAGTACGTGAAGCCGGCCTGTGGACGCTCGTCGTCACCCATGTGCCACTTGCCGCACATACCGAGGCTGTAGCCATTCTTGGCTAGGACTTCCGAGTACGCAGGGTGTCCTTCGAGCCACCGGCGCGTGCGTGCCCCAAAGCTGTCGGAGGGAATGAGCCAGTCCTGCACACCGTGGACCGAGGGAATCCGGCCCGTCAGCCAGGTCATGCGGCTCGGCGAGCAGACTGGAGTGCAGGCATAGGCGCGGGTGAAACGGGCGCCGCCGGCGGCCAGCCTGTCGATGTTGGGTGTGTCCATTTCCGGGCAGCCGTAGGAGCCCAACGCCCAGGCGCCGTGATCGTCGGTCATGAACATCACGACGTTGGGCCGGCGTTCTCCGCGCCCGGACGGGCTCAGGAACGGCGCGGCGGCCCCGGAGACGAATTGTCGTCGGCTGGAGGTGAGCATGGCGCTTCGATTCTACTGCGTCTCGCCAGGCTGCGAAACACGCAGCACCCTATAATCAAGGAATGTCGTCCCCAACCGCGGCCCTCGTGGCGCCGGAGGTGCTGGCGAAGTACGAGCCGGTCATCGGTCTCGAAGTCCACGTCCAACTGGCGACGAGGACCAAGATCTTCTGCGGCTGCCCAACCAGCTTCGGCGCGCCACCGAACACGAATGTCTGTCCGGTTTGCCTTGGCCTTCCTGGGGCGCTGCCAGTGCTGAGCCGGCAGGCAGTCGAGATGGCGGTGAAGGCCGGCTTGGCGCTGCAATGCCAGATTCGAAAGGTCTCACGGCTGGCTCGCAAGAACTACTTCTACCCCGACCTGCCTAAGGGCTACCAGATCTCGCAGTACGACGAGCCCCTGGCCGAGCACGGCTGGGTGGAGATCGAAGTGGAGGGTGTCCGGAAGCGAATCGGTGTGACGCGCGTGCACATCGAAGACGATGCCGGCAAAAGCGTTCACGAGGGTTTCCGCGACTCCGACCGCTACTCTTATGTCGACTTGAACCGTTGCGGAACGCCGCTGATCGAAATCGTCACCGAGCCCGACATGCGCAGCTCGGACGAGGCGTATGCGTTCCTCACTGAACTGAAGCAGGTGATGCAGTATGTCGACGTGTCGAGCTGCGACATGGAAAAGGGACACCTGCGCTGCGACGCCAACGTGTCAGTCCGGTTGAAGGGCGCCGAGAAGTTGGGGACCAAGGCGGAGGTCAAGAACCTGAACTCGTTCCGCTTCCTCAAAATGGCGCTCGACTACGAGATCGCCCGGCAGGTGGGGGTGATCGAGGGCGGTGGCAGAATCATCCAGGAGACCCGCCTCTACAACCCGGATACGGGAGAAACTGCAGGGATGCGAAGCAAGGAGCATGCCCACGACTATCGGTATTTTCCGGAACCCGACCTGGTCCCGCTTCGCGTCAGCGACGAATGGCGGGCCCGGATCGAGGCCGAAATGCCGGAGCTGCCGGCGAGCCGGAGGGCGCGGTTCATTGAGTCGTACGGGCTGCGCGAGTACGATGCCCAAGTCCTGACGGCGACTCACGAACTCAGCGATTACTTCGAGCGTGCGGCTAAGGCTTCCGGCGACCCGCGTGTGGCCGCAAATTGGGTGATGGGAGACCTTGCGGGCGCGCTAAAGGAACAGGGCAAGGAGATCGCCGAGTCTTCGGTGAGTGCAGAGCATCTTGGCGAGCTGATTTCCCTCATCGCGAAGGGTGAAATTTCCGGCAAACTTGCCAAGGAGATCTTCGCCAAGATGCTCGGGAGCGGCGAGTCCGCGCGCGTGATCATCGACCGCGAAGGTTTACGGCAGATCAGCGACACAACCGCCCTCGAGAAGATCCTCGATGACGTGCTGGCGGCGAATCCGAAGCAGGTGGAGCAATACAGAGGCGGGAAATCAACCGTGCTCGGGTTCTTCGTCGGCCAGGTGATGAAGGCGACGCGCGGTCAGGCCAACCCCGGCACCGTGAACGAATTGCTCAAGCAGAAACTCCAATAATGTATTGCGGGTTTCCGGCGGGATAGTTCATAGTAGTAGAGAAGAAGAGATGTAGAGCGCACCACAGCAGGCCGCCAGTACGGGAGACGCCCGTGGAGCGCTCGGAACGCCCCGGCGGGCTGGACGTTTTCGATGGCGGAGAACCTGCTCTACCTTACGGAACTGGTCGGGCTGAAGGTTTATGACCTGAAGCGCCACCGCATCGGCCGCGTGAAAGACGCGGCTCTGGTTCCACTCATCGATTCCGCCCGTGTGGACCGTTTTTTGGTCGGCGGCGGGTGGGCCTGGCTGACTGTCCGGCACGATCAGGTGCGATCCATCTCCCTCGACGGCATCTACCTTCGCGACGAACTGCTCACCCCCTACCATTCCGACGAATACATGCTGCGGCTGGTCCGGGACCTGCTCGACCAGCAGATCATCGACGTCTCTGGGCGCAAAGTGGTCCGCGTCACTGACGTCACGTTCGAGATCCGGAAGGACGAAGATCGCGACGTTCTCTTCGTTTCCGAGGTTGACGTCGGCATGCGAAGCATCTTCCGGAGGATCGTGCAGGGGCTCCTGCCGCGGCGGGTCGTACGGAAGCTTCAGCGGCCGATCCCGCCCAATTCGATCCGCTGGGAGTTCTGCAACATTGTGGAGGCGGATCCGCAGCGGCGCCTGCGCCTGAACATTACGCACCGGATGCTCGAAGAGATGCACCCGGCAGACCTCGCCGACATCGTCGAAGAACTCAGCCCGGAGGACCGGGAAGCCATCTTCACCGCCATCGACAGCGAAGTGGCTGCCGAGGCGCTGTCGGAAGTCGATCCAAAGATGCAGGCAAGCATCCTCGAATCGCTGGACACGGAAAAGGCAGCCGATATCGTCGAAGAAATGTCTCCAGACCAGGCGGCCGATGTCCTCGCCGAACTGGAACAGGAAACCTCCGAGGAGATCCTCGAAGAGATGGAGCCAGAGGAAAAAACGGAGGTTCGCGAGCTACTCGAGTTCGAGGAAGACACCGCCGGCGGTCTGATGAACACCGAGTATGTCGCGCTGCACGAAAACGCGACGGTCTCCGACGCGCTGGAAGCCCTGAAAGGCAACGAGGAGCTGCTCGAGACTCTCAACACACTGCTCCTGATAGACGGCGAAGAACGGCTTGTCGGGGTTGTTCCGCTGGCGCGGCTCTTCATCGCGTCCGGACCCGCCAGGCTCAAGGAACTGGCTACCGACACACCGATTCAAGTCTCGGTCGACGAGAAGCAGGATCGCGTGACGGAGCTATTCGACAAGTACAACCTGCTGGCGCTGCCGGTGATCGGCGAGGAAGGAAAACTGGCCGGCGTGATCACGGCGGACGATATCATCACGGTCTTGCGACAGAAATGAGCGACGGATGGCATGCTGAAACGGTTTCGCTACCACATCGCGGTGTTCTTCTCCGTGATCGGACCGGGCTTCATCACCGCGATGGTCGACAACGACGCCGGCGGAATTTACACGTATTCGCAGGCCGGTGCTAAGTTCGGCTATCTCCCGCTCTGGACGCTGCTACCGATTACCATCCTGCTCATCGTGACGCAGGAGATGTGCGCCCGGATGGGCGCAGTCACCGGCAAGGGCCTGTCGGACCTTATCCGGGAAGAGTTCGGGCTGCGAGCGACGTTTCTGATGATGGCGGCCCTCCTGCTGACGAACCTGACCAACATCATGGCGAATTTCGCCGGCATCGCCAGCTCGCTCGAGTTGTTCCACGTGAGCCGCTATATCTCGGTGCCCCTCGGCGCGGTTGCCGTCTGGCTGCTTGTCGTCAAAGGAACGTACCGCAGCGTCGAGAAGGTGTTCCTGTTTGCTTCCGCGCTGTACGTCAGCTACGTCATCGCCGGCATTCTGGTGAAGCCGAACTGGGCGGAGGCGGCCATCTACAGCGTCCGTCCCGTGCTGATGTTCGACACGGCGTACATCACCCTCGTTATCGGGCTAGTGGGAACCTCGATCGCTCCCTGGATGCAGTTCTACCTGCAAGCCGCGGTGGTTGAGAAGGGAGTGACGGCGAAGGAATACGTGGAATCGAGGATTGAGGTAATCGTCGGCTGCATCGCGATGGCGGTGATCGCGTTTTTCATCATCGTCGCTTGCGCCGGCTCCATCTGGACGGTGTCACCCAGGGACATCAAGGACGCTGCCGACGCCGCGCTCGGGCTGAAACCGTTCGGAGATTACGCCTACCTTCTTTTCTGCGCCGGGCTGTTCAACGCTTCTCTGTTCGCCGCCTGCATTCTCCCGCTCTCGACGGCGTACACCGTCTGTGAAGGGCTCGGATTCGAATCCGGCCTGAACCAGCGTTTCCGCGAGGCACCGGTCTTCTACTGGCTGTACACGCTGCTGGTGGCGGTCGGTGCCGGAGTAGTGCTGCTGCCGCAGCTTCCGCTGGTGCGGATGATCCTGTTCTCCCAGGTGATCAATGGCGTTCTGCTGCCCTTCGTGCTGATCTTCATGGTCTTGCTCGTGAACCGGAAGGGTCTGATGGGGGAGTGGGTCAACCCAAGAACCTATAACGTGGTGGCCTGGACAGCGGTGGTCGTTCTTGTCGGGCTGACCCTCGCCCTCGGAGCAATCACTCTGCGGGACATTCTGGCCCGCTGAGCGCCGAAGCGGTTACTTCCGCTCCAGCAGGTATGCGCACTTCTCGAGACGGCTCGCTCCTCCGCTGTTGACTGAGAATTCGGCGTGAGCAAACTTCCCGCCCGATATGCGGCCGTTCCAGAGCGCCGCTCCCGCGTACTGCCCGTCTTTGCGGAGTGCGTAGAACCGGAGATCGAATTTCGCCAGCAGGGCGGCGTCGTTGTCATAGTTGCGCGCGACGCGACGCAGCGCATCCAGGCAGGCTTCTTTAGGCGTCATTCCGTGGCGCATGTTCTCGACGATCGTATGAGCGCCGACGACACGGATGTTCTCCTCCCCTCGGCCAGTGGAACCCGCGGCGCCCACGTCCGGGTCGACATACACGCCGGCCCCGATGATCGGCGAATCGCCCACCCTGCCCGGGATCTTCCAGGCAAGGCCGCTGGTCGTCGTCACGCCGGCCATCTCGCCCTTCTCATTCAGCGTCAGGCAGTTGATGGTACCCGTCGGCGGATGCATGACGACGTCCCTGGCCCAGGCGAGCGTCGTCTCGTCCACACCCGGGAACAGCATCCGGAGGCTCGACCGCGGCTTAACGGAGGGCCGGGACGCGGGTGCGTCCAGTCCGTCTGTCCAGTTGTTGTGCCCGTCCGCGTCCCGAAGGGATTGCTTCCAGACGAGCCAGGCGATCCGTGCTTTCTCTGTCAAAAGGTTTTCTTCGCGGAAGCCGAACGCCTTCGCAAATCGCAGGGCGCCGTCGCCGGTCAGCATGATATGGTCGGTCTGCTCCATCACGAGTTTCGCGACTTTTGACGGCGTCTTGACGCCGCGCAGTGCCGCCACAGAGCCGCACCGGCGTGTAGGACCGTGCATTACGCTGGCGTCCAGCTCGACGACGCCTTCCTCGTTTGGGAGCCCGCCGTATCCGACCGAGGTGTCCTCCGGGTCTTCTTCGTTGATGTTGACTCCGGCGACGGCCGCATCGAGCGTGTCGGCCCCGCGGCGGAGGAGTTCGACCGCGCGAGCGCACGCTCGCAGGCCGTTCGAACTGGCGACCGCGATGTGCTTCGGCTTCGACTGGACCGCAGTGGCCGAGGACACGGCCGCCGCGCCCAGCATCCAATTCCGGCGGGTTATCATCCGAATACCTCCTGGTAGACTATGACCTGATGAAGCGCGCCCTCACAGTTCTGATCGTGCTCGCCACATTGTTGTTCGCCGTGCAACAAAAGCGCAAGCCGCGGCCGCCTGAGATCGAGATCCTCGAGTTGAACGTCCACCGAACGGAGGAACTTGTGACCCTGGACGGCCGGGTGAAGAACATCGGGGAAATGCCTGCAGAAAGACTTGTGGTGGAGTTCGATTTTCGCGATCCGGACAACCGCGTGGTGACCACCAAGAAAGGTCCGATCGACGAGGAGATCCTCGACCCGGACCAGGAATCGGCGATTCAGTTCCAGACGAAGGATGCCCCGCGCTTTGTAACCGTGTCAGTGAGAGCCCATGCCGCAAGAGTCGGAGACGTGAAGGTGAAGAATGCAGGCCCTTTTGTCATCGAGTAGCGTGGGTTTTACATCTTTTTTACACGTTTTCGACCACCTTCCGACTCCGACCCCGTAGCATCGATCTTAGAGAGGCTACGGAGCTGGTATGAGTTACCAAGAAATCGAGAATCCGAAGACGTATCGCGACGAGCATCTGCAGGTCGATTTCGAGAGGGGCAGGGTGTACCTGGACTCCCTGGAGATGGTATTGACTCGCAAGGAATATGAACTCCTTGCGCTACTAGTGGATAACACGGGGGAGATTGTGCCCCGCGACGTCCTGTTGATGCAGATCTGGGGTTACAGCCGCGAGATCCGGACTCGCACTCTTGATGTCCACATTCGCCGGCTGCGGAAAAAGCTGGGAGACCACGGCGACCACTACATCGAGACCATTTTCGGGGTAGGGTACCGGTTTCAACGCTATCGCGAACCACGGGCCTTCCCTGACTTCGCGCCCGTTCTTGCGCTGACGGCATAAGACTGTGGGATAGGCTGACGACGGTTCCGCACGCGGGTACAATGGGGAGTCTTCCATGGAAGAAAGGATCTCCCCAGCCCGGGTGCTGTCCGGTTCGATACGGCTGCCCGGTGACAAGTCCGTCTCACACCGCTACGCGATGCTGGGAGCTATCGCCGAAGGTGTGACGAGCATTCGGAACTATTCGACCGGCGCCGACTGTGGGTCGACCCTGGCGTGCATTCGGGCGCTTGGGGTTCCGGTGGAGCGCGACGGCGGCCAGGTCACGATTGGCGGCCGCGGGCTGGACGGTCTGAAAGAACCCGCCGGCATTCTCGACGCCGGCAATTCCGGGTCGACCATCCGCATGTTGTCTGGCATCCTCGCCGGACAGTCCTTCGCCACGCACATCACCGGCGATGAATCCTTAGCCCGGCGGCCGATGGATCGTGTGATGAAGCCCCTTGCGGAGATGGGCGCCTCGATCCGGGCCCGCGAGGGAAGATTCCCGCCCCTCGAGATTCGCGGGGGCCGGTTGCGGCCGATCGACTACAAGCTCCCCGTCCCGAGCGCGCAGGTCAAGAGTTGCGTTCTGCTCGCCGGACTGTTTGCTGACGGCACCACCATTGTTCGTGAATCCGTCCAGACCCGTGATCACACCGAGGTCGCCCTGCGGGAGTTCGGCGCCGACGTCGAGGTACTCAGCCAGACCATTACCGTCAAGGGACGTCCGAAACTTAACGGGCGCGAACTCACTGTTCCGAGCGACCTTTCCTCTGCGGCCTTCTTCCTCGTGGCGGCCGTGTTGGTCCCTGGCTCGAAGCTGGTGATCGAGGGAGTGGGTCTGAACCCGACCCGATCCGCATTGCTTGATTTCCTGATCTCTATGGGCGCACGCATCCGGATCCTGAATCTCAGCCAGACTGCAGGAGAACCCGCGGGCGACATCCTGGTCGAAAATGCTCCGGTCCGCGGAGGGGTAATCGAAAAAGAGCTTACAGCGGCGTTGATCGACGAAATCCCGGTTCTCTGCGTCCTGGGGGCCGCCAGCGAGAACGGTCTCATGGTCCGCGACGCGGCCGAACTGCGGGTGAAGGAGACCGACCGGATCGCCACAATAGCCGAGAACCTCCGGCGGGCCGGAGTGGAGGCCGAGGTCCTGCCCGACGGGCTGAACATCCCCGGCCGGCAGAACCTCCGAGCCACCTCGTTCGATTCCTTTGGGGACCACCGAATCGCGATGGCGTTTGCTGTTGCGGCGCTGCGCGCCGGCGGCGAGTGTACAATCAAGCGCGCCGAGGCGGCGTCCGTATCGTTTCCCGAGTTTTACGATACGCTGCGGAAGATTGCGGAGTAGTCCGTGCCTGCGGATCGCGAGCAGGATTTAGTCCTCGAGGGCATCGTACACGACTTGAACAACGTCTTCCAGACGATCCTCGAGTCCGTCGAAGTGCTGGCCGCCGACGAAAAATGGACGTCACTGGCACGCGCTCTGCGGCGAAGTGCGTCGCGAGGTCAACGGATTGTCACCGGCCTTCACGAGAGCGCCCCAGCCGTGTTGGAACTCGAGGCGATAGTGGAGGACGCCGTGCAGTTTGCGAGCGACGTTCTCCGCGTTCTGCGCATCCCCGGGATCGAGTTCGCCTGCAATGTGGAGCCGGGTATCCGGCTCCCCGGACAACCGACCGCCTGGGAACGGGTCCTGTTCAACCTTCTGATCAATGCCGCGCAGGCGATGCGGAGCGGCGGCGCCATTGAGATTCGCGGCCGCCGGAGCGCCAACCATGTCGAGATCATGGTGGAGGACAACGGGCCGGGAATTCCCCCCGAAATCCTGCCGCGGATTTTCCAGGCGCGGTTCTCCACGCGGCCCGCGGGGTCCGGACTCGGTCTCCATATTGTGAAATCGATCGTCCGGGAAAACGGCGGCACCGTGACCGCCTCCAATCGTGAAGGGCGACCCGGAGCGAGCTTCCAGATCACCGTGCCAATGCCACCGGTCCGGGCGTAGATTCCCACGTTCGAAGCCCGAAGCGGCTCAGGTGGATCGGAATATGCCGGTAACACCGGTCCGCGGCCTCGATCTCGCGGATCATCGCCCGTTTTGAAGACCGGTCCGAGCCGCTCAGGACGGTGACCGATCCCCCGTCTCCCCCGGCTCCGTTCACTTTCCAACCGATCGCACCGTACTGGCGGGCGACGTCAATGATGCGTTGATGGTGTGGCCCGACCAGGCCCGGATGCAGCGATGCCTGGGCGTCGGTATTGTCGATCATGGCCCGGCCAAGCGCCTCGAAGTCGCTTGCGTAAAGCGCGTTCTTGGACAGTTCCGCCGTGCGGCGTAGGGGTGCGAGTTTCGGGGCATCGGGACCTGCATCCTCAAGTTCCCGGATCACCATTTTGTGCACGTCCGACGAACTGTGCGACTGGCCGACGAAGATCAGCGACAGCCGGCTCTCCAGTTCCCACCAGACCGGATCGGGCACGCGAACCGGGCTGACAGAGGCGTGCGGGTATTCGTACATGTCGATATAGTTGATGCCTCCGTACGCCGCGGCGATCTGGTCCTGGATGCCGCACTGTTGCTTGAGCAGTTCCGTCTCGATTCTCTGCGCCGCGGCGGCAGTTTCGTGTGGGGTCATGCGGCCTGGAGTGAGGCAGTCCAGTGCCCCGATCAGAGCGACACTGACAGAGGCGGAAGTGCCGGTTGAGCAACCGCTCGGCGCCTCGCTGAAGATCGAAACCTCGATCCCGATGCCGGCGGGTACCCGCATGTAGTCGATGGCGGCTTCCAGCAGCGGGTGCTTGTCGTAGAGACCATTCGGGTCGCCGATGGAGTAACGCTGGCCGTAGTTTTCCGCGTGGATCGTGATGCGGTTGCGGTCGCTGGCCTCGCAGTCGAGCACCCGCATCTGTACCTCTACGTACGGATAGACGGCGATGTTGAAGACCTTGCCGTAGCGGGCGAACCAGGTGTCGCTCCAGCCGCCGTTATCGCACACACGGATGGGCGCGACGCTGTTGACGATGCGGCGAATCCTCGGTTTGTCGATCATTGTCTCGGAGCGCTCTCTTCAGGGCGGATGGGGCGATAGCTGACGTAGGCGAAACGCTTGCTGTCGGGCGCCCACGAGGGGACATTGATCGTCCCTTGCCCCCCGAACAGCTTCGTTACCTCGGTGATCTTCGGACTGTTGACCTTCGCGCCCGGGAGCGGCATGATGCGCAGCGACACATATTGGTTCGGTGGATGACCCTTGGTTCCCTTCTCGTAGGAGAGAAACAAGAGCCATTTCCCGTCGGGCGACGGATGCGGGAACCAGTCTTCGAGTTCATCGCTCGTGACGCGCTCGGCGAGTGAGTCTTCGGAGCCGGCGCCGGAGGCCGGCATGCGCCAGACGTCCCATGTCCCCGCCCGGTCGGAGTTGAAATAGATCCACTTGCCGTCGGGAGAGTAGTCGGGTCCGTCATCGTATCCGGCCTGCGTCGTCAAGCGCGTCTCTTGCCCACCTTCTATGGGGATCGTGTAGATATCGAAGTTGCCTTCCCGCTCCGCGCAGTACGCTAGCGTGCGCCCGTCGGGCGACCAGCCGTGGTAGTAGCTAGGCGTTTTGTCGGTCACCCGGCGGGGATCGCCTCCGGCCGCGGGCATGATGTAGATCGGCCCCGCGGAGAGGGCGATCTGTTTCCCATCCGGCGAGATACCGTGGTCGTTGTTGACCCCACCGACGTCCCCAGTCGGGACCGTCTCCGGCTCGCCGCCGGCAACGGCCAGCCTCCACAGCCTCCCCTCCGAGTTCAACAGCAGGTACTTGCCGTCGGGCGACCAGTTCGGCGCCTCAAACAGAGCCGAGGCCGAGAAGATGCTCTCTCGCATGGAGCCATCGATGGTGATGATGTTGACATAGCTTTCGACGGGGGGCCGTCCGGTCTGCCAGCCTTGTGCCGGCGCCAGAAGGCCGAGGATAAAGCCCAAGATCGACAGGGAACGCATAGGCAGATTATCGCCGATACGCATTCGCAAGGGGATGCGTTGTAGGATATTTCGAGGAGATGGTATGAACCGAAGAGAACTTTTGGCCAGTATGCCGTGGCTTGCGGCTTCGCTGGGCGCGCCGGTGTCCGGAGCGGGTGTGAAGTCCCGATTTCGGACCGCTATTTGTGCCTATTCGTTCCGCGACGCTCTCAAAAACAAATCGATGACGTACGAGGACCTCGTGCGGCTGGCGTCGGACCTCGACGTAGACGGACTGGACCTGACGGTGTATTGGTTTCCAAACACCTCTGACGAGTTCCTGATGCCGCTGCGCCGCGCCGCCTACAAGATGGGCGTGGACATTTATTCCATCTCCATCAGCACCGATATGTGCAAGCCGCCCGGCGACACCCGTGACGCGGAGGTCGCGAAAGTGAAGGGCTGGGTCGACGCGGCGGCGAAACTCGGTGCGGGGCACATCCGCGTGTTCGGAGGCCACGTTCCGAAAGGCTCCACGGAGGCAGATGCGGCAACATGGTGTGCCGATACGCTGAAAGTCTGTGCCGAATACTCCAGCGGCAAGGGAGTCATTCTGGGGCTCGAAAATCACGGCGGCATCACCGAAAGGGCCGAGACCATCATCCAGATCGTGAAGAAAGTCGACTCTCCGTGGGTCGGCATCAATCTCGACACCGGGAACTTCGACAGGGACGGCTACAACCAGATCGAGATGTGCGTCCCGTACGCGGTCAATGTCCAGGTGAAAGTCGATATCCGTGTGGAGGCTGGGAAGCCAGAGAAACAAGATTGGGGCAGGATTGCTGCCATGCTCGCCAAAGGCGGCTACCGCGGATACTTGGCGCTCGAATACGAAGACAAAGAGGACCCGGCGTCGGTGATGCCGCGCCTGATGTCTGAGCTCACAAAGATCGCGAGAAAGTACACAGCCTGAGAATTACCGGCGATGGGGGGATGTGCACCCCGCTCACCGGACGCGGGCCTGCACCTGATTGGAGTAGGCCGAGACCTTACCGCCGCGGAAGGCCTGTGCCCGATAGAGATACGTTCCCCGAGGGACAGTCGTGTTTGAATATGTGGCCGCATTTGCGGCTACCGAAGCGATACGGCTGAAGGCAGGTTTCTTCGTTTTCAGCGCTCTCTCGATGTAGAACCCGTCCTCATTGTTCGCGTTGTCAGTCCACCGCAGGTTCACAGTCGTGCCCGTGACGCTTGCCGAAAGCCCGGATGGGGCGGCCGGAACGTCTGAGCTCACAGCAATGGACACGGAATCGCTCGAAGTGGCTCCCTGGTTGTCGGTAACCGTGAGAGTCGCGGTGTAAGTTCCGGCAGCATTGTATGTGTGGCTCACCGTGACGCCCGATCCCGTCGCGCCGTCACCGAAGTTCCAGGCGTAGGAGGCGATGGTTCCGTCGGAGTCCGAAGACCCGTCGCCATCGAAGCTCACGGCGAGCGGCGCAGTTCCCGAGAGCGGCGACGCCGCAGCCACCGCAACCGGCGGATTGTTGCCGCCTGCACCCGGAATCACAAATAGCGTCACGCTCTGTGGCGGCAGCACGATCGCAAACGTGTTCTCGCTGAAGGTGACATCCGCCAGCCGGCTGATCTGATTCGCCGAGGTAAGCTGCCACGGCTGAGCAACCCCTTGGCTGCTGAAGCCAGCCAGGCTTACGGTGACAGTCGTGTTCCCGGACAGATACTTGCTGATCACCATTACCGTCAGGGCGCCATCCGGCGACCGCTCGGCAGCGAAGGCGGAGACGTTGTCCGGGGTCGGCACGGTTGCCTTTACACTCGTATCGCCAAATGTGGATCTGTTACCGTCGTAGTTGCGGTACATCTTCATCGCTTTGAAGGTGGGAGTCGATGAAGCAGGCGTGGTCCAGCGGGCCCCGTAGTCCAGTCCCTCCCGGCCGAAGATGCCATAGATGTCGGCCTGGGTGGTGGCTCCGTTGATGTGGTTCTCCGCGCCCCAGTTGTACTCCGTCAGGCCGATTTTCGTGCCTGGGTAGTAGCTGTTCACCCAATTTCGCAGGCGAGGGACGAGCATGACCTTGTCGGCGATCCACGTCTCATCAACGTAGCTCGGATCCCAGAGCGAGCGTGTGGAGCGGTTCCGGCGCAATTGCATCGAACTGGAAGTGTCGTTGCTGAACTCGCCTCCCTGCGGGTAGTAGTGCACCGTAAAGACATCGAGCAGGCGGCGCCCGGCGGACTGGTTGTTCTGCCGCAACTGGTCGAGCAGCCACGGGAGATAGTCCCAGCCGCCGTGAGCGGCCCGGTCCGGCAGGTAGCTCCATCCATGTTCGGCGCCGTACTGTTGGTCGTATCCGCTGAAGAAGTACCCGCTCCAACCCCATTCCTCCGGGCCAATGATGAGTGCGCCGGGATCGATGGTCTTGATCATCGCGGCGTAGTTGAGGATCTTGTCCCGGACCTCCTCCATGGTGGCTCCGGTGGGATGAATATCGCGGTGGGTCGAATGCCAGATGCTTGGCTCGTTGTCTAGGATGTAATACCGGACGCCGCCGTTCCCGGCCGTGCCCCACGTGCCCGTCAGGTGCTGGACCCATCCCTGCTGGAACGCCGAATTGGCGGGCACGCTCGCGTCGTTTGGATCGTTCCAAGTGATGAGCTGGCCGTTGGTCAGGATTCCGTTGCCGGCGTCGGGGAACCACTGCCAGTCGCGGTCCGTCTGCGCTCCGTATTTCGCGATCGAATAGCTCGCAAGTTTGCCGCGGTTCGTCCCCAGCTTCGCCACCCAACCGGCCATCGGAATCGTCAGCATCGGTTCAGCGGCGGCTCCGCGGCTGCCGGCAATGAACGTATCCAGCAGTTCCCCCGGTGTCGAACTCGAATACGCGATGCTCTCGAAGTACCAGTCGAACCCTCTGTTGTCGGCGTTGAGTTGCCAGTTATAACGGCTGGTGGTATTACCTCCGTGCCGGTTCACCGGAGCGTTCAGCTCGGCCAGCGCAGACGGAGACGCGTGGGCAACTCCATAAATCTCCGGGCTGATGGGACGCCGGTTGGCGGCAGCGTCGACGCTCACGGTTACGCTCGGGTTCTGCGCCGGCGCAACGGCAGCGGCGGTGACTAGGCAAACGGGCAGAAGAAAACGGCTGTAGGTCATGTGGAGTGCTGTCCTTCCGCCCGAACGTAGCATCGGTGGTCACTGGAATTCCATGGGAATTCCGAACGGTAAGTACTAGGAAGGAAGTAAACCGGGTAAACGGCGTACCGTTAACTTACGTCGCTCGCCCTTCTGTCAGCGCGCCGCAGGAATCGTCCGGTTTCAGAGCCGCGGGACGGCGAAAACTGTGCGGCGGCGGCACGGAAGTACGGACCCAGCGCGCGCACCCAGTAGGCGAGATAGCCGGTCTGATGGATCTCGGCAAGTGTTCGAGTGTAGTGATCGAGCACCACGCCATCGAACAACTCTCCGGTGCGGTGGGATGCCAGGCCGGCCGAGCGGGTCCAGCGGCTCCACCGGTAGAGGAGCGTCCGGCGCACCGCGGCAGGGACGGCAGCATCGCCGAGTTCGCGAAGCAAGCCCCCGGCTACGGCTGACGTCGACCGGAGAACCCGCTCCGGTAGCGATATGAGGTAGTCACCGATACCTGG
>DATIFQ010000341.1:0-3574 GCA_035455185.1 Bryobacteraceae bacterium | reverse complement strand
GTTCTACGGGGTGATCGCGGGTGAAGCGGCGATCTTCGCCGCGCGATTCCTGACCGGCATCTCGTTCCTCTGGTACAACGTCATCGGCTGCCTCGTGGTCATCGCCACCGGCATGGTCATCTCCGCCCTCCACAAACGCTCTGCCCGCTGACCTGAAAAGCCGGTGGCGCAGGCCATCGTCTTTTGTGGCCTGTGATCTCCTTCTGCTCCAATGCGCAATTCTGGAGACGAGCTTGCCGCGTCTCGCAGAGAGCGTACAATGCATGAAGCGGCGGACCGGAAATGGCGCGCGGAAATACTTTTCGGAATCACGTGGACCAAGGGTACGAAGCGATCTGATGATTTCGCACAAACCGCCAAGGGCTCGGTTCAGGCGGTCCCCCTGCCCTCCGGCCGCCGACTTGGGAGGCGTCGATGAGAGCGACGGCGGTAATGTTTGTCATCACGCTTGTGTCGTGTGCTCAGAATTCGACGATGGCGCCAGACTCAGCAAATCAACTGGAGACTAAGGTGAATCGCGCGCTTTGGTGGTACCGCTACTGGAACACATCCGGTGCGGCGCATTTCGGGGGTAGCGTTCGTGCAAAAGCAGTGCGGTTCACTGACAGATGGGTGATCCTGATTGCCGCTTTCAGGGTAGCGATTGGGACAAGGGTGAATCCAGACGGCACCGTCGGACCTCTTGTCAGTGTCGATCAGTCTCCTCTGTATAGAGGGTCGAATTCCGCGGCGCTTTACGAGTACGAACGCCTATTTCTGGGCCCGCGAAATGATCCAGGTTGCGTTCCTGTACAAGTGGCGCCCGGACAGCCGAATGCATCAAGTGGGCAGGCAGGCCGGCTTCCAGCGTCGAGGGGCTGTGTAGAAGCGCCGAAGCGGATTTCCGAGTACGAGCAGAGCATAACCGTCAATCCCCAAGCCGCCGTAGGATCCGAAATCGCAACAAGCCAATGCGATGTGATATCCGTTGTACGCATGTGGGCGAAGCGATACTACCCGGGAATGTCGGGCACGGCAGAGATCCCGTTGTACTCAAGCGACGACCCGGCTGTGTACGTCTTCATGCACTCACGTGACAATCAAGTCCGAGGGATTCTGATTGTTCAGAGGGAATTCAACGGTGAGATGACGGCGGGCAGGTTTCTTGATCGGCCCGATTCGATCCGCTACTACCTTGACCGAATACGGCAGACCCAACCTATTGAGGTGGACTGGGGCACCTGAGTGATCGGGCCAAAGACCGTAGTTCCCAATTGCACGACAAAGGCGGGGGCGGTTGATGAAGCTGAGGCGGGTTCTGCTGGAGAGCAACCCGCCGAGGAACGCGGATACCCGCCGCGCCGCCCGCGCTACAACCTCACTCTCGCGATGTCCACCGGAGTGCGCCCTCCCTCGACAACCACGATGCCGCCCTCCGAGACGTGGTAGTTGCGCTCGTCCGATTCCAGGTCGTAGCCGATTACGGAATCCTCTGGGAGGGCGACATTCTTGTCGATAATGGCTCGCCGGATCTTGCAGTGCCGCCCGATATCGCAGTTGTCAAAGATGATCGAATCTTCCACCACCGCGCCCGTGTGAACCCGGACCCCGCGGTGTAGGACCGAGCGGCGCACCAGACCGCCCGACAGGATGCTCCCGCCCGAGACGATCGAGTCGATCGCCTCGCCTCGCCGGCCGTCTTCGTCGAACGTGAATTTCGCGGGGGGGTCGGGATAGCCCGCGGTCCGCACCGGCCATAGCTTGTTGTAAAGGTTTAGCGCCGGCACCACCGAGCGCAGGTCCATCGCCGCTTCGAAGTACGCGTCGATCGTTCCGACGTCGCGCCAGTACGGCCGCACCTCCGGAGGATCGCCCGGGATGGGGTTCCGGTCGAAATCGTAGGCGAACATCTCGCACTGGCCAACCAGCGAGGGAAGAATGTCGCGCCCGAAATCGTGGCTGCTGCTCTCGTTCTCCGCGTCCTCTTTGAGTTCGTGGAGGAGCCTGCCGGTGGAAAAAATGTAGTTCCCCATCGACGCATAAACGCGTTCCGAATCTCCCGGAATGGTCGGGGCGTCCGCGTTCTTTTCGTGAAAGCCGACAATCCGCCCGTCAGCGGTCGTTTCGATCACCCCGAACTCGGAGGCCCAGCGCTTCTCGACGGGTATGGCGGCGATCGTCACCTCCGCCTTCTTCTCCCGGTGATATTCCACCATGGCCCGTATGTTCATTCTGTAAATGTGGTCAGCGCCGAACACGACCACCAGGTCGGGATGGGACTGCTCGATCAGGTTCAGGTTGTGGTACATGGCGTCGGCGGTTCCGCGGTACCACGTTTCGCCCGTGATCCGCATCTGGGCGGGCACCGGGATGATGAAGTAGTCGTTCAGCAACCCGCTGAACTGCCAGCCGTCGCGCAGGTGTTGGAGCAGCGACTGGCTCTTGAACTGGATGAGAACGTAGATCGAGTAGATCCCGGAATTGATGAGGTTGCTGAGGACGAAATCAACGATCCGGTACTTCCCGCCAAAGGGTACGGCGGGCTTGGCGCGCTCCTTCGTAAGAGGGTAGAGGCGGGTTCCCTTGCCGCCTGCAAGAACGAATGCGAGCACTCGGAGTTCCATCCGGAAGACCCCCTGGATCGGTGACGGCTTCGCACATCAAGCCAACATTGTGTCACACGAACGCGCGCCAGGCCATCGATCCTGCGATCCACCTCGTGTGATATGTTGAGGAGCTTCGTGTCCACCGGGACGACTGCTGATGCACTCTCTTGAAGCGACTATGACTCCTTCGCGGCGATGGACAATCATCGGGCTGCTTTGCCTCGGGATGGTCATCGCCTATTTCGACCGCGTCAACCTCTCAATTGCGCTTGCGTCTCAGGATTTCAAGAATTTCTTCGATCTCACCGACCAGGATCGAGGCCTGCTCAATTCCGCGTTCTTTTGGTCTTACGCCTTCCTCCAGATACCCGCCGGATGGGTGGCGGACCGGTTCGGAGTCAAGTTTCCCTACGCGGCCGGGTTTCTTCTGTGGAGCGTCATGTCGGCGCTGGCAGCGCTGGCAGGCTCCCTCTGGCAGCTCTTCGCGCTGCGGATGCTCCTGGGCGTCTTCGAATCGATCGTCACTCCTGCTGGCATGAGATGGATCCGCTTCCACTGCGCCGAAAACCAGCGTGGTCTGGCGGTCGGGTTGTACATGGCGGCGGCCAAGGCCGGCCCGGCACTCGGAGCGCCGCTTGCCACCTGGTTACTGGTCGCCTACGGCTGGCGCCCGATGTTCGTGATCCTCGGACTCGGCTGTCTTGTCTGGCTTCTGCCCTGGATGCTGATCGTCGAGGACGACGACCGGAAGATCGAGCGCGCCGCGGTGCAGAAGGCTGCCGCGGCGGTGCCCTTCCTCCGGGTTCTGGCGAGTCCGGTCATCTGGGGAACCATCATTGGGACGTTCTGTTATCAATACTTCGTCTACTTCTGCATGACCTGGATGCCCGCGTACTTCGTCGAGCGCCGCAACCTCTCGCTCGAGTCGATGGGCTGGTACACGATGTTCAGCTTCATGGGCATGGCGGTGGTGGCGACCGCCGCCGGCT
>DATIFQ010000340.1:0-14336 GCA_035455185.1 Bryobacteraceae bacterium | reverse complement strand
ATACGATGCGTCTGGTCTGCGCGGCCGCGGGCAGACACGGCAGGAGAAAGAGAAGTGCTGAGAGAATACGGATCATATTGAGCTTAAGACTCCCGAGTAGGAGTATATAGGAGTCCGAACTCCGCGTCAGCCAAGGTGCGCCATGGATTACTTCGAAGCGGTCAGAAAGCGGCAGTCGATTCGGGCGTATCAGCCGAAGCCCGTGGAAGAAGAGAAGTTGCTGAGAATTCTGGAAACGGCGAATGCCGCGCCGTCGGCGGGCAACCTTCAGGCGTATGACATCTTCGTTGTCCGGAAAGCCGATCAGAAGAAGGCTGGTTAGGGCGGCGCTGGGGCAGGAGTTCATCCTGGCCGCCGGGGTGGTGCTGGTATTTTGCGCGAATTCGACGCACAATGCCCAGAGGTACGGCGAGCGTGGCCGCCGTCTGTATGCCGTACAGGACGCGACCGTCGCCTGCACCTACGCAATGCTGGCCGCGGCGGCCCTGGAGCTAGGGACGGTCTGGGTCGGCGCTTTCAACGACGACGCTGTGCGGCAGGTGATCGACGCGCCGGAGAATGTCACGCCGGTGGCGATCCTGCCGATCGGCTACCCGGCGGAGACGCCCGACCGCACCCCCCGCCGCCCGCTCGGCAAACTTGTGCACGAACTCTGAGCGGCGACGCGTCAGCGCGCCGAAACTCTGACTAGCACGACCCCGTGGCCAGCCACCTTCGTCTGGAACTGCCCTTCGAATACGCCGAGGTCTTTCTGCCGCCACAGGTCACGTACCTCTTGCTTGCCGCGAACGCCAAGGTCACTCCAACGCGCCGTCACCGTGGCTTCCTGGTCCGAGCGATTGAACAGACCGACGGCCTGGCTGCCGTCCTCCATCTGCTTCGCCCAAACCTCGAGGCCGCCGGCGCGAGAGACCGGCACCCCCGACTTGCCGAGCGGGTCTTGGTTTACGTCGATCACCTCGTCGTTGGTAACCAGGCTCAGCGTGAAGTCGTCCATGGTCTCGATGTCGCAGCTCAGCAACAGCGGCGCCGCCAGCAGGCTCCAGAGGCTTACCTGGGTATACTGCTCGCCCGGGGTCAGCACGGTCGGTTTCAGCGTGCGAACGTAGGTGTTCGGCACGCCAATCATGCCGATTTGAAGCATGTCGGGATCATTCCAGTGGCCGGGACCCGCATAGGGAGCCCAGCGGTCCTGCGTGAAGCCGATGCGGCTCACGGCCTCCCATGTGGCCTTGATGTCGCCGGTGGTTCGCCAGAGATTGGAAAGCCGCGCCCACTCGGCCGCATGTTCGAACGGCGCTTCGTTCGAGAGGCTGAGGACAATGTCCCGGCCGCACGCCAGCAGTCCCTTGAGGATGCGCTCCGTGGTAGGGGGATCGTTCGGCTTCCAGTCGTGTTTCACATAGTCGATGCCCCACTCGGCCCACTGCTTCGCGTCGGCGTCGGAGAACCAGTATGCTCCCAATTTCTGCGCGCCAAGACGCTGGGAACTTGGCCAGCGTCCGAATACCTGGTAAGGCTGGAGGCGCTTTTCCGGCGGTAGCCACATGCCGGAGTAATCGCCTTTTGCCGTCGGGGCGCTGCCGCCGATGAAGCCTCCGTACGTGGCCATCCACGGCGTCGAGTAGATTCCGATCTTCAGGCCGAGACCGTGGACATAATCGCACATCCCCTTGATATCGCGGAATCGCTCATTGCCCTGGATCGCGTTGTACTTGCCCCCGCGAAGACCCTGCCAGCAGTCGTCGATGTTCACGTACGTCCATCCGTGATTGACCAGACCCTTGGCGACGAACCCGCGCGCAACCGAGCGAATCTTCTCGTCGCTCACAGATTCGGACCATGCGTACCAACTGTTCCATCCCATCGGCGGCGTGAGCGCAATCTTGTCGCCTACAACGATCCGAAACCTGCGTTCGGCCGCGCCGAGGGAGTTCGCGGCGCGGAGGGTGACGACATGCTCGCCGGGCTTCGAAAGAAAGCCGCTGATGCGGCCGCTCTTCTGGTCGAGGGTGAGGCCCGCGGGCAGACCTTTCGCCGAGAAGGTCATCGGACGCTGGCCGGTCGCAGCAATGGTATGGAGAAAAGGCCGCCCGGGACGCACGCCAAAGATGCGTGCGCCGTTGATGCGCGGCTTCGGCGACGGTTTGGGGGTCAGGATCGGCGGTTGGGCCGCGGAAAGCAGGCCCAGACAAACTACGAGCGCTCCCGCGATTCGGGTAATCATGCCATTGTGTCCTTTGCCTGTTGGGGTCGATGCGTCTCAGTCCAGTGCCGACAAGTTCGTCTTTGCCGCCAGGTGGTCGGGACTCTGCTCAAGGGCTTGTGCGAACTCCTGCTTCGCCTTCGCTCGGTCGTTCTTGCCGAGGTAGCCAAGCCCGAGTGTAAAGTGAGCGTTCGCGAGCTTTGCGCGGCGCGACTGCCGCTCGCCGAACTTCGCGAAATAGTCCACCGTCGATGTCTCTTTCATCCCTTCGTTGCCTGACTTGAGCAGCGCCTGATAGATCCGGGTTGCCTTCTGTTTCTCACCCAGCTTTTCGAGCGAGCGCGCTTGATAGTAACGCATGGCCGTCGCGGTATTGGCCAGCACGTCGAGATCTTCATCCCTTCCCACCGTTTGAGCCACCGACGCCTGCCACGCCTCCCGGGCCTTCTGAGCATTGCCCATTGCTTCCTGGGCCATTCCGATGTGGTAGTAGATCTCCGGGAAACGTCCGCCCCGCTTGGGGCGGGCCGTCTGGAGGTTCTGCGGATAGTCGAGCGCGGCCTGGAAGTCCTCGAGCGCCTGCTGATGCTTGCCCGTCGCTAACCGCTGCTGTCCGCGAAGCACGTGTGCGTCCACCCACGACCCGTGGACCCCGAACCTCGCGCCGCCCTCCCAGATGTGGAAAGTCCTGCCCTGCAGCATGCCGATCGCGTCGTCGTAGCGGCCCGCCAGCACAAGCAATTCGATATACCGGGAAATCGCATCGTCACGTTTCAGGACTGTTTCGCGACGCTTTTCGAGCATTGCCAGGCGCTTTTCAGGACTCGCGCCCGCCGTTTCGTACATCTGATCGAGTTCGAAAAGGAAGACCGGATCGTCGCCGTTCAGCGAGATCGCTTTCTCTAGGCTCGCGATGGCCTTGTCGAGCCCGCCCTCCTGCCGCGCGTAGGCTAAGGCGAGGTTGCGGTGGACGACGGGGAAGGATGGGTCAAGCTGCTGAGCCTTCTCCCACAGTTCGACCGCCGTCTCGGGCTGCAAATCGAACAGCAAGTTGCCGAGGTAGTACGGGGCGCGCGCGTCTTTAGGATCGGCCTCCATGGCGTGGCGCAGTGCAGCGATCGCCTCAAGCTGGAATGGGAACACGTACTCCGCCGGCTGCGTGGCAGCCAGCTTGCGGCAATCCATCGGCCGTTTTACCTTGTCCGCGTAATAGCCGAGGTAGTAGAACACCATCGGCGAAACGCTCTTGCGGTCAGGCGAAAGCGAGGCCATCTCCCGCAACACGTCGATCGCGTCGTCATACATCCCCGCGTTGCCGAGCTCGACGGCGGTTTCGAGCCCCGTGTTGGGATGCTCGGCCAGCAGGGTCCGTAACTCCCGTGCGACGCCGCTCTTCTTGTCGGCCAACCAACGCTCGGCGACCGCCCGCATGTCGAGCGGATCGGTGTCTGTCACCGCTTTCGCCAGTTGCACCGCCTCGGCGCTACGGCCCATCTTGCGCAGAATGGCTGCCTTCAAGTTGATCGCGCGGGTGTTCATCGCGTTCGACGCGATCGCCCGGTCGGCGAAGTCAAGGGCCAAGGGCATATCGCCACGCACGGCGGCGATTTCGGCGAGCGAGTACCAGCCGGCGGGCTGCCAGGCGGCGCTCCAGATCCCTTTGTAGAACGCCGTGTAGGCCTCGTCGAGCTTCCCCTGCATCTTCAGCGCTACGCCCAGGTAGTAGTACGCCTCGCCATCCTTCGGAGACGTATAGTTCTTCGAGAGCCGGGCGATCGCCGAGCGGAAAAGCTTCTCGGCATCTGCAAACCGTCCGCGCTTGAGATACAGCGTGCCGAGGGCGACGTTGGCGCGGGAATCGCCAGGATCGCGATTCAGGGCTTCTTCGTAATAGGGATCGGGATCGAGCGCGGGGCTGTGAAATTGCTCCAGCCGCAGGCCAGCGAGATACAGTTCCTCAGTCGTCTTCACTTCCTTCGGGGGAGGAGGCGGCTCGACGGGCGCCGGCATCGGCTCCTTTGTGACTCGGACTGGCGTGTACCCGATCAGCTCGCGGCCACCGGCCGAGAGCGAGGCCCGCAACGTATGAGGCTCGACCCCCGCAGGGAGGGAAACTTTCTTCGTATAGGGCTTATCCGGAGCGATCGAGATCTTCTCCTCGAGCACGACCTTCTCGCCCGCTTTCAGCAGCACGGTTGCATCCGGAAACGCCGCCGTGGTGTAGAACCCGAGGTCGGCGGAGGTTCCCTTTACCTCCAGGTTGACCGATGCGTCCAGGTTGGCGTTCTTCACGCCACCGATGTTTCGAAACGGATACCAGTACTGCTTAAAGGACTTCGCCTCGTACGGTTGAATCCAGCTATAGTCCGGCTGGTTGTCAGAGTACGCGCCGACCATCAACTCCAGGTACGGTCCGTCCTCGTCCGAAAGAATCTTGTCCCACATCTCTCCGGCCGGCCCGTTACCCCAGGCGAAGAACTTCTTTCCAGGCACGACGTTGTGATCCGCCACGCTCATTGTGCCCGCCTGCTTGCCGTGGTCGTAACCCGCGACGAAGTCGTCTTCGTAGTTCCAGGCGAACATCGAAACCGGATTAGGATGATTCTTCCACCACGTTTCGTCCACGCCCCGGTAATCGATGCCAGCATAGGACGAGTCCCCTACCGGCCAGCGTGAAAACTCACGCTTGGCGTGCTGGGTGATGAACTGCGTACTCGGCGGGAAAATGATCTGATAGTTCTCGTTGGTGTGGACCGCCACGTTCGCGAAGCACAGGAGCGACTGTACCAGTGGAGTGCGGTTTAGCAGCCGGAAGGAGGCCTCGAGGTAGGAGCGCCCGGGCCGCAGCGTCAGGCCGATCGCCCACCTCATCCGGTGCCGCAACTCCAGTTCTCCGATCCAAACCGTCTTGCTCCCGTCGGCGTTTTCCTCAACCTTGTGCTGCACGAGCATGAAACTGGACGCGCGGTGGTGATGCGGTACGTTCCACTCCACCCCTCCCGAGATCCACGAGCCCAACATGCCGATGAGTGACGGCTTGATCACGTGCTGGCGGTAGAAGAAATCGTAATTGTTCGTCTTGTCGACCGCTTCAAAAATCCGGCCGCCGAGTTCCGGCAACACGCAGATCTTGACGTATTCGTTCTCCAGATAGACGGCCTTGTACGTCTTGTCTTCTTTCCTGTCCGTCAGCTTGTCGTAGAGCGGATATGGATAGATGGCGCCCCGCGCGCCTTGGTAGACACGCCCGAAGTAGAACATCGGGTTCGGCTCTGCCGGACCGATCGGATACGTCGGAATAACGATGTCCTGCTCCCAGATCCTCACCGGCGCCGCGCCGAAGACCGCCGGAGCGGCGATCAGCAAAACAATAAGGGACAATAAGGCCCGATAACGACACATAAAGACCTCCTGTTACGTAGGGTAGCTATTTTTTCGGCGTCCGTCTCCGCTGCTCAGCCCACTGGCGGAACTCCTGCTCCATCTTCTGAGTCCACTTGCTGTCTATCTGTCCTGGGGTGTACTTCCCCTCGCGCAGCATCTGGTGGCCCCACTCGTCGCGGAAGCGCACGTCCTCCGAGCTGTCGACCACCTTCTCGGCGAGGTGCGGCGGAATGAAGGTGAGACCTTCCGGATCGCCAAGGACGACGTCGCCCGGCATGACCGTGACTTCACCGATACGAATCGGCACGTTGATCCCCATCAGCATGACGTCGGCGATGGCCGAGGGGTGAAAGCCGCGTACATAGCCGGTGAAGCCTTTGATCTCCTGAATCCCCGACAGGTCCCGGACGCTGCCGTTTACCACGAGTCCGGTTCCCGTCTTCGTGAAAATCGAAGTACCGAGGTTGTCGCCGATGAACGTTCCGTCTTTAATCTTGCCGAACATGTCCACTACCAGGACGTCGCCCGGCTTCAGCGTGTCGATGACCCAAGAATTCTGACCGCCAGTCTGCACGCGCCCTTCCTCTTTGCCCTTGGCGGCAATCACCGAGTTCACGTCGGGCCGGACAGGCATGAACACTGCAGTCACAACGCGGCCGACCAGTCTTTTGCCGGGAACGGTGATGATCTGCTGCCAGTTCCCTTCGAACTGGAGGTTGTACTTGGCCCCGCGCAGGACACCCCAGGCCTCCTCGGCGGTGACTTCGCCCATGCGTTGAAGGATCGAGTCCGGCACCTTCGGGCGTCCATCGTCGAATCGCTCGCCTTTCCACTCGGGCGTGAACATGACGCGTTGCTCGCGCGAGAACAGACCGAGCTGCGCCCGGGCCGAGGACGCAATCGAAAACGCCACCAGGGTGGCAGTGAATAGGATCCGGGTATTCCGCATAGTATTCCTTGAAGACTCTACGCTATGAAAGCGATCGAGGGATGTCAAGAAGCGGCGCCCTGTACTGCCTCTAACGCAGCAGCCGACCCTAGGCGCGCGGCCCTCTTGGTGGCATAATGATGCCGGAGCGCGACATCGCTCCACCGTGGAGGGAACTCATGATATGGCTCGCTGTCCTTCTCTTTCAGGCTGCCGCCGGTACGCCTCAGACGGAACCCGCGCAGGCAACGACGTTCTCGGGACCGCCACAGGCCCAGAGCGGCTACAAACTCTTCTTTGAGAGCACGAAAGGCCAGCCTTGCGGGGCGTGCCACGTCTTGGCCGGGCGCGGTACACCTGCGGGACCCGATCTCAAGGCCGTCGCCCGTCTCCCTGCTCGGGCGTTCGTCATGGCAATCAAATCGACCCGGACGCAGTACGTGCAGAAGGTCGAACCCAAAACCGGAGATCCATTCCCGGCGATGAAAGTCAAGGAAGACGACAAGGTCGTCGAATTGTACGACCTCAGCAAGACGCCGCCCGAACTCCGAAAGATGGAGAAGGCGGAAATCGGCTCCATGAAGGACAACGATTCCTGGAAGCACCCGCCAAGCTCGCTCGAGTACACCAACGAAGAACTGGCGGACATCATCGCCTTCATTAAGTGGGTCGGCTACCGTCACTCGGCGGGCGTGAAAGCATCCGAGTTGTAAGCGGCGCTGGTCTACGGGGCGGTGATCTCGCTCCCGTGCTCCTGACGCGTTCGTTCCGCTATGGCTTGAAGGAGTCTCTGATGCTCCGCAAGGGCCTCGCGGGCATCTTCCAGCCGGCCGAGCGCCTGATATGCGCGGACAAGCTGATAGTGCCGGCTGCCGTCCTCGTCCGTCGATAACGACGCCTTCAGGTGCGGGATCGCCTGCTCCGCCTTTCCGACGCGGAGGTAAGCCTGTCCGAGAGCGGCTCGCGCCGGAAGGAACGTGGGGTCCCGCGAAAGCGCTTTTTCGAGGGAAGGAATGGCCTTGTCGAACTGCTCCGTGCTGGCCAGACTTGCGCCATGAAGGAAGTTGAGTTCTACCGAATCCGGATCCTCGCGCAAGAGCCCGTCCAGCAATTCCAGCACGGCCTTGTGGTCCCGCCCCATATAGAGGGACCACGCAAGCCCGACTTTGAGACGGCGGCTCCGCGGAGAAAGCGATAGCGCCTGCCGCCACTCCTTGGCCGCCTCCAGATTCCGGCCGCGCCGGTCAAGTTCGCGGGCCGCAAGTTCGTGACTCTCTGCGGATGGCGGCAACTTGGCGAGTCGAGCGTACGCCTGGCCAGCCAGTTCCTGAGAGGCGCGCGACGTCCAATAGAGCGCCTCGGCGGAGTTCCCCGCTTTCGTCGCGTCCAGCACCTCCCAGTAGCGGCCAGCGGCGAAGTCGCAAGCCGCCCGCGATCTGGCACAGTCGGGCGGCGGGAGGGCGCGCTCTTTCGCCTCGGCCGACTTCGCCCAGTCCTCATGGCCGGTCTCTCGGTAAAGATTTGCCAGGCCCGCGTACAAGCCGCCCAACACCGGTTGATGCGCCAGCGCCCGCTGAAAGTTCCGGAATGCGCCACCGTACAGCTTCTGTTTCAGTTGCACGTCAGCCGTCACCACGGCGTGAAACTCGGAATCCGGGTACTTCCCTGCCAGTTCCGCCGCCGCCGTGCGCGCCAATCCCTCGAGGCTCTGTCCAAGCCCGTACCATACCGCCGGGCTTTCCGGCGACAGCTCCGAAGACTTCCGGTACTGAAGCATCGCTGCCTCGTACCGTTCGAGCGACAACTGCGCTCCTGCCAGCAAAATGAGGGCGTTTCGTTCTTCGGGCCTGGCTGCGAGAACTTTCTCGAGAGGATCAACGGCTCTCGCCGGCTCTCCCAGTTCGACATAGCCTGCTCCGAGAAATAGATTCGCAGTCCACAGATCGGGCTGTGCCCTTAGCACCTGTTCGCAGTTTTCGACGACCTGACGGAACCGTCCCGCCTTGAATTGCGCGATGGCCAGGTTGGTCCGCAGCGATGGGTCGTCCGGCGAGGCGCGCACCAGTTCCTCGTAAACCGCAAGAGCTTCTTCGGTCTTGCCCGTCGCCATCAGCTCCCGTCCGCGGTGGAGCTTCGCCGCATCGCCTGTTTGGGCGGGCAGAAGCTGGGCCGGCAAACAGGCCAGCCACGCGGCAACGATGAAGTACGCGGACGTCATCGCGAAGACGATGCTCTCACTTTGATTCTAGCGTTCCGCGGGCGGAACGCCGGCGGACCGGACACCGCGGAAACAGGTGATATCCCGGGTCCGGCGGGAACCATCGCGCCAGCAGTTCCAGCCTTTTTCGGAGGAAACGCGCGGGGAGATGCTCGGGACCGGAGCGCACGGTGACGTCGTGCCACAGGCAGTGTACGTATTCGGCAAACGTCGCCGCAAACGATGCGCGGGCGTATTCGAGCATGCGCCGCTGGGAAGGTTGCCCGGCCGTTGCGAGTAAGGCTTTCTTGAGTCCATGCGGAGCCTCGTCGATCTCGCCCGGGACAGCCGCCGAGATTTCGCCGCTGAGAGTCGCCAGCCAGGCCCCGAGCTCGCGATCGGTGATCCGCTCCCACAGCGCCTGGCCAGCGCAGAGCAGCGCTTCGATGGCAACGTCGTGCGGACTACTCGCGTCGGTGGCGACTTCGATGTGGACCCCGGTCCCGGACAGGCGCCATCGGGAGGAAGCATCGGGCACTTCCAGCGCACCTTTAAGTTCGACGGAAATGCCTCCCAGTCGGGCGCAGACCGCGCTGGGAATCGCGAGCAGCGCTGGCCGCGCCGTCTCGCGGGCGATCTCCGCGGACGTTCCGGCGATCCATCTCACTACCTTCAGGTTTCTGCGCCGGCGGGCCATGAGTCCAGTAACCATATTGTGTCTGATGAGCGCCGTTCTTTGTCCGTTTGCATCTGTCCGCCTTGACTTCTGCTCGGTGCCCGTGACAAGCTTCAAACAGACGCGATCGCTCCTGGGCGCACGTTATGTCCACGACAACGCCGCAACTCGCTCCGTCCTTGTCAGGCGCCTCGCCCAGGTTTGATTTCGAGCTTCTTGTCACCCATGGTGACGGGCAGAGCCGCGTCGTCCCCCTGATCTCCGGTGAGGTGACCGTCGGACGATCGCCTTCCAACACCCTGGCGTTTCCCCAGGACTTCCGCTTGTCGCGAAGCCACCTTTCGCTGAAGAAAGAAGGCGACGAGTGGGTCGTGCGGGATCTCGGCAGCACCAACGGCACTGAAGTGAACGCGCAACGGCTGGCAGGTCCCCACGTTCTGCGGCCGGGCGACCATATTGTGGCCGGCGATCTTGTACTTGATTTTCAGGCAGCCGAAAGGCAGAACCTCAACAGCACGGTATGGTTCATCGGCGGACCGTCTCCTTCGGATTCGTCCCAGGTAGTGGTGGACTTGCAAAGCGTGATCGGGGAACCGGAGCAGGCGGCGTCAGGTTCGGCCGCCAGTGCACTTTCGGGCTCCCGTGTGGTGCAGGCGCTCATCCGCGCCGGACAGGAGCTTGCAGGTCACGGCCGGCTAGAAGACCTTTTCGAGGTCATTCTGGATCTCGCGATTCAAAGCGTCGACGGCGAGCGAGGGGTCTTGATGACGCTCGACGGCGAACAACTCGTCGTCCGCTCCAGCCGCGGCGAGGGGTTCCAGATCAGCAGCGCAGTTCGCGACCGTGTGATCCAGGAAAAGGCGTCTATCCTCGTCCGTGACGCGATGCTCGACGACAAGCTCAGCCTCCGCCAAAGTATCGTCCTTCAGCACGTCCGCAGCATGATAGTGGTGCCCCTCCAGACGAGGGACCGCGTGATCGGCCTGATCTATGTCGACAAGTCCGACATCATGGCGCCGTTCAACGATCAGGACCTCAGCCTGCTGACCGTCATGGCGAATGTTGCGGCCATCCGCCTAGAGCAGGCGCGGCTCGCCCATGTCGAACAGGCGCAACAGGAGATGGCACGGGAACTCGCGCAGGCCGGCGAAATCCAGAGCAGTCTTCTACCGAAGCAACTCCCCGAGGTGGAAGGCCTCGACATCGCGGGTCACAACGTTCCTTGCCGGGGCGTCGGCGGCGACTACTACGATTGCATTCCGTGCCGCGACGGGCGCATCGTGGTGACCGTCGGCGATGTTTCCGGAAAGGGAATGCCGGCGGCGTTGCTAATGACAAGCCTCCAGGCGATGATCTCGGTTCTGGTGCGGTCCGTCAGCTCACCGGCCGAAATGATGGAGACGCTGAACCGCAACATCCTCGAGCGCTGCCCGAGCAATCGCTTCATCACGCTCTTCCTGGCCGTGATCGACCCGTTTACCGGCGGCATCTCCTTCTGCAACGCCGGACACAACCGGCCGGTCATCGTCCGCCGCGACGGCCGGACCGATCTCCTGAAGGATGGCGACTTGATCCTGGGCATCAGCCCGAAAGCGGAGTATTCCGACCACCGCGCCCTGATTCGGCCCGGCGATGTTCTCGTCATGTATAGCGACGGTGTCACCGAATCGACCGGACCAGGGGAGGAGGCGGAAGAATTTGGGGACGAACGGCTCGCGCAGGTGGTCGCAGCGCACCGCGCCGAGGATTCCAAGGCGGTTATGGAGCATGTCCTCCATGACCTCCATGAATACACCGATGGAGCGCCCTTCGCCGACGATGTGACTTTGGTCGTCGTGAAGCGCGACGCGAACGCTGAGGCGTAGCGTGCCGTCCAGGCTCCGTCAAGCGGTGCGAATCAGGGAAAATCAAACGCCTGGTTTCCACGTGTGCGGAATTCGTACTGCTCGATCTCAACTGCGGTGGTACCGCTGTCGCAGCGCACGACCCGGCCGAAGGCCACCAACTTCAATGGACAGTTGTCCTCCAGCCGAACCGGCCAGTCGACCGCCAATTTGATCCTCGACCCGGCGATTACGTGCTGGTCGGTTGAGAACAAAATACCGTTGCTGCTGATATTGATAGTTCTTCCGGTACCGATGTCGTTGTTGATCTTCCTCCGAGTGGAAACGACAAAGCGGATCTCTCGTTCGATTGGATACCGCGCCGAACGGCGCCGGTCAACATTTTCCAACTCTGTGGCTCCCCGCTTCAGCAGCTCACTTATTCAGTCAGGACATCTCCTCTAACAGCATGACGGACCGTTGTACAGTTAGGGAATAGTACGAAATGGTGCGACCTACAGTACAAATGGTTTGGTGAGTACTAGTACCGGGGGCGACGGTCGTGAACATCCCGACTTTGGGGATCGGTTTACGTCAGGGTGATAGCAACATTCCAGAGCCGGGAAGGGGAGGGGCGAGGTAAGCCTCGCCCCGGCGAAGACACTACCTCTGTCTGAGGAGGTCGCGAATCTCACCCAACAACTGCTCAGTTGGCGAAGGACCCGGAGGCGGGGGCGGCGGAGGCGCCGGCATCAACCGGTTGACCTGCTTCACCAACAAGAACACGGCCAACGCGACGATCAGGAAGTTGACGACGGCGTTGATGAAATTGCCGTACGCCAGCGTAGCCGCTCCGGCCTTCTTGGCTTCTGCCAGGGTTGGGTAGACCTTTCCGTCCAGGGCAAAGAAGAGGTTAGCGAAATCGATCTTGCCCGTGAACAGGCTGATCACGGGCATCAGAAGGTCGTCCGTGAGCGAACCGACGATTTTTCCGAACGCGGCGCCGATGATTACGGCAACCGCAAGGTCCATGACGTTACCACGCTTGATGAACTCCTTGAACTCACTCCACATATCGGTCTCCTTAATGTGCTTGCGTCAGTCCAACGTGAATTCCCGATCGACGAAGTCTACCTCAAAAGCGGCATCAAGGGTAGTACAAAATGTAACAGGCCCGGAGCTAGACCTACCAACCTATCCCCTTGGTGGTCGTTTTGATCCGGCAGAGGTACATGTCGGCGGTCATGTAGAGAGTTGAACCGTCGTCACCCCAAGCGCAGTTGGCGGTGCGCTCGTTAGTTTCAATCCAGCCGAGTCGCTTGCCATCCGGCGAATACACGTGCACGCCCCCAGGCGCCGTCACCCAAAGGTTGCCCGCCTTGTCCACTTTCATGCCGTCGGGGCCACCCGGTAGTTTGCCGATCATGTCGCTTGCATCTGCGAAAACCCGTCCTGCGTCCACTGTGCCGTCCGGCTTCACCGGAAACGCCATCCAGATGGGCCGCTTGCCGTCCGATTGCGCCACGTAGAGCGTCTTCTCGTCGGGTGAGAGGGCGATGCCGTTCGGCCTCACGAGTTCTTTCGTCAAAAGCGTGAGTTTGCCGTCCGTAGAGAGCAGGTATACACCACAAAAGTCGAGTTCGCGCCGCGGGTCATCCCAGCCTTTCGGAAGGCCGTACGGCGGGTCGGTAAAGTAGATATCGCCGTTCGACTTCACGACGAGGTCGTTCGGACTATTGAGGCGCTTGCCCATATAGTTGTCCGCGAGCGTCCGTTTTCCCCCGCCTGGCTCCAGCCGCGAGATGCGGCGGTCGCCATGTTCGCAGGAGATCAACCGTCCCTGCGCGTCCACCGCGAGTCCGTTCGAGCCCGGTTCGCGCCCGTAAGGCTCTTGTCCGGTGTAGCCGGACGGCTTCAACCAGACGCTGATACCCTCGCCTTCTTTCCACTTCATGACCGAGTTCCTCGGGATGTCCGAGAACAGGAGGAAGCCACCATTCTTGATCCAGACCGGCCCCTCCGACCAGTCGAAGCCCGAAGACAGGACCTCGATCTTCGCATCGACCGGGATCAGCTTGTCGATCCGCGGATCCAGCCGAACGACCTTGCCGAGAGTGGGAAAGTTCCGCGTGTCCTGGGCAGCGACCGATAGCGAGAATGCCACCATAATCGCGGCCATTCCGATAACTTGCACCGTGCGTCTCCTCATGGCCTCCCCATATTACCCCAGGAGTATAATCACCGATAGATGAGCATCCATTCGCGCTTTTTTTCGACGTGTTTCGCCGCATTCTTCATCGTCGTGGCCGGTGTACCCTCGCCAGCCCAGCAGCGTGAGCCCGGACTCTACGCGAAATTCGACACCAGCATGGGAGAGATCGTCGCCAAACTCTTCGAGAAGCAGGCACCGCAGACGATCAAGAGCTTCGTGGATATGGCCGAAGGCCGCAAGGAGTTTCTCGACGCCTCGGGCGTCAAAGTGAAGAAGCCGGCCTACGACGGAACGGTTTTCCATCGCGTCATCCCGGACTTTATGATTCAGGGTGGCGACCCGACGGGCACCGGCACGGGTGATCCCGGTTTCACGATTCCCGACGAGTTCGACGATTCCCTCAAGTTTGACATCCCAGGTCGTCTGGCGATGGCCAACGTCGGCGATCCGAACAGCGGTACCTGCCAGTTCTTTTTCACCGACGCTCCCCTTCCCTATCTCGACGGGAAGCACACTATTTTCGGCCAGGTGATAACAGGGCAGGACGTGGTGCGCAAGATCGCCCGCGTCCCGCGCGACGCCGACGACCGGCCGAAACAGGACGTCAAACTCAACCGCGTTGTCATTGAGCGCGTCGAGGCGAAGTAACCGCACGGCTTGACACAGCCTCCGCCGCTGCCGGACACTGGCGCGGAGGAGAAGAATCACCGTGCTAAATCCTGCCTGCAGGCGTGTGGCAATCCTGCTGTTATTTCTGCTCGCCGTCGCGGGCGCTTGGTTTGCGACCTCCGGCGCTCAACCCAGCGTGCCTCCCGTTAGCCCAATTCCGACCGAAGAAGGGCAACTCGTCGTGTTCGATAAGAGCACCTGGCAAATGCGCGAGTTGACCAAGCGCATTCCTCTCAACGAT
>DATIFQ010000339.1:0-4015 GCA_035455185.1 Bryobacteraceae bacterium | reverse complement strand
AGCAGGTTGCGGACGCTTCCGGCGGTAGCGATGGCAATGTCCGCCAGTTGCACCGCGCTCGGGTCGATGACGATCGAGCAGTCGGCGAAGAACAGCAGGCCTTTGTGCCCGAAAGCGCGGTCGTGCAGGGCCATGATGTAGAAACTCGAGACTGTTCGGATGTGCGGAGGAACGCCGATGCACTGGAGTGCGGCCCGCACCGCCTCGGCCGAGGAGATCGAGGCCCCGCCGATGCTGCCGTCGGCGTCGCCCGCGGCTACCATCAGCTTCGCGAAATACAGCGGCGTCCGGGCGATCTCCATTGCCTCGGCTTCGGTGACACCCCTGGCGCGGCGGCGGTCGAAGTAGATTGCCGCGTAGCTGCGCAGTTTAGGCGATGACTCCGGAACAACAAACGTCACGTTGGCTGGCGCTCCAGACGGCGCCGGTCCGATCAACACCGGTTCGAGCAGACCCTCCTGCGCGAGACGGCCCGCCGCGGCAAGGATGCGCGGATCAGAGGACTCCGGGAAGACGATCCGCTTCCTTTTCACGGAACGTCGCAACCGCTCCACTTGCGCTGCAATGAACTCGGCCGCCGCTTGAGGCAGGGACATGAAACGACCATTGTAGCCGTCCGCCGCCGCTCAGGCTTGCCTGCTTCCGGCTACAATATGAGCGGGTATGCGGGGTAAATGGCTGCTTCTCTCGGCGACCCTGATTCTGATTGCTGTCGCCGTGGGCGCTCTGTCGCTGCTTCGGCGCGAGAGCGGACCGGCGCCGCCGAAGAAGACTGCCGCCGCCGCTCCGCCTGCATTCGCCGGGACGGAAGCAAGCCTCAGAGGCCGCATTCAGGCACGGAAAATCGTCAACGTGCCGGTCCCGGTCGACGGGGCCGTCGAGTCGTTCCTCGCCGACGTCGGCCAGAGCGTGTACGAGGGACAGTTGCTCGCTCAGATCGCCAACACGGCGCTTGAATCCGAGCGGGATGCGGCGCTCACGGAACTCCAACGGGCACAGGCGCGGGTGAGCAGCCTGGAGAGCCGGCTCATCGCCGCCCGCCTTGACTCGTCCCGTGCACGCGCCGACGCGAGCCGCGCTCGGAACGACGCCGACAAATCCGAGAAGACGTACCTCCGCCAGCAACTCCTCTTCCGGGAGGGCGCCGCCGCGCGCGTCAGCTTCGAAAAAAGCCAGCAGCAGTTTGAGAACGACAAGACCGAGTTTGAGCACCTCGACGAGATGGCCCGCCTCTCCGAGCAGAATGTCGACGCGCAGATCAGGGAACTCGACGAGGCCAAGCGCTCCCAGTCGGAGAAATCAAGGCAATACGAGGAAGTCGGTGACGCGATCGCCTCCGCCCAGGTAGTATCCCCTGTCGACGGCCTCATCGTGGGGCGCCGGGGTCAGGCGGGTCAGGACGTGACCATCGAGATGGAAGACCTCTTTCAGATCGCCGTGGACCTCTCGGAACTGGACGCTGTCCTTGAGCCCGAACCTCAGGTGTTGCAGCGCATCCGGCCCGGACAGGAAGCGGTCGTCCAAGTCGCCGAACTTCTCTCCAGTATCCCGGGCAAGGTGCGGGAGATCAAGGAAAGCCGCGTGTTCGTCGAATTCACCAGCCCCGACCCGGCGGTGAAGCCGGGGATGACGGTGCAGGTGCGCATCAAGTTAACATAACGATTTTGGAGGAATCCCATGCAGTTTCTCACCGGCAGTCTCCTGGAACTGATCACCCAAACCTCAACGAACCTGCCACCGGACGTTCGCGCCGCGATGGGTGTTGCCATGCGCCGGGAAGAATCTGGTACCCAGGCTTCGCAGGCGTTGGAGATCATCGCGGGCAATATCGACATGGCCCAGGACGACGAGGCGCCGATCTGCCAGGACACTGGGATGCCGACCTTTGTTATTCATACTCCGATCGGCGTCAATCAACTGCAGATCCGCAAAGCCGTGCAGGAGGCGCTCGCCGAGGCGACCAGGCTAGGCAAATTGCGGCCCAACTCGGTAGACTCAATCACCGGTAAGAACAGCGGTAACAACCTCGGTGAGGAAACGCCGGTCGTGCACTTCGAGCAGTGGGAAGAGGATGAGATCGAAGTCAAGCTGATCCTCAAGGGCGGCGGCTGTGAGAACAAGAACATCCAGTATTCCGTGCCTTGCGAACTCGATCATCTCGGCCGTGCGGACCGGAATCTCGAAGGCGTGCGTAAGTGCATCCTCCATGCGGTATGGCAGGCGCAAGGCCATGGCTGCGCGCCGGGCGCGATCGGCGTCTGCATCGGCAGCGACCGGGCCCACGGTTACACACTGGCGAAGTATCAGCTATTCCGGCCGCTCGACGACGAGAACCCGAATCCGAAACTCGCGGCGCTTGAAACTCGAATCATGGACGAAGCGAACCGGATCGGTGTTGGCGCGATGGGGTTCGGTGGAAAGGCATCGCTGATCGGCTGTAAGATCACCGCCGCCAACCGCCTTCCGGCGAGCTTCTTCGTGTCGGTTGCTTACGACTGCTGGGCGTTCCGCCGGCTGGGCATCCGCGTCGATCCGGCAAGTGGGGCGATCACCCGCTGGCTCTATCGCGATCCCGACTGCCCGGTGGAGCGGATGGCGAAGGCCGAAGGATTCCCGCTCACCGGCCGGGAGATCGTCCTGAATACGCCGCTCACCGAGGAGCAGGTCCGCGCGTTGAAGGTTGGCGACGTGGTGTTGATCAACGGCGAGATGTACACAGGTCGCGACCAGGTGCATGCCTATCTGATGAAGAACGCTCCTCCGGTGGACCTGAACGGGGCGATCATTTACCACTGCGGTCCGGTGATGCTGAAGCAGGGCGATGGTTGGGTGCCGAAGGCAGCCGGACCGACCACGAGCTCCCGCGAGGAGCCATACCAGGCGCACACGATTCGCACGTATGGCGTGCGCGGGGTGATCGGCAAGGGCGGCATGGGCGCAAAGACGCTCTCGGCGATGAAGGACACCGGCGCCGTCTACTTCCACGCGATCGGCGGCGCGGCGCAGGTCTATGCGAGGGCGATCGAGAAGGTGGTCGGTGTAGACCTGATGGAGTTCGGGATTCCCGAGGCCATGTGGCGTCTCCGGGTGAAGAACTTCCTCTGCATCGTGACGATGGACGCGCACGGCAATAGCCTGCACGCCGATGTTGAGCGCACCACCGGCGCCGCGCTCAGCGAATTGCAGGCTGTTTGAATCCCGGGCCGCGTGATGAGTAGCGTGAGAGCTGTCCCGCGGAGCATCTGCTACAATAAGGATCTCCGGCCAGGTAGCTCAGTTGGTAGAGCGCAGCCCTGAAAAGGCTGGCGTCGGCGGTTCGATTCCGTCCCTGGCCACCATGTTTTCAATCACTTACAGACCTTCCAAAACCCAGTTTCATTCCGGTTCATTCCAAAACTTTCGGTCCGCCGGGATTCGCCTGCGGGGTGAATCAGGGTATGGGGATGGATTTGTAGTGCGCCCTCATCACACTCCAGGGGTAGCGCGGAGTCGACGACGGCTTCCGCGCCCCCCTGGTTCGCACCTACACGAGAAGGTGGACCGCGAAGAGGCTTCTGCCGGTGGCGCGGCGGCAGTCTGGTGAAGCGTCGGGTGGCGGCGGCGTTCCTCGCGAGAACGCAAGAGCGTCAAAATCCTGGCAGCGATCGAACTGTGGCGCACTCGCTTCCACCACCAGTAGGACAGGGTCCTGGATTTGGATCTTCGGACAGGGAGACGACGAAACGTAGTCGGCAAGAGAACGCACTTACTCAGGTATGAGACGAGACAGAAGGGTAGACTCAGAGCAGGGCCAAGGGGCTTTGCGAGGCCAGGAAACCACGGGCAGCGCGCCAATAGGGTATTCACCGCGTCCGAGGCGGCGGTGCGTTTTCAGGCAAGCAGCGTTCTTGGCCGCCTTTCGAACCACAGCCTGCGTCAGGAAGGCCGCCCAAGCCGCACAGATCGGACGGCGGCGACATTACCACTGGCTGAAGGAGGATCCGGACTATCGGCTAGCCTTCGAAAGGGTGAAAGA
>DATIFQ010000338.1:0-4928 GCA_035455185.1 Bryobacteraceae bacterium | reverse complement strand
CGGATCGCGTTGTTGCGGACTGTCGAATCGGGATCCCTAACGGAGTGGAGAAGCGCTGTGAGCTGATCCAAACCCTTGGGAGCGTAGCCAGCGATCCACGCCGCCGCAATTCGATCCTGGGGTGAGGCGGACCGTTTCAAGATCGAGTAGATGCGCTTCGCGTGCGCTCGTGCGTACTCGATCAGCTTGAGTTCGTCTGAACGCATGATTGGATCCTTGGAGAGCGAGTAGCCGTTCGTCGTATCGTCCCCGGCGTGGATCCCTCCGTTGACATATCGGTCCATTGCGTGCTCGTACAGCCGAACAATTTTTGCAGGCAGTTTTTCGGTTTCCGCCGGCGCGGGATTCCAGAATGCCGGCGATGTGTCCGGCGGCTCTACATCAACGTAGAGAACCCAGCCGTTGAGGTCGGGAATGAAAACCGGCGCTACCGAGATGCGGTTCCTGCTAATGAGTTTTTGAAACTCTGGCGACCGATCCTGAAATGTTGCCTCTTTGAGCTCAAAGATATCGCCGACTTGGAACGGAAAAGCGGCGCGGAGACGTGTGTAATCGACGGCGGCGGCTCCATAGAACTCGATGGCCGCAATAGGGCCGCGCTGCGGTTGTGCGACCGAACAGGCGGCGGCGAGGAAGAGCGGCAAGAACCGAAGCACCGCCTGATTATAGAATGTGGGGGCCGAAGGCGGCGGCGCGCACGACTGCCGAAAACTCACTTTTCTCTTACCCCAGCGCGCCCGGGAGGAGGCGGCACCCCGGGAGCGGGTGGTGGAGGTTCTCGCGGGGCGAAGCATCGGGCGCAGCAGGCGTTCAACGAGCGGCGCACGAGGGCGCGCTTCCCACACGCATCAACAATTTTTTCGACCCCCGATCGGGTGTGGCCCCCATCTACGGCCTGCCGACTTTGGGATCGTGTGGCTGAAGGGCTGTGGCTGAAGGCCGTGGCCGATGGTCTCCGAGCGGCCGACCATCTGTGAATCGAGCGATTTAGATCTACACTGCGGCGTCACAGAGGATCTCTGAGCGTCGTTAACACGTGCGAGAGCGCTCGCCCCTACAAAAAGAACTCCATCAGCACTTCGTCGTCCTCAACGCCGTCGATCACCACTTGACGGGTTAGCCGGCCGCATTCCTGGAACCCCAGACATCGGTAATACGCCTGCGCAGGAGTGTTCGATGCGCGAACTTGGATGACCAGTTTCCGATAACCTGCATCACGAGCAAAGAATTCAGTAGCCCTCCACAGTTGCCGACCCAAGCCCAGCCCTCGCCACTCCGGCAAAAGGAATGTTCCTACTTGACCGACATGAGCCATCGAGTTTAGCAGCGGCGACCACAGGTCGAGGCTCTGAAAACCAACGATTCCGCGCGCCGCATCGACTGCTACATGAAACGCTTCGCGCGCAGAGAGCGACTCCAGGTAGCGCCCCTCCTGGTCAATGGTCCACGCTTGATCAATCACAGAATGGATCCGCTCAGCAGCGATCACCTCAAGCACTGCGACGATTCCGGCGGCGTCCATCGGCGAGGCTCGCCTTATCAGCAGAGAAGATCCTACCGGTGGGTCTAGCACCGTCCAAGTATGCCAGAGCCTGCTTCCCGGTAGCTCCGGACTTGTCGCCAGCGTTTACCGATGATCCGTCGCACACGACATGGACATTCCGGTCGGCTGACGCGCCATCCGTACTTTGCGACGTATCGGGTTCGTCGCTTCCGGGCTTCCCGACGATCCGACCGGAATCTGGCGCAAACGCCGTCTGGGGCAAGTTTCTGGTAACGCCGTGTATCGCCCACAATGCGGCAACCCGCGCAGGAACTCCACTGAATCACTCGGTGTCTATTCAGTCGATTGCTCGGTGCAAATATAGAGGTGATGCGGAGACGCAGTCTGATGCACGCCGTCGCCAGCGGCTGTTCTATTCTGCTGCTGGCTGTGTTGCCCTCCGCAGGCCAGTCAACCCATGCGATCCCGGTCTTCAGCACCGAGGGTATTGGCGCGGTCGGCCGAAGTGTGAAGGTTTTGGCTCCAGGAATGGTGCTGATGCTCTACGGCGGGCACTTGGCTTCCGAGCCGGTCTGCGGCCAGCCGAAAGTGCAACCTGCTCTGGAATTGTGCGGGGTTCGCGTCCCGATAGGAAATAGCCGCGCGGAGTTGCTCTACGTCAGTTCCGGCCAGATTAACTTCAAGATCCCGGCGGATGTGCCCGCGGAGGGATTCGCGCCGTTGCGGGTGTGCGTTGGCGCGGCGTGTAGCACGCCGGTCCGCATGTGGTTCAGCACTCGCACGGCGTTGCTCTCCCTGGAAAGGCCAGCCTACGTTCACATGCCGGTTTGGATCCATGTGGACCCCCCACCTCCATACTTTGTGTCCTATCCGTGCTGGAACGGACCGTGGATTCTGTCGGGCTATGAATTCGAAGTGCGCCGAAACGGCAGGTCCCTCGCTCCGATGCCACAACGATCGCCGCCTCCGAACTGGGCCGGAAGCAGTGCTGAGCGGTGCGACGGTCCAACGGTCGGAAGTTCGCTCCCGCTCCACCTTTTGTACCGGTTCGATGAGCCGGGAACGTACTCTGTGCGATTCACGGCCAAAAAGGGAGACCAAATTCTCTACCGGTCGGACTGGACCGACATCGTCGTTGGACCGTTCTCGGAAGAGAAGCGTGATGCGTGGCTCCGGTCCCTGGACATAGAGATCAAGATGAATAGCCGCAGCGTCGTGTCTCACATGATTCCCTCGCTGCTGGCGTGGCCGGACGAAAAGGCGCTTGCCGTCCTGCTGAAAGTCATACCTGCCAATACCATGCAGTGCACGAACTTCGATTGCATAAAACTCGGCTTAGCCAGGGCCTCCCTCGCGTGGTTTGATGACGCCTTGTTACGCAGCCAGATCCGTCCAGAAAGGCTGCTCCGCTTATGCCCGCATGAAGGAAAGTGCAAGTGAGCGGGCTTGGGGCAGATAAGTGGGGTTACCGGAAACTATCCGACAGCGCAGGGAGCCGTTGAACCGCTCGGAGCGGTTGATCCGGGACTGTGGACTTATGTTCGCGAAATGGGAGGTAGTTGCGTTCTGCTGGGGCGGTGGATGACAGTGGGTCTGTGAACATGATGTTTCGACAGGCCGGCGTCGCTCTCGCGATGGTAGTTGTAAATCTGATATTTTGCCTCCACGCGCAGATCCAGTCGATGCAGCGCTCATTCTATGCAGAACAGCGACTAGAGGTTTGGTATGAAGATGGGCGGCGCGATGAGGACGTCATCCGGATTACCCGTCTGGCTAATCGAAGCTTTCTGGCAATGCACCCTCTGCATTCCGTGAAGGATCGCATGCGCCACATAGGCGGGTACTATTTTTACTTGGTTGACACAGAAGCGTTAGTTGAATACAGCGGAGAGACCACCCTTCGGGCAGCGTGGCCTCTGTACATGGATTCAGCTGTGCCTGGTCAGAACAAGATGGTGGATCAGTACGGCGATTGCTCCGTTTTGGCCGATGACTCCATCAAAAAGGTCCCGGCTGGGAAGATCAGGCGTTTCGCGGTCTTGCGCATCGAGAGGGTAGAGGGCCGGGAGCGGTATACCACCTGGATTGCTCCAGAGCTCGGGTGTTTTCCGCTTCGGTCCCAGGTGTTGGTGGACGAATTGGTTCGGGAGCGGGTGGAAACCGTGCGTCTCGACCTGCTGCCAGCGCAAACCAGGCTTTCGATTCCAAAGGGAGTTCGAATCGTTTCGCCGAAGAAGTACTGTGATATTTATCAGAAACGCTACGGCCAGGAGTATTTGCCGCAACGGGTCTGCGATAAATACGAGAAGATTTACCAGGAGGTCAAGGCGGCAAAACGACAGCGTTCTTCACCTCGAGCCGGCTTTGCTAACGCTGCGGATCACGGGGCAACAGGCTATGCGTGTCGTCGGTCCTCCAGGGTCGGAAGCGCTCGACTTACGCCATCCACCCGAAGGGATGACTGCTGACATCTACGTACCAGTGCTCGGGCGGTGTCCTCACTGGCTCGGTACGCATGTGCGACATTCCGCTTACCACCAGGGACCGTGTGGCGTTCTGCAGGTGGTCGCACCCCGTTACAATCTGGCCTCGTTCGTCCCGTCGGTAGAAACGAAGCTCTTCCAAGTAGTTCGACAGCGCTTCTAAGCTCCGAGACCTCCTGGCAGCAGCAGGCGAGCGGGCTCCAGCAGCTACGGATGCCAACAATTTTTTCGACCGCCGATCGGGTGTGGACTTATGTTCGCGGAATCGGGTCGGGGAGCCGCGATAAGCCGATTCTCCTCAACTGCTCCCAGGGGCGGACGCTCGGCATCGCCGTCTTTCGGGCTCTGTCAGAACCGCCGCCAAGGCCAGAGCTTCTCTGGTCCTGCCCACCCAGGGCTTCCGGTTATCGGTTCGTGCCGTCAACGTCTGCCGGTGATCATACCGGACGAGCCCAGGATTTCGACCTCCTGACAGCCTGCCAGCCGGAGCCAAGCGGTGTACTCCTCTTTGGTGTAACAGCCACCCCCTTGGGTTCCGACCAGCATATTTAGGGCAAAGAGGGCGACCCACTTCGGCGCTGTCTTGTCCGGTTCAAGGAAGAAATCCCTGATCACGATGCGACCGCGCGACGCCAGCGCCCGGTAACATCGCTTGAAAAGGTCCCTGTTCTCCTCCGGGCTCAGCATGTGGCAGATCGCGGATAGGAAGATCAGGTTGTAGTCCTGCCCGAACGTGTCGGTGCGCAGATCGCCGACGCGGAGATTCCGCTGCTGGGTGTGGAATCGATCGTGCCCAAGATGCGAAAAAGGAAATCCTGGCTATACAATTGCCGTGGTGAGTTGGTAAGTTCCGAGGCAAGCTTGGTTCTGATCATGCGCACACTGATAATGATCTTCCTGGCGGCGATTACGCTTCCCGCGGCGGAGTTGGACACAGTCAT
>DATIFQ010000337.1:0-32262 GCA_035455185.1 Bryobacteraceae bacterium | reverse complement strand
GACACGCTCGTGCGTGCGATGATCGACCGGGCGATCTGTTCCATCCGCTCGCGGCGCTGCATGGCTCCGTGATAGATGTCGCTGACCGTCTCGGCGCATTGCGCGACTCCCACCGCCACCACGGACCCAGCGAGCGGCCAGGAGTTGCCAGCCGCCGCCGTGATGCCGGCGATGGCGACCAAGGCGGCCGCCGTAGTGCCGAGCCGTACAGCGAGGTAATCCCCAAAGGGATACTGCCCACCGACGTCTGTCGCGAGAACCGCTCGGAGGTTCAAGTGCGACAGCATGACGACCGGCGCCGTCAACGCGACCGCGAGCGCGTACTGTCCGAGCATCTCACTGCCGCCCAGTTTCGCGAAGAGGCTGAGAATCACCCACTGGCCGGCGGCGTAGAACGAATTCCCCGCGAAGGTCCAGGCAAAGTTCGAATGTAGCGAGGCAGACGCGGCTCCTTGCGCAGGCGCGCCCCCGGGCGCTTCCCTCATCGTACGAATTCCCACCAGGCCACGATCACCGCGCGACACTCACGATGATATACGGGGTATCCGTCTCGAGATCGGGATACATGCGGCCGTTGCCATGGATGTCGAGCGCCTCGATGAAATAGATCAAGTCCCATTCAGGAGTGATAAAGGAGCCCGGGATCTGTGCGGTGTACAGACCGGTCTTCGGATCGAGCGTCATTTCCCTGAGATGGTAGTCTTCAAACTGCGTCAGGTGCCTGTACCGGAGGCGCGCCGATCCAACGCCCGACGGATCCTGTACCCGTGCCGTAACGGTCAGGTTCTCGCCTGGCTTCGCTTTCGCCGGAGGGTCTGGCCAGACTGAAGGCGGCTGGCGGTCCGCGGTGACGGCGACGACCACCGGATCATTCTTGCCCTTCTGCGGCCATGTGGAGGGACCGCCGGACGCTTCCCGCACCTCGATGAAATAGCGGAGACGGTCGTCGGCGGAACCCGGTCTGACCTCCGCCTGGTACATTCCGGCTTCGACTCGCTGCATAGGGACCGCACGGAACCCTCCTTTCGAGCCGGCGACGAGTACGTTCACCTGTTTCGGTTCGGGCAAGGCGACCGTGGCGCGAATGCGGATCGCGCTTCCGGGACCGGACTGCCGGACAGGCACGTGCGCGATACGCGATTTCAGACTCGCTCCCTGAAGTCGGCTTTGCTGACGCTCGGCGAGGAGTTGATCGAGGCCGCGGCGCAATGCCTGTAATTCTTCTTTCCAATGACGGCTAAAGCCCACCTCGTGCACCCCGAAGGCGAGGTTCTCACTGTAGACACCTCCGGCGGCTTCGACGATTCGCTCCCAAGCTGCGACGGCCTGCTTCTCCTGCGCGACAGCATCGTCGAAGGAAAAGAGATCGCCGGTTTCCTTGTACAGGTTGTAACTGAGGCCGGCCCGCAGGCGCACGGCATGGTATTTTGCCAGACCGGCAAGGATCTTCAGATCCACAAGAGTGGAGATCAATTCCTTGCCGGCGCGCCCGCCCACGGCTGTCTCCGCCTCGCGGACATGAGCCGTGATTCGTTCGGAGACGTTTTCAAACCAGCGGCTGGTTTCCTCCGGACGCCGCATCGCGGTTTCCGTACCCTCGATAAGGCTTCGGGCTGCATCGCGAAGATTCATGAATTGGGCGATGTCGCTTCCCTCCATGCCGGCATACTTCGGAAGGTCGTCCCCGCGCATCATTTCGGCCCAGCCGCGCGTCGTCGGAAAGTGCTGGTAGAGGTAACTGGCGGCGACAATGCGCGGGAGCACGTTGCTGGCGAGGTGGAGAGCGTCCATCACCTGCGCGCCGGCGACGGGCCCAAACCGTCGTTGAAATTCCCGTTCCCAGGTTTCGGGAGGCGTATCCGGGTTGTAGCTGACCCGTCCCCAGACCTGATAGAAGTGCCAGTAACGCTCGAATTCGTAGTCGTAGTAGCGGTAGGACTGGTTAAGAATCGGGGCCGGCGGCTCGTTATGCGGAGATCCGAGCATCTTGGTCGCGAGCATCTCGTTGATCTCGAAGCTGCGGCCCCCGTAAACGTGTGTTGTGGAGGCAAATCGCTTGACGTACTCCGGGTCGCCCCAGAGCAAAAGGCGCGTTGTGCCGCCGTTCCACAAACGCCAATGGACCGTGTATTTCTGCGGGTAGCGGAGTAGATCGGCGTAGCCATGACGGCGGTCGCGTTGGTTCTGGCGGTTGATGTGCGTCGGATGGAAGGGCATGCCCATCTGCTCCATCCAGTATTTTGTGGTCACACGCACTTTTAGGCCCTGGCCCAGCGCATCGTTGATGATCGAGTCGGGCAATTCCTTAGCGCGGAGATCGACCCGGATGCCGGGGTTCTTTTCGTGGATGATGCCGAAGACGTCGTGCCAGAAGCTCTCCATCTCCTCCCGCTTCAAGCCTGACTCACCGTGCATGCGGAACTGCAACCCGTCAAGTTCCGGGAAGACCTCCAGGAAACGGAGCAGCGCCGCCTTGGTGTACGGAACCAGGTTCTCCGCAGTGACACCGGACACAAGGTGGGGCGCCTCCTTCCCGGCGTTTTCGGAGGCGCCTGGGATGCCACCGCCCTGGACACCGCCGCGGTAGATGTGGTCCCAGATGGCGGCGATCACGTCGATACCGTGTTCGTGGGCGATGCGGACCATTGCTTTGAACGCAGCCACGTTACGCTGCTGCTGCGCCGGTGTGATTCCGGTGAGCCGCACGCCGGGGAAGCCGTCGAGATCGAAAAAGTACGGGTACGGCGGGGCCATGAAGCCGCCGTTCTCGTAACCGAAGATCACAACGAAGCTGTTGAGACGGCTGGCGGACAGCATGTCGAAGTACCGCCGCCAATACCTTTCGTCGTACAAACGGCTCTCGAAGTACGCGCGCTGCATCGTGTAGATCGAGACGGAGCGTTCGATGACATCGGGCTCTTCCACGACATCGCGAATTTGAGCGAAGGGATTGGAGGCACTCTGCGCCCAAAGGATTCGGTCCGCCGTCTCGAGGGCCGCGTACATGAGGCCCCGGGTATCCGATCCCCACAGTAGGACTGCTGGCTTCCCCTGGTGCGTCGTTCTCCGGATGGCGAGAGCTTCGGGACCCTGCGGGAGAGTGACGTCCTCAGCATTTAGAGCGGCGGCCACCGCGCCGGAGCCGAGTCCGGCGAGCACTACGACGTCACCATAGACGGCCTGCGAGCCATCGGACCGATCGACTACGATGCCCTTGGTCTGTAACGCTTGTTCGAGCCGGACCAACCCGTCTTCGGCTGGCGGGCCTATCTCCCCTTCCCTGATGAGGGTGGCGCGGCCCGCGCCGAGAGCGGAAGGGGCGGCAAGGAAGATCGTTGCAAAGAAGATCAAACCGACTGTCAGTGTCCGCATTGGCTTACTCCCGACTGCAATAACGTCCGCATCAGCGATCTTATACCTCTGCGGCACGGTGTGAAAGTGTTTCACGTATCCTTGAAGCAGAGGAAAAAGCGGCATGCAACTACGCGGGTGAGGTGGCCTTCGCCGGCGCCGTGCGACGCTTCCCAGGGGGCGGAATGGTAGTCGGGCCTTCGGGTGGGGTGCTCGCCGGATGGCCGGGAGGCGCCGGCAATAAGCCGCGCTACGCAGACTGCTCAAACCGGCCGCGGTAGGCCCAGAGGCCCAGGGCCGGGTTGGAGATGTAGAAGACCTCCTCGCTATCGACCAGGTTCCAGCCGTCTGTCAGTCGTTCCGGGGCATAGCACCGTGCCATCCGATCCAGCGGTGCGTAGCGGAAATTGACGCCCTCGGTCTCTTCTTTCGTGAGGCCGCCGGGGCAGTAGGTGATCGTGAACCGCCCTTCGGAGGAGCCGTGAATCAGGTGGGCGGCCGCACTGAGATTGCCGGCAAGATCTGCGTTCTTCTCCACTGCCTGAAGGACTTCCGGCGTCTTCACGTAGCCATACTTGCGGATGAGCGTATCGATGGCCGGGTCTTCGCCGAATTCTTTAACGCCCGGCGCGAGCACGATCAGCTCGGCGTCGTCCGCCAGCGCCATCCGTGTCCGGTAGACCGCTTTATTGCCCAGCCATGTGCTCTTGAATTCGCCCGGATCGAGGTAGACCACCGCTTTGCGGATCTCCCGGTCGAGCATCTGAAAGTTGACCTTGAGGCTGAGCGCAGCCGCCTTCTCGAAGCATTCGTGGCCGTCGCCGACAAACAATCCACGGGTCACCAGATCGCCGGCCTCGTTCTTTCCAACGACGGTCAGCACGTACACGATCGGCAGATTGCCTGCGAAATGCTCCGAAGCGTAATTGAGAACCCGGCGGACGGGGGTATCAGTGCGCCCCATGATCCGCTCCATCCCGTAAACAGCGCCGAGGTAGTGGCTCTTATTGATGCCGTCGGCGCCGCCGGTTCCGATGAAGACGTTCTTGTTGTAGTTGGCCATGCCGATCACTTCGTGGGGCACTACCTGCCCGACGGAGAGGATCAAGTCAAAACCGCCTTCGATCAGAAGCCGGTCAACCTGCGCCGGCCAGGTGAAGTCGAGCTTGCCCTCCGACTGCTCGCGGATAAACTCCCGCGGTACTTCGCCGAGCGTGACGACGCCGCAACGAAAGTCGTGGACCCGGAACCGATCCCGCGGCATGTCGCCGAACATTAGCCCGATCTCGTGCTCGCTCACCGGGAAGTGGGTCCCGATCGCTGGCAGCACATCCGTCAGCCGCTCTCCGAAGTACTGCCACGCCAGGTTCGTGAGTTCTCCGGCCCGGGAGTGATAGCGGGTAAAATCCGGCGGCAGGCATAGCACTTTGCGGCGCTTTCCAAGAGCGTCGAGCGCCTGAAACAAGCCGTTACGGAGGTCGGCGGAGGATAGCTCAGCAGTTTCCGATCCCGTGGAAAAGAAGAGACTCATAAATCACCTGCTTGTGGAATCGCCCTCTCTTCAGTGTCGCAAATTGTTCTTCGGCCGGCTCGGGCTCGCAGGGAAGCGGGGTTCTTAGAACGCGTACGTCCACATCACGTACGGGTGACTGGAACTCCTTTCGGGAATCGATTCCCGAAGGAAGGGGCCGGCAAACAAATGGCCGAATCCGGCGCCGAACTGGAGATGCTCTGTGAACTGGTACGATCCCTGCACGTCGACCTCGCCGCCAATCCGGCGGCTGGATGCGCCCGGATTACGAACCACGAGCGCCCCGGCGTCGGTGTACATCCCGTCCTGGAGAGTCGCCAGCCAGAACGAGTGGTAATCGATCAGCCAACGCCACTTCTTCGCCGGCCGCCACTCGACTCCCGCCATCAAGTCGTTTATGTTCCGCCAGGTAATACGGTCGGCGATTCCGTACTTCTGATGGTTGGTCGGGAACAACTGATCGAACGTGCCGTGCCGTCCGTCCCGCGGTTTGCCATCGCCCGAGGCGTGATTGAATTCGAGTACCAGCCGGAACGCCTTGTTCGCGTACGGCAACTTGTGCCCGAGACGCCAGTGACCGGCCCATGCACGAATGTCGTCGGCCGCGTAGCTTCCCCGTTGCAACGCAACCTCCGCACCGTAGTCGAAACGCAATGGCAGTTCGCCCACCACGCGGGCGCCGACAGTGTACACATCCAGATCTCCGAACGTGCCGAGCTCGCCGCGAACGCGAGCGTTCGTCTTCCAAAGGAGATAGGGTTCCACCGTGGACTTGCCCGGAAGGTTCCGGAATGACGAGTAGAATCCGAAGAAACCGTTGTAGAGCCGTGGGCGGTCGAAGCCGTCTCTTACCGTAGTGACCACGGATGACGCGAACCAGTCGAGTGTCGCATTCTGACGTTTCCACGTGAGACGCACAGCGTCAAACCGGCGAGGGATGTTGCTCCAGTTCGAGTTACCGATCAGCCGGTCCTCTCCGAACTTCATTTCCTGCCGCCCGGCGCGGAGACTCCACCCCTTGGCCGCGTCACGGCCTAACTCGACGAAGCCTGACCGCAGGTCGAACGGATTCGCCAGGCTGGAGGGCGACGGGCCTCGGCTATAGCCCGCGACCCGGGCGTCTTGCACCTGGGCCGAGAATGACAGCCAGGAGGCTGGGTGGACGCTCATGTCGAATGTGAGGCGATGCAAGTAGTACGTGTCGTCCTCACCCGGCACGTACTTGAATCCGCGCTCCGCCTCCAACCGGCCGCGGATTTCGCCGCCGATCTTTAGCCAGCTCGGGAGCTTCTCACGCGCCAGCCCTGCATCCTTGTTTCGCTGCCCGGGCAGGATGCCCGCCGCGGCCGACACGACCACGCAGACCCACGCTAGCCGCTTCATGCCGCTGCCGCCTGGCTGGGACCGATGCATGACTTTCCGCTACAGCGCCCTCACCAGCAGTTCTGTCAGCTCGTCGCCGGAGAGGGTGATGGGGTTTCCTTTCATGCTGCTCGCCTTCGCCGCCTTTTGCACCAACTCGGGGACATCCCTGTCACCGATCCCGTACGTTCGTAGCGGAGAGACGGAAAGCTCCTGACACAGCCGCTCCAACGAAGCAACTCCGTCCTCCGGCGAAGCGGCCGCGTCGCCTGTCAGCACGCGAGCAACGGTCTCGTACCTCCGCAGCGCTTCACTCTCCGGTGCGCGGGCACGCAACGCGCGGATGTTCACCCTCATGGCATGCGGCAGCAGCGCCGCGCAGACCGCGCCGTGCGGCGCGTCGAACATCCCGCCGACCGGTGCGGCGAATCCGTGAACGGCCCCCAGTCCCGCGTTGGCCAGTGCAATGCCGCCGAACAGGCTCGCCAACGACATGTCGGTCCGGGCTTCACTATCCTTCCCGTTCCGGTATGCTCGCGCGAGCGCGCCGCACGCCCGCTGCATCCCTTCGAGACAGATGGCGTCGGTCATCGGGTTGGCTCGGACCGACACAAATGGCTCGATAAGCTGCGTCAGTGCATCGAGGCCAGTGCTGGCCGTTAGCGCCGGCGGCAAATCAAGAGTCAGTTCCGGATCGACCACCGCGAGCCGAGGCAGCATCCCGGCGCTTCGAAGGCTCGCCTTCACCCGGTGTTCCAGCGAAGCGAGCACAGCGTTCCGCGTCACCTCCGAGCCCGTCCCCGCCGTCGTCGGAACGGCGATGAACGGCGCCGACGCCCGTAGGAGAGGCCGGCCCGCTCCGATCACCTCCAGGTAGTCGAGCGGATCGCCGCCATTGGCGAGGAGCGCCGCGATCGCCTTGCCCGCGTCGATGACACTGCCGCCGCCGACCGCGATCAACGTGTCGCACCGCTCTTCGTGTGCGCGGGCGGTTCCCTGGCGGATTAATTCAACCGTCGGCTCACTGGCCACGCGAAAGCCGGTGCATGATACGCCGGCTGCCTCGAGTTCCCGTGCGATTCCGGCTGCCCGCGCGGGAGAACCGCCGGTGACGAGCAGGACGCACCGCCCCATCTTCCTGGCCGCCGGTGCGATTTCGCGCACAGATCCCGGTCCGAAGACGATCCGGCCCGCGCTGGCGAACTCGAAACGCATGGCTCTCTTACCAACTCTCGTCGGCGGGGAAGACGTTGGCGTACTTCACGCTGCCACGCGGCTCGGCCATCATCGGCTCCACCGCGTCACGCCATGTCTGATAGTGAGCGGTCTCCTTGTGCTGGGCGGGCGCCTCAGCTGTGCGGTACACCTCGACGAGGACGAAGCGCCCCGGGTCGTCCGATCGCTGGATCACGTCGAACCGGGCGATACCCGCTTCCCGAATGCTGTTGCGGGCGTTCTCGACGGTGGCTTTCCGGAACGCCCCAATGAATTCGGGTTTCACATGGACATGAACATGGACGATGATCACGGTCTACCTCCCTCTCCGGCGTCGAGCCGGGCGCCGGCGCGCCGACGAACCATTATTCCTGAATTTACCCTGCGCCGAACAACGGCCGGGGTACAATCAAACACCGCGCCATGAGTTCGTTAAACTGCACCCTGAACCGGTTCGAGGAGGAATTTGCCGGGCGTCACCTGATCCACGGCGTCGTCAGGCACTGGGCGAAAGAAGAGCCGGACAGCCTTGCGTTCATCAACGCGGACCGCAAACAGGAAGTCGACTGGGCCACCTTCGACCGAATCACGGACCTCGTGGCCATGCAACTCGTCGGGCTCGGCTTCCGCTGGGGCGACTTCTTCGCCACGTCTCTTCCGTTTCTGACGGAACACCTCTACCTCGAATACGCCTGCTTCAAGATCGGCGTCATCCACGCACCGCTCGACCTTCGCCTGAAGCCCGCGGAGGTGATCCGCTGTTTGAATCTGATTGGAGCGAAGGGATACGCGTTTCCCGGCACGGCTCGTGGAATCGATTTCGGCGAACTGGGGCGCGCGGCCAAGGCCCACTGCCCGACGATTCGGACGCTCGTGCAGCTCACCGATCCGGCGGAGACTATCGAAGGCGCCGTTTCCTTCGCCGAACTCGCGGCGGCTGCCCCACCGGACGAACTGCAGGCGGCTTTCAACAAAGTCACGGCGGCCGTGGACGAGAACGACGGCGCGCAGGTCATCTTCACCACCGGCTCCACCGGCACCCCGAAAGGAGCGCTGCTGTCGCACCGGAACATCACCTGTCAGAACATGTGTCTCGGCGCTGCCTTCGGGTTCGGAGAGAACACGCGGCTGCTCGTAAATCTCCCACCGTCCCACGTCGGTGGCCAGGCCGAAGCGCTCATGACGACCCTGTTCTGGGGAGGCACGGCAGTGCTGCTCGAGGTCTTCGACGCTCTGAGGTCGGTCGAGGCCATCCAGACACATCGCGTGAATATACTCGGCCAGATTCCGGCGATGTACCAGTTCGAGTGGCGGCTTTCGGACTACGGCAAGTATGATCTCTCGAGCCTCGAATTCGTCATCTATGGCGGCCAGCAGGTACCGATGCAGTTCCTGGAGAGACTCGCAGTGATGTCACCGAAGATCGGCACGGGCCTCGGCCTGACCGAAGCAGCCGGCTTCTGCACGTACACGCACCTCGACGCCAGTCCCGCGGAAATCATCGAGAGCATCGGCCACGAGATGCCGGTCTACCCGATGTCGATCCGGCAGCTCATGCGGGACGACGGCTCGGCGGGCGACGAGTTGCCCGACGGCGAAATGGGCCAGATCTGTTTTCGGGGGCCGCAGACATTCCTCGGTTACGTGAATGATCCTGCCGCCACCGCAAGGGCGATCTCCGCCAATGGCCACCTCTACACCGGCGACATGGGGTTCCGCGACGGGAAAGGCCTTCACTTCGCGGGTCGCTCCAAGTGGGTGATCAAGCCCGGCGGCTACCAGGTTTTTCCGGCCGAGGTCGAGAACCATCTTTGCACACATTCGAAGATCGCGGCCTGCGGCGTCGTCGGCATGGAGCATGCCGTCTTCACCGAGGCGATCGTCGCGTTCGTCGAGAAGAAATCCGGCGCGGACCTGACCGCGAAAGAAATCAAAGAGCACGCCCGTGCGATGACGTCTTACATGCGACCGCGCCACTACGTGATTCTCGAGCCTGGCCAGATGCCATTGAATCGCGGAGTGAAGACGGACTATCTGAGGCTTCAGGAGATGGCCCGCGAGGAGATCGAGCGGCTCCGCGCTGCCCGCCGCTGGGACCGTTGACAGCGGCTATCATTTACTATGTCTGAGGATCCATGAAACGTTACCTTGCGCTATTTGCTGTTCTTTGCGGCGTCGCCACCGCGGCTGATCCGAAATTCGTGCCGGTCTTTGATGGAAAATCGCTCACGGGCTGGGAAGTCTGTAACGGCCTCGCCACCTATCGTGTCGAAAAGGGCGCCATCGTCGGCACTACGACCGAGGGCAGCCCCAACAGCTTCCTGTGCACCACCCGCGAATACGGCGACTTCGTCCTTGAGTTTGAGACCAAGACTGATCCCGCGTTGAACTCCGGCGTCCAGATACGGAGCCACCGCTACGCCGAAGGCCAAACCTATTGGGCGCTCGACAAAGGCAAGCTCGCGGAGCATAAGACGCCCCCTGGCCGGCTCTACGGCTACCAGGTTGAAATCTCGAACGAGGAGTCAGGCACCTCCGGCGGGATTTACGATGAAGCCCGCCGCGCTTGGCTGCACAACATCGAGTCGGACCCGGACGCCCGTAAGGCGTTTAAGGACAACCAATGGAACCGCTACCGCGTCGCCGCCATGGGCGACTCCATCAAGGTCTGGGTGAACGGAGTGCCTTGCGCCGACCTCATCGACTCCATGGACCTGACCGGAGTCATCGCACTCCAGGTTCATTCCTATAAGGGCGAAAAGCCCGCACAGGTGCGCTGGCGCAACATCCGCATCCAAGATCTCGGCCGGCACGTATGGAAGCCGCTCTGGGACGGCAAGACCTTCGATGGCTGGACGAAACGCGGCGGCGGAAACTGGACTATCGAAGACGGAGCCATTCACGCGGTGAGTGTCGCTGGCGACACCCGCGTCGGTTTCATCGTGAGCGACCAGTCGTTCAAGGACCTCACCACCCGCATCATGTTCCGCATTCCGAAAGGCAACAGCGGCTACTTCGTTCGGTGTGACCCGAAGACCCTCGCCGCTTACGAGGTCGAAATCGACGCGACGAAACGTACCGGCGGCTTCTGGGAGACCGGCCAGGGCGGCCGGGCGTGGGTGACTGGACCGGAGGACAACGCGGCCGTGAAAGATAACGACTGGAACGAGTTAACCGCTTCTCTCCAGGGTCACCGGATCGTTTTCCACGTCAACGGTGTGAAGACCTTGGACCTGCCCAATGACACGCAGGGCCGGTTGGAAGGCAACCTCGCTTTGCAAGCTCACGGCCGCATGGAGACCGAGGTTTGGTTCAAGGACATCGCCGTTCTCGTCCCGGAGAGATAGAGAGACCGAGGAGGTGGGTCATGTTTTCCCGTAGACAGTTTCTTGCCGTCGCCGCAGCGCCACTCGCGGCAAAGGCGCCCCGAGGCCTCAAACTTGGCGTCATGGACGGCGTCCTGAGACAGAGTGGCAAGCCGGAGGCGATCGCGCTTGCGAAGAGTTTCGGCATGGAAGGACTCCAGGTCACGTTGGGCCGTCCAACGGCCGGAGCCGATCGCCTCCCTCTTGAAGACGAGGAAGTTCAGGGACGATTCATCGCCGAGTCGAAGAAACACAAGCTGCCGATCGACGCGACCTACATCGACGTTCTTCACGTCAACTGCCTGAAGAGCGATCCGCTTGCACGTACCTGGGTGCTTCGCGGTATCGACATCACGAAGAAGCTCCACGCGAGCATCCTGATGACGGTGTTCTTCGGAAAGTGTTCCGTCGAGAACCGGGCAGAACTCGACTATGTCGCCGACGTCTTCAAGGAACTCGCGCCCGAGGCCGAGAAGGCCGGCGTGATCCTTGGTTTCGAGAACCTGCTGAACGCCGAGGACAACGCGCGCGCGATGGACCGAGTGGCCTCAAAGGCGTTCAAGATTTACTACGACGCGGGTAACGCCACCAACATGGTCGGCGTAGATGCTCCGAAGGAGATACGCTGGCTCGGCAAAGACCGCATCTGCCAGTTTCACTTCAAGGACAAGAGCTACCTCGGCGAGGGGAAGGTCGATTACCGCGCGGTGCTCCAGGCGGTCTCCGACATCAAGTTCGAGGGCTATGCAAACCTCGAGACCAACACTCCCTCAGGCTCGATGGAGAACGACCTCCGCCGCAACATCAACTATCTTCGAAAGCTGATGTCGTAACGCTTCTCACCGGGACAGCACACTTGAAACACTCGCGCGTTCGATCAATCCTCACCGACAGCCACTTCTGGGTGCCGGTGATCGTCCTCGTGTTAGGAACCGGGCTTCTGATGGTTTTGCGGTGAGTGCATGAGCCCCACGGCGAAATCCGCGACCCTGCCCCCGGCTCTTTCGCTTCACCGGCTCGGCGTGATCTGTGGCCTCGCTGCGGGCGCCTGGCTTGGCGCCGCCGAGGCCCCGACAAAGCTCGTGACCATGGGCTACTCCCCGTTCGTTATCTCCGTGGGAATGGTGGCGGGCGTCTTCGTGGCTCGGTGGACGGTGCCGGTGCTATTGAAAGGGACCGGCTATGTTCTGCTGGACCTCAGGGAGAAAGTTCACCTGGTCGTCTGGGCCGTACTGGCCGGCATGCTCTGGGCGGTCGCCAACACGCTCACAGTGTTCGCCATCCGCAATGTCGGACTCTCGATCGCCTTCCCGCTGTGGAACACAAACAGCCTGATCGGCCTGTTCTGGGGCTGGCTGCTTTTCAACGAGCTGCGCAACGCCGGCGCGAAGCAATGGGCAAAGGTTCTCGGGGGAGGCGCGGCGATGTTGACCGGAGCGTGCCTGCTGGCCTGGGCCACGTCACACCAGTCCGCGGTTGCGCCGAACCGTGCCGCCGTCGGCATCCTCGCCGCGTTGGCCGCGGGCGTGTTGTGGGGCACGATGTACATCCCCTACCGGAAGGCCTACATCAGCGGCATGAATCCGCTGTCGTTCGTCACCGTGTTCACATTCGGCGAATTGGGCACAGCCATTACGCTGGCGGCGGTGTTCCACGGCGGATTCCATGGCCTTCTCGTGGAGCTCGACAGTGCCCGATCCGCAATGTTCTGGCTCTTCCTCGGCGGTTTCTGCTGGGTGCTTGGGGATCTCTTTCAGCAGTACGCGGCGAAGTACATCGGCATAGGGCGTGGCATTCCCCTCTCGAATACGAACCAGCTCTGGGGGCTCGCGTGGGGAGCGCTTGTCTTCGGCGAACTGGCCGGGCTCGGCCTGACAGCCCAGATTCTGGTAGTCGCAGGCTCACTCGTGATGATCGCAGGAGCCGCATCGATCAGCTTCGCCGAAGCGCCGGAGTCCGAGCAGGCATCCTGGAGGAAGGCGATGGAACGGGAGTGCGACCGTTACGGGCTGAACCGTGAGAGGGTTGCGGCAGTCCTGCAGGGCGATGATCCGCTCGACAAGGAAACCCCCTCCCGCCGCTGGTGGGAGCTGATCTTTGTGGCGTGTGCTCTTGGAGGGTTCGTGTGGTTGGCGTCCGGCGCTGAACGGCAACCCATCGCCGTCAACCCGTTCTGGATTATTCTTCTCGCCGCGGCCACGCTCGTGTTCCTGGTGGTCTGCGGAACCCTGCTCTGGAAACGCACGCGATTCTCCTGAGCCACGCTCACTCGTGGCGCAGGACTTCCAATGGCCGCTCGCGCAGGATGCGTACGGAGGCAAGCCAGCCCGTAATGATCGCCAGAGCGGCCGTCAGCAGAACCGTGGCCAGGTTCGGAATAACGTCGAAACTGAACTTTGCGTCGAGCAGGCGGATCAATAGAAGGCGCGAGAACACCGTGGCCAGTGCGCCGCCCATGAGTCCGGCGACCGCGCCTAAGATAGCGAATTCCACCGAAAAGATTTCCACCAGACGCCGGCGGCGAGCACCCAGAGTCTTCAGCACCGCTGCTTCGCGCGTGCGACGGAGGCGTGTGCCGGCCACCGTGGATGCCAGAATGATCGCGCCGGCGATGATTGCGAACGCGGAGATGAATCGCACGACGAGCGCCACTTGGTCGACCACCTCCTGTACGATGTTGAGCACGTCGGCTGCGTTGATCACGGTGACTGTGGGAAAGCGCTGATAGGCCTCCCGCTGCAATCCTGCTACGCGGTTTGGCGCCATCCGGACGGCACCGAACCATTGCACGGGAAACCCGTCCAGTGCCACGCGGTTGAATATGAAGTCGTCGGACTGGCCCGGCCGGACCGACTTCACACGATGAATCGCCGACACTCGGGCGTCGAATTGTTGGTCGACGCAAAGCCATCCAAGCGTCGTGCCAGGTTCGATTTTCAAGGCCGCGGCGGTATCTTCAGACACCGAAACACTGGGAGTTTTCTCACCACCCGTCCACCACGCACCCTGGCGCAGTTCGACGTCGTCGGGCTTCGATTCGCTCCAGGTGACCTGTCGCGTGTATCGAAAATGCCAGTGGCGTCCTGCGTGTTCGATGTACTCGACGGGTTTTCCATTGACGAGGAGGAGGCGCACCGGAACAAGCGGCACGATGCGCGGCTTCGCCCGAAGGTCCCTTCTTGCGTTGAGAAACTGCGTGACTGCTTCGTGATCGCGCGGTGTGATGTTGATGAGGAAGACGTTTGGCGAGTCGGGCGGCGCAGCCCCCGCAACTTCGATCAGCAGTGACTTCTGGACCAGATAGATGGTGAGCGTGAACATCACCCCGATCCCCAGCGCGACCAGCACGCTGGCAGCGTGATTGCCCGGACGGTACACGTTTGCGATGCCGTGGCGCAGGGAGACAGGCAGACGAATCGGGGACCGGCGCAGAAAGAGGCGGAGACCGCGCAAGAGAAGCCACGCGACACCGGCGAGAATCAGCAGCGCCACAGCAAGACCGCCGATGAAATACGCTCCCATCTGCGGCGATTCCGCAAGCCAGCCTGCGATGCCGCCAAGACCAGCGAGAATCAGGCAGCCGGATGCTAGGGCTGGAATATGCATCCGCACGCGATCGCGCCATCTCGGTTTCGCTTCGGCCATCTCACGGCGGAAGATGAGCGCCGGTTTGACCTGCCGGATGGTCAGAAGCGGCGGGATCGTAAACAGGAGTGATACCAGGACACCCGCGGCGATGCCCTCCAGGGCAAACGTAGCATTCCACGGGATGTGTTCTATCTGAAAGTACCTTGCGAGCAACAGGGGGAAGAGCTTCTGAACAACCGCTCCCACTGCGACACCGGCCGTACCGCCGGCGACTCCGAGCAAAATGGTCTGCAGCGCGTAGATCCGGATGATCTGCGCGGAGCGCGCGCCAAGACATTTGAGGATGGCGATGCTGTCGAGACGCTGCTGGAGGTGCGAGTGAATCGCCGTGGCGACGCCAAGCGCGCCTACGATCATGGCGATCAGTGAGACGAGACTCAGGAACGTTGTGGATCGCCGGAGCGCGCGGTTGAGGAAAGGATGTCCTTCCCGGTAATCGGCCACCATCGCCTCGGGGAAGACTTTTTGCAGTGCGGCTCGCATCTCCGCGACGTCGACTCCCTGTGCCGGCAGCTTAAACAGGAGGCGGTGGGACGCGCGGGAGCCGGCGATCAGCAGCCCGGCACGATCCAAGCCTTCACGGCTGATGAGGACGCGAGGGCCGACGTTCAGCGAGCCGGTCATGCGGTCGGGTTCGAAGCGCACAACGCCGCTCACCGTGAAGTCGGCCGACCCGAGGCGGGCCGTGGAACCGGCTGAGAGATTGAGCCGCACCGTGAGATCGTCGGAAACGGCGATCGTCTGGGGCGTGAGCGCGTCAGGCAAGGAACGCGCGGGCTCGAGCTTTACCTTGCCATAAAAAGGATATGCGCGCGGATCGACCGCCTTGACCGAAACCAGAATGGGGTTGGAGCCTGCTTCCGTGCCCATCATGGAAACGGTTTCCATAATCCTGGTGAGGCGGACTCCGCGGTGCATCCAAGGCTCCACCGCCGTCATCTGCGCGTCCGTGGGCATCAAGAACTGGCGGACTGTGAGATCGGCGGCGATGAGCGTTCGCGCTTCGCGCTTGAGTGCGTCATGAAACGCCGCGGAAAAGCCGCGAACACCCGTCAGCGCTCCGACTCCGGCAGCGATTCCGAATATCACGAACGCGAACTTCGGAGCTACTGCGCGCGCTTCCCGCCACGCCATTCTCCACGCCGGCGAACGAAGGGTCATGTTGTGCTCTTGCGTTCGTCACCGACGATCAGACCGTCTTTGAGTGTGATGATCCTGCCTGCGTTGTCCGAAAGGTCGCGGTCGTGAGTCACGAGCACGAGCGTCGCGCCTTCCTGACGGTTCAGCGTGAGAAGGAGTTCGAGTACCTGGCGACCGTTCGTCGAATCCAGATTGCCCGTGGGCTCGTCAGCCAGCAGCACGGGCGGCTTCCGCATGAACGCGCGCGCCAGGGCGACGCGTTGCTGCTCGCCGCCCGAAAGCTGAACCGGGTAATGCTCCCTCCGGTCCTTGAGCCCCACCGTGTCGAGAAGAAAGCGGGCACGTTCCGTCGCCTCCGCTCCGCTCTCGCCGGCGAGTTCGGCCGGCAGTAGGACATTCTCTTCCGCGGTCAGCGTCGGGATGAGGTGGTAGCTCTGAAAGACGAACCCGATCTTCCGGCCGCGGAGATCGGCGAGCTGATCTTCCGACAGGCGAGAGGTCTCCGTGCCGTCGAGTCGAATGGATCCGGAAGTGGGTGAGTCCAGGCCGGCTAGAAGCCCGAGCAGTGTGGACTTGCCGGAGCCGGATACGCCCATAATCGCGACGAATTCGCCGTGGGCGATCTCGAGATCGACTCCGCGGAGGATGTCGACGCGGTGCGCGCCCGTGTCAATAGATTTGGTTACACCACGGAGCGAAAGAATGGGGGAGTTCATCCGAGCTGTGATCGTGTCCTTCAACTATGATGACAGGTGATGACACGGCGGTGTGCGTTCTTGTGGACGGTTGTGATGCTGGCCGGATGTGCACGGGAGGAAAGGCCCGCCGCCCCGGCCGAGCCCGCCGGTTCCGCGGAAAACGCGGCCCCGGCGCGATCGGACAGCCGGCCCGTGATTGTCGCCTTCGGTGACAGTCTCACCGCCGGCCACGGCGTCGAGCCGGGGCTGAGCTATCCAGATTTCCTTCAGAAAGAACTGGACCGGAGAGGGTACGGTTACCGCGTGGTGAATCAGGGGATCAGTGGTGACACGACTGGCGGCGGGGTGGCCCGCGTCAACGCCGCGGTGAGTCTTCGGCCCACGGTCGTGATTCTGGAGTTGGGTGCGAACGACGGCCTGCGCGGGCTGCCGGTGGAAGCCACGCGGTCGAACCTGGCAGACATGATCGTCGCTTTCCACCGCGCAGGAGCGAAGGTGGTGCTCTGCGGCATGACCCTTCCTCGGAACTACGGCCCGGAGTACATCAGGAGCTTCGAGGCGGTCTTCCGCGACCTGGCGCGCGAGAAAAAGACCCCGCTGGTTCCTTTCTTCCTTGAGGGCGTGGCGATGCGGCAGGATCTGATGCAACCCGACGCGCTTCACCCTACGGCAAGAGGGAACGCGATCGTGGCAGAGAATGTGTTGAAGTACCTGGAGCCTCTCCTGAAGCGTTCGCCAGGATGAATCTTCCGGATCCGGAAAAGAAAACCAACTAGCGGAGCGAGCAATGTTGATCAGCGTGCGGTGCGGCATCGTCCTGGCGACGGTGCTGGTTTTAGGATTTGCGATGGAAGCGGCGGCCGCCGGGCCGGTTATCGAGGTGCATGAGCCGATGACGCCGCCGGAATGGGCGCTTCTCGAGCGGGAGGTGCTGCGGGCCGGATCCAGTGCGGTCGACGTCTTCTATGACAAATACTTCGATGAGCGTGGCTACCTGTTGCACGTAGCTCGCTGGGGCATCCTCGACGGCACGGATGACGCCATCGAGACCTTTCACAACTGGCCACTCTTTCACGCCCTCGGGGCAGACGACCTGGTGCTGGATCGCTATCGGAAGGCCCTGGAGGGGCATCTCCGTCAATACACAGCCGTCACAACGGTGACCACCGACATCGCGAAGAACGGCGTGTATCACCGCGAATTTTACGGTTACACCGACTGGCTGCATGCCGGCGAAGGGCTGCGAAGCTTCTTCTTTCAGGGACTCACGGACCCGGCCGATCCGCGGTACATCAATCGCATGCGCCGGTTCGCCGGGCTGTACATGAATGAGAACCCGGAAGCTCCCAACTACGATCCTCGGTACCGGATCATCCGCAGTGTTCTCAACGGCTCCAAAGGTCCGCTCCTCCGGAAGCTCACCGCGCGGGACTGGATTGGCGACCCGGTGCCCGGCACGTTTCATCTCCTCCATAGCAGCGAGGGTGACCGGAAGATGCTCGATTTCCAGGCCGAGTACCCCGACATGCTCGCTGCCGTCGACGACCCGGTCTTCGACAGCGCCGCCGGAGACAATCCTTTGAACCTTGCGACGACAAACCTTGCCACCAGCGCCTACCTGCTGACCGGCGACAGGAAATATCGCGACTGGGTGCTCGAATACGCAGGAGCATGGCGTGAGCGCACGCAGGCGAACGGCGGCATCATACCCGGCAACGTCGGGCTCGACGGTGCGATTGGCAGCGCTTACGGTGGCAAATGGTACAAGGGCATCTTCATGTGGGACCGCGACCGCTACGAGGGCAGCCTCGCGTCATGGGGCATGTGGCCCGGCTTCGGCAATGCACTCCTCCTGACCGGGGACCGCGCTTGGATCGACGCCCTCCGCCGCCAGATCGACGTGCTCTATGCTCAGGGCCGGAAGGTGAACGGCCGGTTTATGGTGCCAAACAACTACGGGGACAACGGCTGGTACCATCCGCGGGAATACATTTTCGCTCATGAATTGGGCAAGATCTGGGCCTGGACGATGGACCCGCGGGACCGGGACCGCCTGCCTCAGGAAGGCTGGATCGCTTTTCTGGCGGGCAAGGACCCGTCCTATCCTGAAACAGCCTTCCGCAAGGAACTGGACTTCATCCGGCAACGCACCGACCGCGTGCGCCAGGACTCAACCACCCCGGACAGCCGGCTGGCCGACTGGGCCCTCCAGCAAAACCCCGTGACCACAAGAGCGCTGGTGGAACTCACCTGCGGCGGCCATCGGATCGACCACGGTCTCGATCGCCTGTTTGGGCTTCTGCACAGCCGGGTACGATACTTCGACCCCGTGCGCCAGCGAGCAGGCCTGCCCACGGAAGTGGCCGCGCTGGTGACCGCGATGGACGCCGATACGTTCCGGCTGACGCTGGTGAACGTGAACCAGGTCGAGCCCCGAACCGTCACCGTGCAGGGAGGCGCTTACGGCGAACACCAGATCCGGGAAGTTGTCATCGCGGGGAAGACAAGCCCCGTCAACGGCCGCTTCTTTACGCTCCGCCTCGCCCCCGGCACCGGCGCAGAACTGATCGTTCGCGACACTCGCTACGCAAACCAGCCGACCATGGCCATGCCCTGGTATGGAGACCTGACCTCGGCAGCCTGGGCAAACTGACATCGGGCGTCAGGTCCCGCCGATGCGAGCCGGGGAATGGTCACAGCTCCCAACCCTGCCGGTACTCGCGGTACAGGTATTTGTTGGCGTCGGGGACGTTGGTGATTTTCATGGCCTCGCTGTCGAAAAGCACTTTCGTCCCCGCCCGCAGTGCGACGGTTCCGAGGTTGACCGTATCCGAGATCGAAGCGGCGTTGAGGAAATTCCCGGGCGACAGCTCTCCGCCCTTGAGAGATGGGAGCCAGACGTTGCTGCGGCCGCCGGGACCTCTTCGCCGCCGTCCCCCGCCCGCCTGCTCAGCCTCCTCCGGCCATAGCGGTTCACTCTTCCCCTTGGCAAACAGTCGCGGGCTCTGCCCGTTGAAGCCGGCCATGATCGTGCCGTGATCGCCAATGAACAGGATGCCCTCTTTCTGGATCTCGGTGTTTGCCGCCTCGATCGCTTCGGGCATTCGCGGTTTCATGCCACCGTCGTACCAGAACAGGTCGAGCGCCGGCATGTCGCCGCGCGCCGCGAACTTGAAGCGAAGCGTACAGGCAGCCGGGAACGAGAAATCGTTCTTTGCCTCCCGGCTGACCTGATCCACGATGGAGCAGGTGTGGGTCGACCACGCCTCGGCGCTGAGCGGCGCGCCTAGGTCCAATGCTGTGAGCACGGGCCAGAGGCTGTAGATCCCCATATCCGCCATGGACCCGCCGCCAAAGTCGTACCAGCCGCGAAATACCGTGTGTGTGTAATGCGGGTGATAGGGGCGGTCGAGCGCCGGCCCCAGCCACAGATCCCAGTCGAAACCCTCTGGCACGGGCGGTCTGTCGGTGGGGATCTCCGGATACTGCGGCCAAAACGGCCTGCTCGACCAGTTGTGTATCTCGCGGAGCTTGCCGATCACGCCTCCCTTGATCCGGCCTATGATCTTCGCGTTGGCGGAACCACTCCCGTATGCCAGCAGGTGGGTCGCTACCTTGGCCCTACGCGCGGTCTCGATCGACAGCCGCGCTTCGTACATCCGGTTTGCGATGGGCTTGTGCACCAGCACGTGCTTACCCTTCTTCATCGCGGCGATGGAAATGGTCGCGTGAAGATGGTCGGGCGTCATGATCTTGACGGCGTCCAGATCCTTCTCTTTGTCCAGCAACTCGCGGAAATCGGCATATGAAGCGCAAGCCCTGAACTTCTCCGACCCCCGCTGATTCGCGTAGTACGTGTTGATGACCTCGCATCCGACTTCCCTGCCCCCGGGACAGCCGTCATCGTTTTCCCTCCAGGAGGGATTACCCAAGATCTCTCGAATTGTGTTCCGAATACTGTGCTTGCTCCACTCCACATAGTCGCTGCTGCCCTTGTTCGGGTCGCAGACGGCGACAATCTGGACCTCGGGCTCGGTGAGCAAGCCCCCGAGCTCGTTGAATCCTTGCGTGCCCATGCCGATATGCGCCATGGTGATCTTGTCACTCGGCGCGACGAAGCCGGCGCCCCCAAGGACATGTCTCGGAACGATGGTGAACACGCCGGATGCGGCCGCGGCTTCCATGAACCGGCGGCGATTAAGATTGGATGTCATTGAATGCCTCCCACGGGATCCGGCGGGGTGCTATAAAGAGTTCACTGCTTCCGCTCCCTCCGGTCGCGGCTCGGTGACTGCATCCGAACACGTCGTTTCCTCCCGGCGGGTCCCAGTGTACACGAAGTCGCCTGTCCGGGGCCGGTGGGTGGGAACCGCCGCGCCTCCGGGGACAATGGCTGTGACGCTTACAGTCGCTCTTTACTTAACCACGGTGAAACCGCGCGGCAGCGTGGCCTTTTCGCCGCCAGGATTGACCACAACTACATCCCAGTAGCGAGTTCTCTTCGGCCCGGCGGTGCCCACACTCACCGTGGCGGTTACGGTGGTCGAACTCACCACCGTGACCCGCGACACTGTAGGTGTGGATCCCTGGCCTCCGGCGAGGCTAACCTGAAGCCCCGGTTCGAAGCCTGTGCCACTGATCGTGATGTTGACGCTGGTACCGACACGCATGCTAGCAGGCATGATGCTAGTCACCGACAGCGGAGCAGGCGTCGGACCGCCACCGATGTACTCAAACTTGCCAAGGTCGGGCGCGGCACCAGAATAGGTATTGCTGGGAAGATTCAGCACCGTCTGTCCCTTCCACTGGTAGAACGCTGTGCCAGCATCGATCGCTGGACTTCCCGATCGCAAGCGGCTGTCCACGGCGAGTAGCGGGTCGGCGAACACAGTGGATGCTGAGTCAACATTACTCGACGAGGCGTCCGTGCCGTTGCCCCAGAACAAGTTGTAGGCAGCGATGGATTCTCCGTCGACGCCCTTCACCCCGATCCCGGCTGAACCGAGGAAGATGTTGTTTAGCGCCACCAGGTTGTCGCCGCCGGTGACAGCGTAAGGATTGTTCCGAAACGTGTTGTTGAAAAGATGCACGGGATCTGTGACGCTAGCCGCCCGGAAGTCCTCTACCGTCACTCCGTTGTCCATCATCCCGAGGCCTGCCATTGCGTTGCGCTCGATCAGGTTGCGCTCGATGACGAAAACCCGGTTGGACACCCCGGGGTGGTCGATCAACTGAATTCCGTCCTCACCGTTTCCCGAGATGACGTTGTTTCGGACGATGATTTCTAGGGTGGGGCCACTGTACTCGTGCAGCCGAATCTCTATCCCATCGTCTCCGTTGTTGCGAATGAGGTTATCCTCGACAGTCGCCTCCGTGGGCCCGTCGAAATCAATGCCATCGTCACTGTTGTTTTCGAACACGTTATTGCGACATATGCCACCGCCGCCTTCGTAGTCGATGCCGTCGCTGTTGCCAATAATGCGGTTGTTCAGAATGTGGAGCTTCCCGGCCGCACTGATCCCGTCACCCCCGTTCTGGATCGTGAAACCGATGACTTTTGTTTCCGCGCCGGCCGAGGCTGCCACTGTTACGACGGTAGCCCCGCCTCCGTCGAGGATCGTCTGGTCGATCAGACGGACGTCTTGCGTCGTGTAGAATTCCGACGCTAGCGTGACGCTCTTTCCGGCTAGAACCAGATTTTCCCGATAGGCGCCGGGCGACACCAGAACCACGTCGCCGTCTTTCGCGGTGTCAATCGCGGATTGGATCGTAGCGAAGTCCTGCGGTACCCGCAGCGCACTTCCGGGCGAAGGGGCGGAGGGTGTTACGAAAGCCATCGGCCCAGCCTCAGCGAGGTTGCCAGAAGCGTCTGTAGACTTCACCCAATAAAGATAGGTGGTCGCTGCCTGGAGATTAAAAAGATGTAGCCTGTGCTGCGTGGCGAGTGTGCCTTCAAGCGTTGTTGTAGTCCCACACTTTGTCGAGGTCATGCAATACTCGACCTGGCCGTCCGCCGCTTCGTCGGTCGCCCAGACAATATCCGCCGAAGAAGATGTCACGCCGTCAGCGGCGACTCCGGAAATGACCGGCGGTGTGGTGTCGGATGGCGGCGGTGGTGAGCCACCTCGCGGGTCGGTGATGTTAAGGTACTCCTCGAGATTGGTGTAACCGTCACCGTCAGCGTCCTGCGCACCATCGGAGGCCAGACCTGGGTTGAAGCCATGGGCACTCTCCCAAACATCGGGCATCCCGTCCCGGTCAACGTCGACACAACCGGCGCCGGGCTCCAGAACCGGCCAGCCGCCGACTTGGGATGGGTCGTCAATGATCCGGCCGGTGCCGTTCCGGACGTCGGTGACGATCCGCGTGTCCACCGTATCTCGCCTCAGGTAGCCGGTGCCGTCGCACCGCAGTGCAATGCTTGCTCCAGCGCCCGCTAGAACCAGTTCGAATGCCACCTGTGCGGTCTGTGTTGTGACGAGAGGGGCAGCGTGCCTTGTGGCCACGATATATCCGCGGTCCTCGGGCCTGACAACCTCACTCTCTGGCAGGCTGTCGTCAAGGCGGTGGGGGCCAATATTTCCCTTCACGAACAATTCGGTCCCCCTTCCGGCTGCGTTCCGGTGATGAATCTCATACATCCCAAGCGAGCTATTCGCGCCGGGTTTGTAGTAATTTCCTACGAAATTCACCGGGGGAATTCCGTAGGAATCGTCGGTATAGGCAGCTTTCTGTCCCCAGTTGTATACGACGTTGTTCACCACATCGACCACTCCTCCGGTACGGGTTTTTACTTGTGGATGCCGCTCATCGTTGTGGGCGAAAAGGTTGTGGTGTGCCGTGATGCTGTGAGCGTCCTGACTACCTAGGAGCATGCCCTTGCTGTGAGGTCCCTCCGTGTGGGTGCTGTTGTTCAATCCTTCGGAGACAATACTCCACTGAACGGTGATGTCGTGCGCGGTGCTGTACCAGGAGTTGACGTTCTCATCCACTCCCCAACTCGCCGAGACGTGGTCTAGAATCACTCGCGACCCCATGATCGTGACAGCGTCGAGATCGTTCCCCGCCCCGGAACCCGGGCCCGGCCGAATCCGAATATTGCGGATGACAACGTCGTACGCCGTGTCGCGGATCTCGACCAAACCACTGGAGTTGACCGGATCCGTCCGCAGGGTGATTCCGCCGCCAGGCGCCGTTTGCCCCGCGATTGTAATGTAGGGACTCCGGACCGCGAGTTTCGATTTCAGCACGATATTCCCGCCAATGCGGAAGACGCAGGTGCGGGGACCACTTGCCTCGACACAAGCGCGCAGGCTGCCGGGGCCAGAGTCGTTGAGATTGGTCACTTCTATGACCTGTCCGCCGCGGCCGCCGATGGCGACCGCTCCAAAACCCTCAGCTTCAGGGAATGCCTTCACGGCTGACTGGATCGACTGGGGGTGCGCCATCACGACGCACCAGGGGATGGAACACAGAAACAAGCGTGGAATTCCAGACTTCGGCACGGTCAAACTCCTTCTCTCGGGTCTGACCCCGAACACAGGCGCCTAGTAGATCGCCGCCGGGCGTCAGACTCGTGGGCGAAGAAATGACTTGGAGATGGTCGATGACTGACCATCCCCCTTAATTACGCGAGGCGACAAACTTAGCACGTGCCGGTCCAAGCGGTTAGAAGCACCGTAACTTGTTGGTGAATAACGAAGTAGTGGGAATATTGACAGTACCCAAACGACTGATCCGAATGTAATTACCACACAAAATGTGTAGTTTCTGCCAGACAGGACGGCGTGAAGCCGCTTTCAATCTATATATGAGAGCATCATACCAGAAGCGTTACACAGTGTCCGGAGAAAGCGTATGAGGGCGATCCGCGCCGTGGACTGCGCCTCGTCCGCATGAGGGAAAGGCGAAGGGGCCGCCCCCAGATCGGAACTCACTCTGAGACCGGGGCCGAATGTTATGCCTGCTTCAACTCGGCAAGAAGATCTTCGGAATCACCATCGATGCCGAGTTTCTTCATCCTATAAAGAAGCGTTTTGTACTCGATATTCAGCAGCGCCGCGGCCTTTCTGCGATTCCAGTGCGTCGCATTCAAGGCAATCCGGATTGCTTTTGCTTCAATTGTGGCCTTCGCCTGGTTCGCTTCCTCAAAAGCGGACCGCCTGCGGTTTGCCAATTCGGGCCGCGCTCCTTCGTTTCCATGCAAGCTCGAGGTGGACATTTGGCGGTTACCGGACCTTCGCAACATGTTGGCGTGAAGTTCTCGAATGATGCTTGTGGTGTCCTCCAGAACCAACAGCCTCTGCATGACGTTCTCAAGCTCGCGGACATTACCGGGCCAGTCGTAGGCGAGGAGTGCCTCCCGCAACTCCGCGGTGATCCCCGGACTTCGCGTCCCAGGAATGCAGTGTTTCCTGAGGAAGTAGTCCGCCATAGCGACGATTTCATCCTGGCGCTCACGCAGCGGAGGAATCTCAATGGCGAGCACTGCGAGGCGATAGTACAAATCAGCCCGGAATCGGCCTTCCTCGATCGCACGTTGCAAATCCTGGTGAGTAGCAGCAACGACCCGGATGTTCACCCGTACCGGCTCGCGTCCACCCACTCGCAGGAATTCGCCGTCTTGAAGCACGTGCAGGAGCTTCGCCTGAAGACGCAATTCCATGTCTCCGATTTCGTCCAGCAGGACCGTGCCTCCGTCCGCTATCTCCAGCCTGCCCTGTGTCGTCTTTTGGGCTCCCGTGAAAGCCCCACGTTCATAGCCGAACATCTCGCTTTCCAGAAGCTCTGACGGGAAGGCGGCGCAATTCAACTTCAGGAATGGCTTGCCCGCCCGGTGAGAACTCACATGCAGTTGCCGCGCTAGAACTTCCTTACCGACCCCGCTCTCTCCAAGAACCAATACAGGCACGTCGAAACGGGCTATCCGGCGGACAGACGAGCGGATTGCCTGCATTCGTGCGTTCGTGCAACAGAATGGGCCGGCGCTCAAACCGAATGCATCGTTTCGCGCCGGCAGTTGCCCAGGCTGCGCCCTCAGCAACTCCGTGACACGGTTTAGAAGGTCACCTCTTTGGACGGGAAGTCTGACGAAAGCGGAGGCGCCACGCTCCAACGCAACCTCCATGGCTATGGAGGAGTTTTCGGCGGAGAGAATCACGACGGGCAATTCAGGCCAGTCCGAGTGTATGCGCTGCATGGCGCCCGTTCCGTCTATTCGAGGCGCCTCGACATCCACCAACAGCAGCCCGATCTTACTGTCCCGCTTGCCTATGATCGTTCGAGCACCATCCTCATCATTGATGACACTCACAGAGACGCCGGCAGAGCCCAATACCTCTTCCGCGTACGCTGCGACGTCTGAGCGCGACGTTAAAACAAGCACGGTCGGCAAAAGCGGAGCCTCTCGGGCGCTGACCATCGGCGGGGGGTTCGGGTCCCGCCCCTGGCCTGGCACGACACCCCCCTTCTCACGTTCATCGACCCCCGCAACCTGGAAGCGTGCAGTCGACCCTTGTAACCCCGCTGACATTTTCATCGCGTTATATTCAATTACAATACGATTCGCACCGATTTCAAGGCTGGGAAGTACCATAGACGGCATAAGCGTTCTGTGAGTCTTGGAACCACGCCGAAAGGGTTCCAGTACGCAGAGTCAGCGCGAGCCGCCCCCAGCCTCGGATGAACTCGCTACGGGTTGGGGAGCCTTCGCGGCAGCCATCCTTTGACACTCTTGGGGAAAGGTTCCCACGGTCTGTCACGGCACTGCCTGCGAGTTCGATGCCGACAGGCAGGGTCACCTTCGCACCGAGAGACGTTTTCGGGTTGAGCGCTGGCCGGCATCCCGGTCGCCTAACTTGTTGCCAAACCGTTTGGAACCAGGCGCCGACATCGAATGTGACCCACCGATCGTTCCGGAGTGAAGCACGTACAGAGGACAACGGTATTCGCCAGCGAATACGTTGGTCATTCACATGCGAGTACATCGGGCCGAAGCTGCTGGGTGGCTTCTCCGGACCGAGCCAAACTATGGGACCGAGAGGGCGGTAGCTTACGAAGTGTTTGCCCTCAAGGATCGAAATGACGCCAGTGACGTACAACAGTACTTGCGAGTCCAACTATCCGGTAACCCACCGATGGTATGCCATCCGAGTGAAGTCAAGGCACGAGAAGCCGGTTTCCTGCGCGCTTCAGAACAAGGGGATCGAGCCATTCCTACCCCTTTATCGTGCAAGGCACCGCTGGTCTGACAGAACAGTAAATCTTCAACTGCCGTTGTTTCCTGGATACGTGTTCTGCCGGCTCGGGACAGGGAATTGGCTTCCAATTCTCACTACACCGGGGGTACTGAAGATGGTCAGCGTGGGGCGGACGCCAGCTCCAGTTGACGACAACGAGATTGAATCCATCAAAACAATTCTCAGGTCCGGACTCGCGGCCTACCCATGGCCGGTGCCCCGCGTGGGTGACCAGGTCGTGATCGATGGGGGGCCGCTCACCGGACTGGAGGGTGTCCTGAGTGGGCTCAAGAAGCCGGATCGCCTAGTTGTCACTCTGACCCTTCTTCAGCGAGCTGTGGCGGTCGAGATTGATGGTTGGTCGGTCCGGCGAACAAGCGGACAACCTGCCGCAATTCGTGTTTTGGAGCACAGCCCAGCAGTCCCTGCCTCTGTTCTGGCCTCAAGTGGGGAGGCACATCCTTCCAGGGAGCGGTAATCTCCCGGCACTGACCGGGAGCTGCGAAAGACTGGAACTCACTGGAGTAAATTCTAATGGGTATTCTCAATCCACGAAGTCGCCTGATCACGTTTCGCGTGGCCGACTGGGAATATGAGGCCCTCCGCTCAATTTCCCTCGCCTCCGGCGCCCGTAGCCTTTCCGAGTTCATCAGGTCCACGGTGTGCTGTCTGCTCGACAGCAACTCCCAGAGCCCGCTGACGCTCAACTCTTTCGGAGTACCTGCCGTTTTCACGCAACTGAGACGGCCAGTCTCCGGCTCACATCAGGAAGACAACACGGATGAGGCAGTCAGGGTGTTGACAGGAGTTGTTATGGCGCTTCACCGGAAAACCGATGCACTCGCCCGTGTAATCAAGCAGTCGGGTCTTTTGCCTCAGCACGCAGCTCATCCGCCGGCGGCCGAGAGTGTCCGTACTCACGAACCGGTTTCACCGTGATGATCTAGGGCGACCACCAGAAGCAGGATTTCCGTCTGCGACCTCCCCTGACCTGCCCTGCACGCCGGGAGTGATGTCGCAGAAGCAATGAAATGAGGACGCTGCAATGAACTACCGTAGACCTGTTCTTTGCATGACAATTCTTCTACTCCTAGCCTCTATCGCGACTCCACAGACGACCAAGACTTCCCGGTCGACCGCGATCACACCGGCAAGTACCAGTCAGCTCGGCACGCAGGCTGCAATTGACACGCCAAGCCAGGCCGGAGCCTCCAGAACCACAACAACACCCTTCGAAACTCGGCACCCCCGCTATCGAATCCGAAACGGGGACGTGTTCACCGTCACGTTCCCCCATGTACCGGCGTTCAACCAGACTGTGACGGTGCAGCCGGACGGCTATGTCACACTCCAAATCGTCGGCGATCTGTACGTGCAGAACCTGACCGTACCTGAATTGACCGAAACATTGGTATCTGCTTATGGAAAGACCCTTCGCGAACCTGCCATAACGATTGAGCTCAAGGACTTCGAGAAGCCGTACTTCATGGCGACGGGAGAGGTTGGACGCCCAGGGAAGTACGACTTGCGCGGAACCACGACCGTTGCGCAGGCGATTGCAATCGCCGGAGGATTCACCGGTGATGCAAAACACTCTCAGGTACTGCTATTTCGCAATACGGCCGACAATTGGACCGAAGTGCGGGAAATTAACCTGAAAAACATGCTAGCGAAGAAGAACCTCGAGGAAGACCTTCTTCTGCAACCGGGGGACCTATTGTTCATTCCGAAGAGCGCACTGAGTAAGTTGCGACTCTTCAGCCCACGAATGACCATCGGCCCCTCAATCCGCCCCTTTTAGCGGTGGTCACATCAATCACCCTTCCATTGTTCCGAGGCTACTCATGGACGACCAAAAAGCGCTGATGTCTCCAAGATATCGAGCTGGTGTACCGACTCTCCGATATTGCGTTTATGTCGTATTCAGACGTTCGCGTCTCATCGCCTCCGCCTTTCTTGGCATCGTGACAGGTGCGGCTCTTTACGTACTGCCGCAGCCTCCGACTTTTGAAGCCGAGATGATGCTGTTGTTTAACCGAGGCCGGGTAGATTCTGCCGTCACCTCTGATTCCGCCTTAGCACCTCGGCCACTGATGAGCATCTCGCAGGAAGAGATCAACACTGAACTTCAGTTGTTGCGGAGCCGAGATCTTCTGCGCAGTGTCGTGTTGAAGTGCCGCCTGCACGAACAACAAGGTACTTCAGCTAATTCACAGTCTCTGCTTGCATCTTTCTTAAAGCAGACTCCTCCCAGTCAAGAGGCGTTAGTCGCCGCCGCCGTATCGAAGCTTGACAGCCAACTTGAAGCGGAACCAATGCGGCAGTCGACGCTCCTGAGGGTGGCGTATCGGAGCGCAGATCCAGAGGCGTCGGCGCGAGTATTGAACACCCTGGCAGCAATGTATCTCGAGAAACACACCGAAATGCACCGGCCGCGAGGTGCATATGAGTTCTTCCGAGAGCAAGCCGAGCAGTACCGCCAGGGACTTCGCCGACTCGAGGCACGGTTGAGTGCTATTGCGTCCGATCCTGAGGCTGCGTCGCCACAGTTACTGAAGGAGGCAACGCTTCAAAGAATGGTGCAATTCGAGGCGGACCGTGAGCTGAACAGAGCTAGTATCGCGGTCGCCGAGGAGCGAATCCAAGCATTGGAGAGGCTCAGCACATCTGTTCCTGCGAGAACAGTCACACAGATCCGAACGTCGTCAAAGGCGGTGGAGGATCTGCGAACCAAGCTTCTGGAGCTGCAACTCAAGCGCACGGAGTTGAGGCGCCTGTTTCAGCCGGGTTACCCGGAGCTTCAAATTATCGAGAATCAAATTGCCCAGACGCAGCAGGCCATTGAAAGTCAAGAGAAGGCTCCCCCGACGGAGGAAGTGACTGACAGAGACCCCACTCATGAATGGATCAGGTCGGAGCTGATGAAAGCCAGGGCCGAATTGTCCGGACTGCGGGCGCGCGCTGACTCTGTCGGGTCTGTGCTTGCCGAGTACGGCAAGAAAACCCAGAAGTTGACCCAGATGGAGATCGCCTCTGAGGAACTGATGCGGCAGGTGAATCTTGCGAAAGAGAACTACCTAAGCTACGCCAAAAAGCAGGAGGATGCGCGGATTTCGGATGAACTGGACCGTCACAGGATTTTGAACGTCGCGATCGCCGAGGCGGCGACGGCTCCCTTCGCCCCGAGTGGACCAGGTAAGGCAAAACTCATGTTTCTGGCTGCCACGCTAGCGGCGGCCCTGAGTGTCGGGCTGGCCTTCTTCGTCGATAGCCGCGATCCCACGCTCCGCTCCGTTGAAGAAGTGCAGGCTTGTCTCAATGTACCCGTAGCAGCGGTTCTATCAGGGAGCCTCCTCGCGCTGCCCGCACCTCGGCAGGAGGAGAGCTCCAGCGAACCGCCCGGAAGGAGTTGAGCCGTGCGCCAACACAGCAGATCAATTTTTGTGACCGCTACACAGCGGTGGCTCAACCATCGAGGTCGTGACGAGAACGTGAGCAGCGATGCGAACGTCGTATACAGGGCAGCTAGCGATTCCGTCGAAACGATCGCGATCGCAACCGTGCTTCCGACGGAGGATCACGTGACCACAGAATACGGAGGCAACACAGCCCCGATCCGGGAGATTCCAGCGACCTCTCCGTCGCTCGGGTACGCCGTCGCATTCCGCTCCGCATGGAACCGCGTATCACGGGCGGTGGACGGCCTCTTTTCCACCAGGAGCCTGCAGACCCTGAAGCGTGTTTTCGCTCGCGTGAGCGAGCGCCTACGCACTCTAAGGCCGTTCGTACGGACTGGAGACGCTGTTGATCGGCATTCCGACCCCACCCGGCCGCTTCCCGCGGCTGATCAAAGAGTCAGAAAGGAGGAGTACAAACTCGTGCAGCACTTATTCCTCCAATCTAACCCACCCGCGGAACCCGTGATCGTTTTCTCAGGCGTGGATCACGGGAGCGGGTGCACTTCGATTTGTGCGCGAGCAGCGGACGCCCTTGCCACGTTAAGCAACGGGACCGTCTGTGTGGTAGACGCAAACTTTCGCAACCCCTCCATGCATCGCTACTTCAACCTGGATAACCGCCAGGGACTATCGACAGCAGCAAGAAGGACCATTCCGTTGCCGCACTACCTCCAGCATCTCGCGCAGCGCAGTCTTTGGGTACTAACCAGCGGACCGTCGCCGACGGACCCCGAAGCGTTGCTTGCCTCAGCCGGATTGCGAGAGTGTTTGTCCGAGTTGAGAGCAACATTCGATTACATCCTGATTGACTCACCACCGCTCGATCAGTACCCGGACGCCAGCCTCCTGGGATGTCATGCAGGTGGAATTGTAGTCGTTGTTGCCGCCAATTCAACGCGTTGGGACAGCGCCCTTCGGGTGAAAGATAGCCTGGATGCGGCACGGGTGCCGATTCTTGCCGCGGTGCTCAACCAAGAGGCCGACCCGATTCCAAGTGCAGTTCAACGATATCTCTGAAGCAGTCACTTGATTTCGGTCAGAACAGACAAGCGTTCCGAAGGCACGAGGGCGCGTCACGAACGTCTCAGCCGGAACGAAGCCCTCTCCGGGTCGGCGCCGCTCAGTTATTGCACTTACTTATCTGTACGACAACCGGGACCCAGAGCTACAGGTAAACACCATGAGCAAAGCAAATACAACTAAACGAATTCTGAGTCTCTTCGGTACTCGTCCGGAGGTCATCAAGCTGGCGCCGGTGATTCAGGAGCTTGAGGACAGACGCGATGTGTTCGAGACGGTGAACGTCAGTTCCTCTCAGCACACAAGCTTGCTCTATCCGTTGATCGATCTGTTTGGTATATGTATTGACCATGACCTCCGAGTGATGCGGCCAAAACAGACGCTCAACGGCCTCTGCGCTCGAGTCCTTGAGTCGCTCGATCCGATTCTGGAGCGAACTAGACCTAATCTGATCCTTGTCCAGGGAGACACGACGACCGCAATGGCGGGCGCACTCGCGGGATTTCATCGAAAGATCCCAGTGGCACACGTAGAGGCTGGCTTGCGGACCGGCAACGCGCTTAGTCCGTTTCCCGAAGAGATGAATCGCCGAATTGTCTCCCGGCTCGCCACCTATCACTTCGCGCCGACTCGCGGGAACCTGGATATTCTGCTTGCCGAGGGGGTGCCGCCAGACAGGGTGTTTTTGACTGGTAACCCCGTCGTGGACTCGCTCGTGACGATTCTCGAGAAATTCCCACAACTGCCCGTGGTGGACGAGTTGGTGCGTGGGACAGAGGGCTTGCGGCGAATCGTGCTGACAACCCACCGCCGGGAAAGCTTTGGCGAGACAATGGTGGAAAACTTGCGAGTGGTCCGAAGATTCGTGGAGAGTCATAGTGACGTCGCAGTGATCTTCCCGGTTCATCCGAACCCTGCAGTAACAGAGGCGGCTCGCCTGGTCCTCGCGGACCACCCAAGGATCCGTCTTATTCCTCCCCTCCGGTACGAGGAATTTGTTGTTTTGCTGGCCTATGCCTGGCTGATCGTATCTGATTCAGGCGGCGTGCAGGAGGAAGCTCCGACATTAGGAAAACCACTGTTGATCCTCAGAGAGAACACCGAGGTTCCCGAAGCGGTCGAGTGCGGCGTTGCCAAACTCGTCGGCGGCTGCCCGGACCGCTTAGCGTCGGCACTTGAGCAAGTTCACTCAGACGGAACGTGGATAGAGCAAGTACGTAAAACGGATAACCCGTT
>DATIFQ010000336.1:0-30878 GCA_035455185.1 Bryobacteraceae bacterium | reverse complement strand
GAACTGAGCCCTTAGCTCCCTGGCTGCCACCGCGGCGGTACGGATGGCGTTCAGTGCGTCCGCCGTCTGTTTCGATTTGCGGGCGTCAGCAAGGATCTCTTCGCTCTCCGTCAGCAGGTTCTCGGACCGGATGCACAGCGCGCGCACCCGGTCGAGCAGGGTGTCAGCCCGGACCAGTTCGGCAACCTCTGTAGCTCGGGTCAGCTCTTTAGGGAGGTGGCCGGACTTGTGCCGACGCAGCGACGCTTCGGTGAGACCGTATTGCGACGCGATGCGGCGGTTGGAGTCGTTTCGGACCAGCAGTATGTCGACCTCGGAACGATTGGGGCTGGTGCAAACTGAACATTTCATTGGCATAGGTTGGGTCCTTTCGAGTCCGGACGTTGGTCCGAGTGACATCCCGACTGGAAGGCAAATTCGATCCTGATGATCCGGTTGATCAGCTCATGGAGCCTGCACATTATCCCTCGGAGCGCCTGGAGGTCCTGGAAGCAGTCGAGATCTTGGCCGATGAGATCGAACTCGATGCCCAGATCGCGGCGGACGGACGCGAGGAGATTGCCGGCCGTGTCGGTCTGCATGTGGGCTGGGGTTGTTTTGGTCATTGGGTTACTCCTGTCGGGCTGACTGTCCGGACGGACAGAGAGTCACACGCGGCCGGCGAGCCCGCACGGCGTCTCGTAGATTTCGGATATTCATCTCTCATTTTTGTCTCCGTGTACCCGCCGTGTACCTCCGTTCGGCGTTTGGTGCGGTTTTGGCGGTTTTGGCGGAACGTGGAATCAGTAAGTTGCGTGGGTTCAATGGGCCGCCCGGGTTCGAGTCCCGGCCGGCTCACCAATCGTTCCAAAAGACTTTGCAGAACAGGAAAAAAGGTGTGGGGATGCTTCGGGGGATACTCTTATCTTTTTGGGCAGGTTCGCCCGTGGTCGTCGAGAGACGCCCTACTCCCAAGAGGCCATCGGACGCACCCCGGTCGCCTCTTTTCCATTTCCTGCCGCCGCCAGGCTGCCTTACCATTGGCCCACCCCCGGTCCCGGATCGAAAAAAGTTTGTCCGACTGTTCCAAAAGCACTTGAAAACCCGATCCCACTCACGACCGAGCTGCATTACTGAAGAAAGAAGACGTGGAGAGATACATCTTTCTTTGCTAGCCCCGAATCGGGTCCAGAAACGTGAAAGACGGGGCAGAAAGGCTCCACCCTGTTTTCGTTCTTGGACTTGGGTGGTCTACCTGAGGTCGGGGCGATCAGATTCCTGCTAGTGCGCCCAGGCCCCGGCCGACGGTCCGGAATTCGTGATTCTCGATCTCCAGGGCAACGTTTGTGCCCTCGCAGCGTACAATGCGGCCGCGCGCCACCAGTTTCAGGCCGTGCTTCCCGTCGAGTTGGGCCGGCCAACTGATGGAAAGCTCGATCCGCTTGCCTGGACGCAAAGGTGCTTGCGCGTTGAACAACACTCCCGTACTGCTGATGTTGATCGTCTCGCCGGTGCCGATTTCGACGGCGCCCTTCGAATTTATCACCTTGTAACGGACCTCACGGACGATCGGAAACCGAGCCGGCCGGACAGAAATCATCACAGCTCAAAGTAGTGTGAGGAACTGATCGAAGGCTCCTAAGAAGGCCGGTTCAGTTCGGAAGGAGATGCCTTGTCTCGAGTCAACTTACCTGTTGGGATTCAGTCGTTCGACTTGTACTCCCGAGACAGCTTTTATGCTACACCTGCCGGTTCCCAGCGTCAATCGGAATTGTTGATCACCGGCGACCCTGGGACGGGACCAAAGCTACGTCGTCTGGGCATTGACGCCCTAGGAAGTGCATCATTTCAAACGAGTTCTCATATACCTCTCCGATCGCCCTAGTTGCGTTCCCCGGTTTGCTGCCCCACCGCGCCCTATGCAGTCGCCGGCACCGCAGGGCGATGGTGTGTTCCGCCAAACGAAGTCCGCCCAACAGGAGTGCCTTCGGATGACTCTCGCCCGGCGCTCAGAGACGGCCGACATTGTCAGGCGGAAATTCTGGCTCGACGGGGGGCAGAGCACCCCCGGAGGTGAAAAGGGTGTGACGGGGGTACGGGTAGAGGGCGGCGTTTGCCTCAGGCGGTCTAAGCGCCACGGCCGGATCGCCTCCGAGACGGTCGTTTCGGGGTGGGCGGTCGCAGCGTGTTCGGTTCCAGTGCAGGCGACTGTCGCGTTCCGGGCGATCGCCAACGGTGTCCCGCAGCAGGAAATCACCGCACAGCCGACTCTGCCCACCCCGGTGTACACATCGGCCGCGAACAGGTTTGTCGGGGTCGCGCTGGCGAACGTCTACTCTGTTCCGGTCACCGTTCGACTGACGGTCTACGACTCGGAGGGGCTGGTGATCGGTGGCCCCACCGACGTCTCAGTGGCCTCATTTGGTCACACGACATTTAACATCTGGCAGAAGTTTCCGCACCTGAGAGATCGGGACTTTGATGGCGTTTTGAAGATCACTGGCACCCCGGATCTGTTCGTCGCATGGTCCCTCAATGGGGATGCCTCTGGGACGCTCTCCGCTCTACCACCGGGTGCACTCGCCTGGCCCATCTCGCACTGGGACCGGATCTGGTATGTGTTTAAACAGGTGGAAGACGGTGCGAAGCAACTCGGAGCCATCACCTGGCCTGTTCAGCTCAAGATCCTCTACGACAAGGAAGTCAACGCCTATGCGCGCCGGGGAGACGAGATCGGCGTGACTCTTGGGCTCTCGGAGCTGATCAGCGACTCGCCGAGCGAACTGGCTTGGGCGCTCGCGCATGAGCTCGGCCACACCTACCAGCAGCGGACCGGAAAGCTCGATTTCGTGCCAACCAATCGTGAGTTCGATGCCGACATTTGGGGCACTATGCTGACGCTGGCGGCGGGGTACGATCCGTACGCCGGATCTGGAACGCTGGCGAAACTGGCTATGGCGACCGGACGGGCCGCGCTGACGACGCAGTTTGAGGATCAGATTGCTGCCGACGCACACAAGTCGTTCAACACGCGGATTGACACGATCTACGATAACCTGGTGGAGGCATGCAGCGTCCCGTCCGTGCAGCCGTCCTGCTCTCTCTATAAACTGATCGTCCACCCCCACCTCCCGCCGTCCGCGCCCCTCGTGCGGGAGCCGAGACAGGCGCGGGAGTGAGGGACGGCGGGCTCGCTCGGGCCGACAATCCTTTCGGACAGGAAGTAGGCCTATTAAGGAGCTGCTGGTCGCAGCGACGATCTTCTGCGCCGGCTTTTATCTCGGGGTGTCCTTCATGGAGATCCAGGAGTTGCATGGGGCGGAGAAGACTAAGAAAATCCAGGTGGTCATCTTGACGATGATGGTCGCGCTGGTGCCGGCAGCCGTCTGGATCTGGAGCATCTGGAAGGAATGACGGACGGAGGGCCAGGCGGCCCGGGCTGACAGGGGCAAGCGGGTCTGACTATCGAGCTGAGCCTGGAGCCGTTGGCGGGCAGGTGATATTTTGACACGCGAGAGGAAGCGACGGTGGGGTTTCTCTCTTCATATGCCACCGCCCTGAAGCCACAAACGGGGGCTGATCTTCGTCTCACAGATCGCGTCTGGCCTCCTTTCCCGGTGGAAGGAAGCATTGTAACCGGTCGTGTTAAGAAAAGAACGATTCTATCTGGGTCGAACGAGACCGCCAAGCCTGAAACGCCACGTCAACCCGCAGGGCCATCGATCTGATATGCGAGTCTACACGACCCGATTCTTAAGTTGCCGCTTCCTCCTTGTACAACCAGGCTCCAAGCACTGTGGCGAGCACCAACTCCACCAGGCTGATGACAAGACCGATGGCCATCAGCCGGCGAGGAAACAGACCCATGGGCGCGAAACTGATGGTCGTCTGCACAGCGACCAGGACCCACATTACTAGGCCGGTCTTGACAGCCGTCACTAGGCCCGCACCGAATCGGGGCCGTATGGCGGCGTAGAGCCAGACCGCCACGATCCCGATCAGAAAGGCCCAGCAGACGTAGATTGCCATGGTGCCGCCGCTCATGTCCATGGTTTTGTTCAGCGCAGCCATGGCTGCGGCGATGTCATCCTTGAAAATCACCGCATTCGAAACGAACTCGAACAGGTTGATCACGATTCCAGCCAACAAGCCACCCAGGAGAACGCGGCTCGCGTTAATCTTGGCCATGAAAACCTCCCTTCCGTAACAGCATCAGCCGGACTGCCGGCGTGCCTGAACTATCTCCACGACCCTCCGCCCTGACGGCAGCACCCAAAAAACGGCGAAGGAACTCCCGTCAATTACTCGCTCCTCGTCAACAAGTGAATTAACCCGGATCTCCGTTACGGCTTTCCTGACCAGCGTCGATTGTACACCCAACCGCCTCCTCTGGAACCGGTTCTTTACTGGCTGGTCCAGGCGGTCACGATGGGGTCGCAGGAACCAGCAGCGCCTCCATCTTCACGATCAAACGCGCAGTTCCTAGTCATTTCGCTGACTGCCCGGTCGATCGCACGTCAGTGTCTAGTCCGGGTATGTGGATTTCCTGGGCCGGTCCACCCACATCCTCCAACTTCAGCGCGAACCTCACGATCAAAAAGATCCCGGCGAGGACCGCCACGACCGACAGCAGGCTGAGCGGGATGCGCTCGGATACCTGCCGGATCGCCGGCAGGACGTACAACGACGTGAGGCCGCCAGCGATGACCAACCCGAACCCTAGCGCGACCCAGGTGATGCAGACGGTTTTTCGAGAGATCGCCATGACTCCCTCCGGGACTATGATACTGCCGCCCGCCACTCGTCCTTGTGCTGCCAGGTCCGCCGGGGTGGTCCATGCGCGGATTCAGGAAAAAGGATCTCATTTTACGGCTCCAGAACAGGCCGCTGGTGGTATACTGAGGCCGCCCGAAAGGCCAAAAAAGGGTACTCAGGTTAACTGGCTGCTGCACTCGATCAGCTTGGTCGTCGGCTTTAGAGTCTAACAGCAAGGGGGTTTTATGTTTCAGCGAAAGCGATGTCTATTAACGCTCGTCGCTCTCGGCCTGCTCATCGCAGGGGCGACGTGGGCGCAAACTACCTTCGGTGTGATCCGTGGCAGGGTGCTGGATCCGACCGGTGCCGCCATTCCGAAGGTCAACGTCGTCGTGACCAATACGGGAACCAACATCTCGAGGACGGTTGTTACGAGTGATACCGGAGCTTACGAGACTGGCTATCTTCAGCCCGGTACCTATTCCGTGACCGCGGAAGCGTCGGGTTTCAGGAAATTCGTAAGCGAAGGGATCGTGCTTTCGGCCAACGCCATAGTTCTGGTCGACGCCAATCTCGCCGTCGGTGAGCTGACATCCTCTGTGACCGTCGAGGCAGGGGCACCGCTCATCTCTACCGAGACAGCGACCGTCACCGACGTCAAAACGCAGGAGCAGTACCTGAAGGCGCCGATGAACGTGCGCGGCAACTGGGACAGCTTCCTGTTCAACTTCATGTCGCTGGTACCTGGAGTACAACCCATGGGCACCGGCTTCTCAATCTCGTTTTCCGGCAGCCGTTATACTGTCAACAACTTCACGGTGGACGGCATTACGACTAATTCAGTTTTGTACGGCAATATCGTCGGGCCGGCCAACCCTTCCATGGACTTCATCCAGGAAGTGAAGGTCGACGTTTCCGGAACCTCGGCTGAGTTCGGAGCACCCGGTTACGTGGGAGTCATTACAAAGGGCGGCGGGAACGAGGTTCACGGGAGCGCTTTCTGGTACTACAACAGCGCCGGCTTCAATGCTCGGAACCCTTTCGCCAACCGGGTAGGATTCGCGGTTCTCAACGACTACGGGTTCACCGTGACTGGCCCGGTCTTCAAGAACAAGACGTTCTTCTCCGGCGGATTGGAGGGCTTCAACCAGCACACGGCAGCGCTGTTCAACCTGAGCTTGCCGACCGACCGGATGAGAGCCGGCGACTTCTCCGTCCTGAAGGATTCGGCGGGCAAGCTGATGAGCGTGACGATCAAGAACCCGCTCACAGGCCTGCCATTCGAGAACAACAAGATTCCGGCGTCGCTCCTCAATTCGGCCGCCTTGAAGACACAGGAGCGGTTCTACCCGCACGTCAACTTCGGAGACCCGGACATGGTGGTAAGCAATTTCCGTGACCAGGCTAAGCAGACTTTGCGGAAGGAACAGATCGATATCCGCATCGATCACCAGTTCTCGTCGAAGAACTCGTTTTTCGGCCGGTTCGATGCAATGCGCGCGCCGAACGGGACCTGGGAAGGCAACCTCCCGACCGTCGGGCCGCGCGTGCAGCGCCGGCAGACCCGCAACCTCATCTTGTCGGACACGCATACCTTCTCCCCGACAGTCATCAACGAATTCCGTTATGGCCTGATCCGCGGGTATAACCCCTATAGCGGGCCCGTGGACGGCCCGACCGTGGTTAAGGAAATGGGGCTGACCAACCTGCCGGCGGACCTGCCGCAGCTCCAGGCGATCCCGATCGTCAACATCTCGAACTTCCAGACCATCAGCCAGATCGATTATCAACGCGGTGCGGAGAGGGTCGATCAGTGGCAGGACAACCTGTCGGTCATCAGGGGCCGCCACACGTTGAAGATGGGCGGCGAGGTCTGGAGGAACTACGGCCAGAACTTCGGCCAGTCTCCTTCACGGGCTTACGGCAGCGTCTCCTTCACAGGCAACTACACAGGTTACAGTTACGCGGACTTCATGTTCGGCATCCCACGGTCGGCCTCGCGCGTCTCGGCTGGGTTCGTGCTGCTCACCAGCACCAACTGGGACAAGTTTCTCTTTTTCCAGGACGACTTCAAGGTGAATCCGCGCTTGACGTTGAACTTCGGCATCCGCTACGAGTTGAACCCGCCCTACGTGGAGGAGAAAGACCGGATTTTCAGCTTCAATCCGTACACGGGCAAGATGGTGGTTCCGAACGAACAGGCGAAAGCGGCGCTGTTTTCGGGATTCGTCGCAAGTAACCTGGTGCCCATCATCACGGCAAAAGAAGCCGGGTTGCCGGAGCGCACGCTGGCCTACACGGACAAGGACAACCTCGCTCCACGCTTCGGCTTCGCCTACAAGCTCACCTCCGACAACAAGACCGTCTTGCGCGGCGGCTTCGGGTTCTTCTATGACACCTACACGGCAGCGCTCTGGCGATCGATGGTCGGCGGGCCGTACAACGGCTCGGAAAGCTCGCCGATCAATGCGGTCACCAACGGTCAGGCGCTTTGGATGTGGCCTGACATGTTCCCGAGGGTACTAAGCCAAGCCGGCACGGCGAGCCTTAGCGGCCAAGACCCGAATACGGCGGTTCCGTACACAGAGCAGTGGAGTGTGACTCTCGAACGGGAGATTGGGAACATGGGCCTCCGGGCCGCTTACGTCGGCAGCAAGACCCACCAGCTTCTGGCGTCCCGAAACCTCAACCAGTTAGTACCGAGCACGACCCCGTACAGCGCCTCGCGGCGGCCGTATCCGCAGTTGAGCTCGGCGGGCTGGAGAGAGAACATGCTAAACGCCTACTACAACGGTCTTACGCTCTCGGCGGAACGCAAGTACAAAGCAGGTCTTCAGTATCAGGTGGGCTACACCTGGGCGAAGAACCTCACCGATTCTCACGACGACTGGGAAGCCGGTTGGGGGGCCCAAAACGCTTACGATTACCGTCCCGAGTGGGCGGACAACGCCTATACGCGCCGTCACCGGTTCGTCTTCAACTCGATCTGGGACCTGCCCGTCGGCAAGAACCAGAAGTTCCTGAGGGAGGGTGTCCTGAGCCACATCATCGGAGGCTGGTCGATTTCGACCTTCGGTGTGCTTCAGACTGGGCGATACTTCTCACCGGCCTTCTCCACCTATGACCCGGCGAACACCGGTACCAGCGGTGGCCGTCCGGACCGGATCGGAAACGGAAACCTGAGCGACCCGACCATCGCGATGTGGTTCGACAAGAATGCGTTCCGCGTGCCAGGCGACATGGATGGCAACGGTACGCCCGATGTGCAGGTCGGCCGCTTCGGCAACTCCGGAGTGAACGTCCTGCGCGGACCCGGAACCCGGTCCATGAATGCCGGTTTCTTTAAGGCGTTCCGGCTGCGCGAAAAGTGGAGGCTGCAAGCCGAGGCGACCTTCACCAATGTCTTCAACCACCCGAATTTTGGCATCCCGAACTCCACGATAAACAGCGGGGCGGGGGGCCTGATTACGCAAACGCAGAACCAGCAGTATTCTGCGCACGAAGGATCCGGCGAACGCACAACCCGGTTCGGTCTCAGGTTGGACTTCTAGCCACTCAAACTCTTGGGCGGGCCGGGTTACCGGCCCGCCTCCCTGTACCGGTGAGACCCAGTCCTTTGCGGCTGTATCACGGCCGGGGGAAATCCTTCGCGACGCGCTTGAGGAGCGCCTCGGGATCGTTTTCCATCACGTAGATCTTGAGCCGCCAACTCTGCTGCGCCGGCGGAGCGGCCGGCGGAAGCCACTCAGGGTTGTTGTGCAGGCAGTCGTGGAACGCTTGCAACATCGTTTCCGCTGATCCGTTTCCCAGCGCCGCCAGATACTTGCCGTCTCTGGAAACGGTTCCGATCACCGGCGCCGTATAGCGGTCGGGGCTGTTCGCCTCTGACCAGACGGTAGTTGGAAAGTTAACTGACCAGCGCGGCAATACGGAGGGAAAACGGCTCCACACCGCCGTGTACATCTGGGCCCAGACTGGATTGTTCATCGACTCGTACTCAGGGCGATTGGGAAGATTCCGCCGAGTAGTTTTGCCTAAGAACGTCCTGCCTTTTTCGGTGAAAATGAAACAACGCTTCGCGAATTCGGGGTAGGCCTCCGGTTTGCTCGCAAAAGCGGGAGCGCGTATCAGTTGCCAGCACAGGTTGGGGAGCAGCAGGCCGGCCGGTACCTCGCCCGTCGCACCCTTGTCCAACTCGGGTCGAACGACGAACTCGACCGCCCCCGGTTCAGGTGTCACCGTGGTCACGAGGATCACCTGCGGGTACCGGAGAACCCGGTGGCGAAGCTCGATCCTTCCACCGCTAATCGCCGCGGTGCCCGTGAAGTCTACTGGGATTTCATAGCACCACGAGTCGCAAGTGAAATCCGGCACGTTCGGGAACGTGCTTGCGACCAAGGTCATGCTCCTCATGTCCCTGGGATAGTTCCGGGGCCTTTGGAAGACATACAAGCTAGGAAGGGTTTTGGGATCAGGATTCGTCGCCCGCACAAGCACCTTTTCTCGCGGGCTTTCTTGCTGTGCAAGAGCTGCGTCCCGAAGGCCAGCCCAGGAGAGGACGCAGCCAACAGCTACGCAACCGCACATCGTGGTTCGTTTCGGCATCCGTGTGGCTCGGTGCACTGCCGTTTGTTCATCGTGCCACAGATCTCGGCGTCATTTCACATCCAAATTTTCACCGTAGAGGACACAGAGAGCACGGAGGAAGGATGTTTCCATGCAAGCGGGACCGGTTCCCTTAGTGGGTTGATCCCGTTGCTGCTAGCCCCCAGCGTGTGAAGGTCGCGTGACGGTTCCCGTGGTGTTGCCGCAAGCGGGCGAGGCGCGCCGCCACAGGACTGGAGTCCTGCGCCACCCTGTAGGCAGGTCTCCAGACCTGAGCCGTTTGCCGAAGGCCGCCCCGAGGCGAGTATCAGAGATCCAGGGCATGCATAAGGGCTACTAGGGCGCAATGACACCCATTCGCAGTCCGATCAGCCGGAGGATTCGGCCGGAAAGAAGCTCGTACTCCTTGATGCCCTCGATCTCTGCCGCCAGCGCCTCGTCCCTGCGGGCAGCCGCCCTAGCCGGATCCCTCTCCAACTGCCCCCGCATAATACCGCCAGGGAACGTCAGAGAGTGTACATTGACGTAGAATCTGCCCGGATTGGCGAGTATCTCCTCAATCACCGCCAATATCACAGGATCGGTGGTCTGCGCTGCGCGAAAAAAGGCGCCGGAACCCGCGGTCACGTCCACTGCCGCGCCGAAAAGGGAGGGCACGACGACCGGTCCGGGAGAGCCTACCGCTCCGCGGTGAATGTGCATGTTAGTCACGGTCTCCGCCTGGCCAAACGTGTGTTCGATTCGGAAATCCGTGACGGCCGACAGGAGAGCGCCCTGTGCATCGCGCTTCAGGAAGAACTCCACAACGGCACTCCCCATCGCCTGGTACCCGACTAACGCCGCGCTGTTCTCCTGCGTCGAGCTCATCAACGCCTGAAACCGTTGCGTCTCCGTCGTCTGGCCGTGCAGCAGCAGCGGCAGAACGGCCAGCCCCAATGAGACAACAGCAAAAACCTTTCGCATCGTTTCCCCCAGAGAGAGTGAACGTAGCTGATTGCTTCCGGCTTCCGCAGACAGCCGGATCGCCACTCTTCGCATAAGTACACCAGAAACGGCGCGCACGAGCAATACTTACCTGCAAGAGTTAACATTTGACGACGGGTTTTTACATTCGAGCCAGCATCGATGGGCCGGCGTCTCAGACCGCGAGTCTCTTAGAACTGGCTGTAACTCGGTCTTACGTTCTTCCCGCTGCCGTAAGCTCGTAAGCGGTGCTGAGGATGAAGCCTGGGATCCAGCCCATTTTGCGCTGATCGAGTTCCACTTCGTGATTTTCGGCGGGGACAGCCCAGCCCGTGTAAGCGCGCCGGATGTCGCCCTCCGGGGTGATGTTCCCGGTGACGTATTTCCAGGCGCGCTCCACCACCGGCGTGTAAGACGCCGGCAGCCACCGCCTGCGAATCGCCTCGTGAAGGCCCATGGCGCACATGGCGGTCCCGGTAGTTTCAAGCGGGCTGTCCGGTTCATTCAAGAACAGGCGTAAGCCGCCACTCTCGTCCTGCACCCTTGAGATGCCGTCCGCGAGCTTCCGGGCATCCCGCACAAACCCGGCGAACGCCGGATCTTCCGGCGGCAGGTGGCCAAGCACGCTGGTGATCGACCAGAGAAGCCATCCGGTCGCACGTGTCCAGTAAGTCTTTCCGAGACCGTCTTTGAGGAGAATTGTCTTCGCCAGGCCCGTGTCCGGCATGAGGAACGTATCCGTGTACGTGCGAAGCTGAAAGACCGCCTGGCGGCGATATACCGCGCCGCCCGTCCGGTCGAGCGCCGACGCAAGAATCAAAGCGCTCACCGCGAAGTAGCAGGTGTCCGGGATTGCGAACTCCGCGGTGTCGTCGTGCGCCACGAGTCCGAACCGGTTGCGCGCGACTTCATGCAGGATAATGTCGGCAAGCTCGATGCAGACTCTGCGAGCGCGCTCGTCCTTCGACTGTGTGTAGATCTCGTAGCACGGGAAGCAGAGTCCGAACTGTCCGGCGTACGTCGTAATCGGAACGCCGCCGGCACGAGCGGGCCGGGACCTGTGGCCGCTATACGGGCTTACAGTGTCCCTGTTGAGATGCGCTTCGAGCCACGTCCGCGCGAATGGGCCTGCCTCCGGGACATAACGCCGGCCCCACTCAAGCAGTCCTTTCATCAGAAGGGTACCGAACCAGTCGGTGTTGTGCGAGGCGGGGTCCGAATTCAGCGTTGCCGCGAGGATGGCGGCGACTCCGGAAGGAGTGTCTTTCGGCAGGCGCCTCCGAATTTGGTCCGCCGAAACAGGCTCGCCCGCGAACGCGGCGAACATGCCGAGTGCTTCTCGTCGAGTGATCGATGACATGTAGTTTCAAACTTAGGATATCGTTCCGGGCTCGACCACGAGCGGACCGCGACTACAGCTTGCCGCGATAGAAGTCCCGGGCCTGCTCGAGCAACCCGAGCGTTTGCTCGCGGACTACCGGGGTCGGCGTGACGATCATCGGAATGGCGTCGCCTGGACCTTTGCGTCCGGCTTTCACATCGTCGATCAGGCGTTCGACGGCCTTCACAAGATACTCCGCCTCGGTGCGGCGGACGAAAACCGGTTGCGAGCCGTTCCGAAACAGGACCGGCGCCGTGTGCGCCACGCCGCACACCTTGTCGCCACCGGACATCCAGCGGGCGGCGATCCACGTGGTGGTTGTAAGTTCAAGATCGCTCGCCCCGGACCACGTCATTCCGGAACCGCGGAGCGGCAACTTGCGCACATCGCCGTTCACTACAAGTTCCACTTCCCGTACCGGGTCGGGTGAAAGCACCGTGACGTTGACCTTTGCCTTCATTGGAAACTTCGCGCCGCGAGGCTCCTGGCCGGGCCCGAGGCCATTCACGGTGAGAAGCAGCATCGGTCCGGTGGTGACGAAGGTGCGGCCAGCCCGCACGGCCTCGAACCATCGCTCGACCGTGAACTCGCCGTCCAGGTGCGCGTAGATCCGGCTCCATCCGGGCGGCACCGGATGCACGCCGTTGGCGCTGCCGGCCGACAGCTTCAGCGGCAGGCCCGCATTGAGCAAGGCGTAGTACATCTCGAAACCCGCCAGAGCAAAACCGCTGCAATCGGCCGGGTATGCACGCATCATCCGGTCCGGCCACGCGCCCCATGCACCGGGGAAGGAACCGGACCGCCAGAGATGGTTGTTGGCAAGGCCGACCGTCTCGCAGCCGCCTAGCGCCGCAATCGCCGGAAGCTCAAGCGACGTCGCCTTTTCGGAATCGACCAGCGCACCGCGCTGCCGCAGCGCACGGCCGTACGCCGCCATCGGATACTCGAGGGTGCTTCGCACTTTGCCCATGCGGGAGACGAGGAGCGCGCTTTCTGGCGGCTCGAGCTCCTCGTTCAGTACCGTGAACCAGCGCTCGTTCGCGGATTTCATCGCACCGTTGGCGTCGCTCTTTGCTAGGAACGCATCCAGCTCCGGATCTTCGGCAATCTCCCTGTCGCCGACCCGCCAGCGGGTGATGTTGACGGCGAAGTTGAGGTCCTCGGCCTCCATGATCGCGCCGAGATCGAGTAATGGCCGGTGGATGTGCATATCCGCCGAGTACCAGCCGCGATCCGTCATCCGGACCCACCGGCGCAAGCGGACGGTTTTCTCGGCGGCGCCGCCGGATACGCGGATATTCTCGCCGGCCGGCAGATACTCCTTCCCGCGCTCGACGACGAGATGGTACACGCCGGACCGCAGATCGATCTTGAAGGCTCCGGAGGGCGGAACGAAATGTTCCTCCGACACATTTCGAGTCCTCTTATAGACGATCATACCGGCCGGAACCTGCAACTGCCCGGAGGAGTCTGTCAGATAGACGCGCGCCGGGGCGGGGGAGCCGTTCTCGTCGAGGATCTTGACCGAGAGTGTCCCGGCGGAAACAGCGCCGGCTACTGCGAAGCAAGCGAGGGAGACGAGGAGGATGCGCACCCCGATATCGTAGCCGGTTTTACGCCAGCCGGATTGCCTTCTCCTGCCGTGCGAGCACCAGGCCGATTCGGTAAGCGTACTCGCACTTTGTGATGAAGCGGGCCGCATCGTCATCCGGCATGGCGATAAGCAGTCCTCCGGAGGTTTGGGGGTCGTAAAGCAGATTCTCGATCTCGTCCGAAATCGGCCGGGTTTTCTCGACCACGCACGAGGCGAACTCACGGTTGTTCTTGAGACCGCCGGGGATCGCTCCGGCTCTGGCGTATTCGACCGCGCCCGGCAGGAATCGCACCGCTTCCGCCTGTAACTCCAGCGTCACGCCCCCGGCCAGCGCCATCTCGCGCGCGTGCCCGATGAGTCCAAAACCACTGACGTCCGTACAGGAATGAACGTCGAACTCGAGCATCGCCTCGCAGGCGGATCGGTTCAGCGCAAGCATAGACTCGACGGACACGCGAACGTCTTCCTCCCGGGCGATGCCGCGCTTCAGCGCCGTCGAAATCACTCCGGTGCCGATTCGTTTGGTGAACACAAGCGCATCCCCGGGGCGCGCTCCGCCGTTGGTCTTCACCCTGTCGGGATGCACGACACCCGTGACGGCGTACCCGAACTTGATCTCGTCATCGGTGATGCTGTGCCCGCCGATGACGACGCAGCCCGCTTCGTGAATCTTGTCGGCACCACCCTTCAGGATCTGCTCCAGATCGTCGAGGTCCCCCTTCCCCGGATAGGCCACGATCGACAGCGCGGAGACCGGCTTGCCCCCCATCGCATACACGTCGCTCAGGGAATTTGCCGCCGCGATCGCGCCGAAGTTGTAAGGGTCATCGACGATCGGTGTGAAGAAATCGACCGTCTGCACAAGGGCGCACTCAGGCGTCAGCTTGTACACGCCGGCGTCATCCGACGTATCAAACCCGACCAGCACGTTTTCATTCGCCACGCGTGGGAGCCGCGCGAGCACCTGGTCCAAAACCTTTGGACTCAGCTTGGACGCTCAACCCGCCGCTTTCACGTGTGCCGTGAGCTTCTTCGACACGTCAACCAGTGTATCGTTACTTGCTGAGCGTGAAGCTCACGTCGATCAGCATGACCACTTCGATCGGATCGCCGTTCAGTAGCGTCGGCGTGTAGCGCCAGGTGCGGACTGCTTCCATGGCCGCCTGAACGAGGAGCGGATGCCCGCTGACGAGTTGGAGTCCGCGGACCGTTCCATCCGTGCCGATCAGTGCTTCCAGGTGCACGACTCCCGAGACTCTCGCTTGTCGCGCGATCTGTGGGTACACTGGACGCGGCTCATAGACCGGCACAGGGGGGCGCACGACACCACCGACGCGGAGACGAACGATCTTCTCTTCGGGTGGTTTTGAAGCCGGCGGTGGTGGAGCCACCCGCGCGGCCGCTCCGGAATTGAGTGCATCCCGCACTGCCGGACTTAGCGCCTCTGGCGGCAGATCGATGCCGCCCACGACTCCCACTTCGCTCCCGGGGCCTGCATACGGCAGTGGAGGTTCCTCGATATCGATGATGCTTGCTACCTTCTCGGGCACGGCGCCAGGCTCCGTCAACTTACGGCCGTCGAATTCCCGCGGCGGTATCTTGACGCCAGCCTTCGGCGCGGGAACAGGCTGGGGCGCCCGCCGTCCAGGTGGGGGCGAGGGCGCGAAGAAGAGACTCACCAACTGCGTCCGCGGAAGCACTTCGGTGTAAACGAGCGGCAGAACCACTGCGACGCCGACTACTCCTACTTGGCCCATGAACGAAACGACAACAGTCCATGGCCTTCGGGTTCTGCCGACACCTTCGACAAACGCTTGCTCGAACATGGCTGCCTCCTCCTAGCGCTTCGCCCCGGCTGCCGGTTCCAGCCACTACTTACGGCAGCCGACTAAGTAGACACCGGGAGTGGGCGCGGGGTTCCGGAAGATTCACTTCGCCTTGTCGAGGCTTGCGGCCGCCGCGGCGGCTTGGCGGTAGATCTTGACGACGAACTTCGAGATCCAAGGCGGGATCGGAGAGAGACCCATCAGCAGCCATATGATGAGCGCTGCCGCAACCAAAAGTACAATGCCGACGCTCGCCGCCTTGATCAGCTTTGGCGTCGACAGCATTCCGCCGATAACCTGGAACGCGACCAGCAGGATCAGGATCGAGATCAGAATGTTCGAGTACATGAAAGTCTCCCTATTCTACAAACATGGGATCAGTAGGTATGGAACCGCAAGCGTGAGCGAGCGGGCGAAACTTGACAGACCGACTGTTGGCAGAGAAGAATCCGAGGTGATTTGGGCGTAAACACATGAGCCACGAATTGTCCAGAAGGCAACTTGTCCTGTGCCCCGCCGGACTTGCAACCGCATTGCCCGTTTCGAGGCCGCTTACTGCGAGCCCGCTGTCCGGCAGGGAAGGAATCGATGCGGAGATGCGCCGGCGCGCGGCAAGCTACGCGGGGCAGCAGCGCCTCGTTGTCGACTACTATCGCATTCGCAGGCGGCTGGCCTTCCCGTTGCCGCTCCGGAGCGCTGTCCTCCCTTCCGTTCCGGTGCCTACGATTTCGGATTATCCGTGGACGGTCTGGCTGTTGTGGGAGCTGGAAGAACGGGTGAATTCACTTGGCTGGGCGGCTGAATGGTTCGGTAACCCGGAATATGTCCGGCTGGCGGCCCGAGACCTGGAGGCTCTGTCGGAATGGCCGAAGTTCCGGCAGTATGAGCAGCCGGACCTGGGAGCGGGCCACGCGGGGCGCCTGCTGTGGAGCGCGCTGACGAAATGGCGTTGGCCGGACGCGGAGCTTCGCAAAAAGCTTCGCGCCGCCTGCGTCCGGCACGTTGAAGAGGTCGCGCCGGCATCGGACTCCCACTACCGCGGCATTCGCACCAGGCAGGATCTTCTCTCACAGCCAGACGTTCCTCGCTGGCTGCACAATATCCCGTTGATCGGTACCGTCGGAGCGGCGCTGGCTGCCGCCGCGGCTGGACATCCGGCCCGAGCCGCTCTGAACCAACGTATCCAGGCGATCATGGGTGCGATTCTCGACTTCCGGAACACCGGGTATACCGAGGGCGTGGCCTATGACGGTTACATTCTCGACTTCGTCGCCGACTGGTTGGAGGCTCTTCCGCTGAACGAACGGAAAGAGATCCTCGAGCATCCCCATTTGAAACACTTTCTCGAGGAGTCGTACATGCTCTCGGCTCCCGGTGCGATGGAGCAGGTTGCCGAACTGGGCGACGTCGAGCCTAGGGAGATGCCGTTTCACTTCTCGGCGCAGGCGAAGCTCGCCAGTCTCCAGGCGGACCCGTTGAGGGCATGGTATCTGGAGCGGTGGCGGTCCGAATGGATTCGCGCCGACGCGCTCGGAGCACTGCGTGCGTCTGCGAGCCTGCCTCGACGCGTGGCGCCGGAAGCGGGAGCGCTCAACGCGCACTACGCACTGGTGCTCCGAACCGGGTGGGAGAGCGAGGACTTGGCCGCAGCGGTATCGTGTTCGAACTCGCCGATGGGTCACCTGCAACTCGACAACGGCACTGTCGTGATCGGAACGCGGGGCCGCTGGATTCTCTCCGATCCCGGTTATCAGCAGTACATGCAGGACATCGAACGGGAGTTCACCATTGGACCGGCGGCGCACAATTATCCGCTCATCAACGGAATCGCACAGGACAGGAAAATGCCGCGCCTCATGCGTCTCGGGAAAACCGGCGACGTTCTCTCGGCCGCAGTGGAACTGGCTGGGTGCTATCCGCCCGCGGCGAAAGTCAGATCGGTGGTTCGCACAGTGTGGGTCAGCAAGAGGAATCTCGTCGTCGTGGCGGACCACGTCGAGGGAGAGAGCGTCGAAACGTTGTCCTACCACTGGCACGCACACCCCGAGGCGGCGCTGTGGCCGCAGGACGGAGCAGTCCTGCTGCACACTCCGGAAGCGGAACTCTGGCTGGCCTCTCCGCAGGTTCCACTTTCCGATGACGCCATTCGGCGCCTGCCGGGATCGAGAGGCCAGCTCACGGTGGTAGCCGGTGTCGCGCCCGCGCCACCCGTCGTGTGGTGGGTTTTTGCCCTGGGCGGTGCTCCGCCCAGAGTCGAAGTATCGGACCGTGGGCGCCAGATCGCGGTTCTCGGAAGGCAATTCGAAATCCAATGACGGAACACATGGCTCTGGCTCCGACACTGCGGCTTCACGCCGCAGAGATGCCGGACGCGCCCGCGATTCTCGCGCCGGGTCGGCCGCCGCTCACTTTCGCAGGCTTGTCGGCCCACGTCGAATCACTCGCGCGGGCTCTTGCGGGCGGCGGCTTCGCCGGGGACAACGTGGTGGCGGCTGTGTTGCCGGACGACGCCGAGGGGCTCTACGCTTTCCTCGGCATATCCTCCGTAGCGTGCTTTGCGCCCCTGAACCCGGCTTTTCGGGCAGAGGAATTCGAGTCTTGCCTAGAAGACCTCCGTCCGTCGGCACTGCTGGTTCCCGCGGGCACCCGGTCTCCCGCGGTCGGAGCGGCGGAGGCGCTGGGAATCGCGATTCTCGAATCACAAGCCGCTCCGGAACATGGCGCAGGCGTGTTCAGGCTTACTGGTTTGAATCAGGCGATTGCGGCTTCGGACATCCCGGACCCCTCCGCCGTAGCGCTTTCACTGCTGACCTCCGCGACCACAGGTCGCGCGAAGTGTGTTTCCATCACGCACGCCAATATTGAAGCGATGGCGCTCGCCAGCGCCCAAGCAATGATGCTGAGCCGCACCGACCGATTCCTGAGCATGATGCCGCTGTTTCATCTACAGGGATTGCTCTCGGCGTTCGCACAGTTGATGGTGGGCGGCAGCGTGGTCTGTGCAGCGCCATTCGACGCGGATCGGTTTCCGGTTTGGATCGACGAACTACAGCCTACATGGTACACAGCGGGGCCGGCGCTCCATCGCACGATCCTCGGCCTCTGCCGCGAGAAGCCGGAGTTAGCCATGCGGTCCCGGCTGCGCTTCGTGCGATCGATCGGTGCGGCGCTGCCAGCCGCCTTGCTGCGTGAATTGGAGGAGACTCTGCGCGTACCGGTCCTGGAAGGGTATGGGTTGACGGAAGTGGGCGCGGTCACCAGCACTCCTCTTGTGCCTTACGCTAGCAAGGCGGGATCCGCCGGCATACGGATCGTGCCGGGCGTTGAGATCATGGACGAGGCCGGAAACCTGCTGCCCGCCGGGCACGTGGGAGAGATTGTGGTGCGTGGACCGAACGTGATGCGGGGATACCGGAACAATCCTGAGGCCACGCGCGCCGCCTTCCGGAACGGTTGGTTCCGAACGGGCGACCTCGGACGCTTCGATGACGAAGGCTTTCTGTACGTGACCGGCAGGCTCAAGGAGTTCGTCAACCGAGGTGGGGAAAAGATCCAGCTCCAGGAAATCGACCGCGCGCTCATGGCGCATCCAGTAGTTGCCGATGCGGCAGCATTCGCAATTCCTCATCCGCAATTAGGGGAGGATCTGGCCGCGGCGGTGGTCCTGCGCAAAGGCGAAAGGTTCGACGAGAGCGCACTTCGCGATTTCCTTGCCGCGCGGCTGGCGGTTTTCAAAGTGCCGCGTGAATTCATGATAGTGGAGGGCCTTCCAAGAGGCGCCTCTGGAAAAGTGCAGCGGGTGCGGCTGGCCGCCGAGTTCGCCGATCTCCAGAGAGCCCGAGCGACTGCGGCCGCCGCCGTCGCGCCGAGAACAGACTGCGAACGGAGGCTTGCGGAAATCTGGGCGGCAGTACTGGGAATACCGACTCCCGGCATCGACGGGGACTTTTTCGAATTAGGCGGGCACTCGCTGGCCTCGACTCGCATTCTGGCGCGCATCGAGGAGGCCTTCGGAATCAGACTGCGGCACGATGCCCTACTCGCCGCGCCGACGGCTCGCCGCCTGGCCGTGCTGCTGCAATCAGCGGACGCGCAGCGTGAACGGATCGTGGCCATTCAGCCGGAGGGCTCAAAGCCGGCCTTCTTCATGGTGCGGCCGCTGCCGATATTCCGGCCCCTCGCTGGGCGGTTGGGAACAGAGCGTCCGTTTCTGGGGGTGGTGATGCCAAGGCTCGAACAACTGGCGGGCGGGTCCGATGTGCCAAGTGTCGCCTGCCAACTGGTGTCTGTCGTCCGGCAGCAGCAGCCTTCTGGTCCGTACCACCTCGGCGGGTGGTGCGCCGACGGTTTGCTCGCCTTCGAGATGGCGCAGCAGCTCACGGCTGCAGGCGAGAGGGTCGCCCTTCTGGCGTTGTTCGACACCCCGAATCCCGCACTCCTGAGGAGGCGCTCGCTCCGCCTCACAGCCAAGCGCCTGCTCGGTATGCTGCGCTGGAGGGTGAGATTCCAGTTGGCTAGTGTCTGCCAACTCGCGATGAAAGAAGTGCCGGCGCACGTGTGGGAGCGGATGGTGGCGCTAGGTGGATATGTCGTGGGAGGACTGCGCGCACTCCTGCATCCGGACGAGCGCGCTAATGACGCCTTCTCTGGCATACATCACCCCTCCGGCATCCGCTTGCGGATCAGCAACTATCAACATCAGACTTACCCCGGGCGGCTGACGCTCTTCCGCGCGGCCGGCCGCCCTACGGAAGACCCAAGTTATGGCTGGGACGGTGCTGCTCGGGACGGCCTGACGGTTCATACTGTGCCTGGCGATCACTTGACCATGTTTCTCGAGCCAAACGTTGACGTGCTGACCCGGAAACTCGCAGCCGAACTGGAGCGAGTCGATGACGTGGTCCCCCCTTCCACAACCTTCCGAAAGTGACTGGGCATACAATAGCCTCGGAGGAATCATTCGGTGACTCATCGGGAACGAGTGCTTGCCGCGCTCGAACATCGTGAACCGGACCGCGTGCCCATGGACCTCGGCAGCGCGCGTTTTACCCACATCGTGAAAGGGGCGTACGACCGTTTATGTGCCCACCTGGGCTTCGGCAACGCCGGGCCTCTCATCGATCGGATGCAGCAGCTTTACGAGCTGGACGAACGCGTCCTTCAATATCTGGACGTGGACGTCCGCCCGGTTGCGCTGGGTTCGCCCGACCGTGGCGGCGACGTCGAACTTGAAGATGGAGGCTACCGTGATGAGTGGGGTGTCGAACGCCGCCGGCCGCCTGGCTGTCCTTATTACGACATGACGTTTAGCCCGCTCGCCGGCCGCATCACCGCCGCCGACATCGCGCGCCACCCGTTCCCCGACCCAACCGACCCCGGCCGCTTCCGTGGCCTGCGCGAGCGGGCCCTCCGGCTGCGCGAGCAAACCGATTGCGCCATCTGCCTGAATGCCCGCTTCCACCTCGTGCACCAGACGCAGTATCTGCGCGGCTTCCATGACTGGTATCTTGACCTCGGCGAAGACCACGACCTGTTTCACTGTCTGATGAATGCCGTGCTCGAGAACCTCATCGAGATGAACACGCGGGCGCTGCGGGAAGTCGGCGACCTGATCGACGTCGTCGGCTTCGGCGACGACATCGGACTCCAGGACCGGCCCGTGTGCTCGCTCCCGATGTACCGGAAGATGATCCGTCCCTACCAGGAGCGCATCGTTGCCACGATGCGTGCGCACACCAACGCGAAGATTCTCTACCACACTTGCGGTTCGGTCTCTCGCTACATCGGAGACTTCATCGACATCGGCATTAACGCTCTCAACCCCGTCCAGGTGAGCGCGAAGAACATGGAACCGGAGCGGCTGAAGACCGAGTTCGGCGATCGCATGGCCTTTTGGGGCGGCATCGATAGTCAGCACATTCTGCCCCACGGAACGCCGGATGATGTCCGCGCCGCCGTCCGGCGCACCTTCGACGTCATGGGCAAGGGCGGCGGCTACGTGCTCGCCTCGGTCCATAACATCCAACCGGATGTCTCGCCCGAAAACATCCTGGCGCTCTTCGAAACCGGCAAGGAGTGCGTCTATGAGCCTGTCGCTGCGTAGTGGCGCAGGCCTCACCTCAGTCCGCCTCGTCCACAAACCGGTCTTTGCGTGGGGAAGATGGACGGCTCTGCTCTGGCTGGCGCTGTGTCTGCTGCCCCTTCGGTCTCAGGCCCAAACGGGCATCGCAGTCCCCGAACTCGAGAGCTTCGATCAGTGGATGCCGGACTACCTGAATCGCTGGAACATCCGAGGCGCGTCTCTCGCCGTCGCGAAAGACGGCCGGCTGGTTTTCGCTCGTGGCTATGGGCTAGCCGATGTCGAAGCCCGCGAGCCCGTCGAACCCGAGTCCCTCTTTCGCATTGCCAGCGTCTCGAAGACCCTCACAGCCGCCGGGATTCTGAAGCTCGTCGACGAAGGCAAACTCGATCTCGAAGCCAAGGCATTCCGCCTACTCGATCATCTGACACCGCCGCCCAATACCCACCCGGATCCTCGCCTTTTTGAGATCACAGTCCGCCAGCTCCTGCACCATACGGGCGGTTTTGTGAAGGACAAGAACGGAGTTGCTAACAGTAATGACCCGATGAGGCCACCGATGACGGACATGGCCTCGGATGCGCTCGGCGTGCCGCGTCCCGCCAGCCCGGAGACGATCATTCGCTTCATGATGGGCCGGCCGCTCGATTTCGACCCCGGTACGGATTACGCCTACTCGAGCTTTGGGTATTGCGTGTTGGGCCGCATCATCGAGAAGGTTTCCGGGCAGCCCTACGCCGACTATGTTCAGCAGGCCGTGCTCGCTCCGTCGGGCATCAGCCGGATGCGCCTGGGGCGCACCAGACTCAGAGACCGCGCCCCCGGCGAGGTTCGCTACTACAGCGACCCCATGCCGCTGTACACTTCCGTGTACGGCGAGGGACTGGTTCCTTTCCCCTACGGTGCATTCTCGATGGAGGGCATCGACGCCAGCGGAGGTTGGATCGCATCGGCCATGGACCTGGTGCGCTTCGCCAGCGCTCTCGACGGTCTCCATAAACCCGCGGTGCTGAAGCCGGAGATCGTACGTCTGATGCTCTCCCCTCCGAGTCCACCTGTGTGGTCGGGCCAGGATACCTATTACGGGCTCGGATGGCACGTACGCACGGCAGCGCCCGAAGCCTACTGGTGGCATTTCGGTGGAACCCCGTACAGTTCCTCAGCCTTCCTGGGCCGCCTGCCGGGCGGAATCTGTCTGGCTGTGGTTCTTAACGGCCACGTCGTGGCCGGTGACTATTGGAGGGAGATGCAGTCTGCGCTGACATCCGCCGCGGAGAACATCGCGGCGTGGCCCGCGCACGATCTTTCCCCACGCTATTACGCGGAGGACGCGCCCAGTTTCTCCCGAACAGGTGTAGTGAACGCGGCCAGTTTCGCACCGGGCCCAGTCGCCCCCGGGGAGATCGTGACCATCTTCGGAGAGCGGCTGGGGCCGGCCGCACTGACCCTGGCAGGCTTCGATTCGACGGGTTTGCTTGAGAAGACTGCCGGCGGCACGCGCGTCCTGTTCGATGGCGTTGCCGCGCCCGTCGTCCACTCGTTCGCGACGCAAGTCAGTGCGATCGTGCCGTACGCGGTAGCCGCGGCATCCACTACGGAGGTCATCGTCGAGTACCAGGGCGTGGCGTCCCGGCCGGTGACGCTCGATGTGGCGCCCTCGGCTCCGGGTCTTTTCATGGTCGCCGTAAACTCCGATCAGTCCCTGAACTCAGAGTTAAGACCCGCGGCACGCGGTGAGGACATTGTGCTCTATGCCACCGGCGAAGGCCAGACCAATCCTCCTGGGGTGGACGGCAAACTCGCCCTGGAGAGCTGGCCCAAGCCCGTACTCACGGTCGAGGCCAGCATCGGCGGGCAGTCTGCCAAGGTCGTGTATGCGGGCGCGGCTCCGGGCATGGTCGCCGGTCTCATGCAAGTGAACCTGCGCATTCCCCTCGACGTGCAACCGGGGAATGCCGTTCCGGTGGTGCTTCTCGTAGGTTCGCGCTCCAGCGCCGCGTTCCCGATTGCGGTCCGCTGATATTCGGCAGGACGGCCGGCCCGGCCCTGTCCTCGGCTTCCACCGTCACTCGTCAGGCCCCTACACGAACCTGTACTCTCCCGGCACGCGCGGCTTCGGGACTGGGATCTCGGCGCCCGGGCTCAGGTCCTTCGGATACAGGTCGAGTTGTGAATTCATCACCTGCTCCCACGTGACTTCCTGGCCCGAGTAGGCCGCTTCGCGCCCCATGATGCAGACCATGGTGCTCTCGGCCACCTCTTCCGTGTTGTTGATGTAGGGCCCGTCGCCGCGGATCGAATTGATCAGCCGCACCTGCTCCTGCATCCCGCCGATGATCTCCGTCTTCGTGCGCGCCATGTCCATGCAGTTGCTCCGCCCCTTGGCGCCGACCACCTCCGCTCCGTTTCGCATAGGAAGGTGGTCGTAGCGCGGATAGTGCCGGCTCATGCTGATGAGCTTCACCCCGTTCGGATACGTGAACTCGACGTCCATGATGTCGAAGACGTCTCCGTGTACCGGGTTGTCGTTGCGCCGCCACGCGCGTCCCCCGTTGCCGATCGCCTTGATCGGGTGCGACTTCATGACCCAGTCGACCAGGTCGATGCGGTGCACTTGCTGCTCCACAAGCTGGTCGCCGCAGATCCAAACAAACGAGTACCAGTTCCGGTGTTGCCAGTCGATCTCATTCCATTCGGGTTTCCTCTCGCTGGCATGGAAGATCGCAGTTCCATACCAGTAGGCATACGCCGCCGTGATGTCGCCGATGGCGCCGGCCTGGATCTGCTCCACGGTCTCCATGTACTGCGGGGTGTACCGCATCTCGGTGCCGGAAACCACAGTGAGGCCGAGTTCTTTAGCCTTCCGGCCCGCGGCGATGACGCGCCGGGTACCCACCGGGTCGGTCGCGACGGGCTTCTCGAGGAAGACATGTTTCCTGGCCTCGATGGCGGCTTCAAAGTGCAGCGGCCGGTGCCCCGGAGGTGTGATCAACAACACGGCGTCGATATCGGTCGCAAGTAACTTTTTAAACGCGTCCTGGCCGACAAAGTGACGGTCGGGAGCCACCTTAATGCCCGCCTGGAGTTTTTTCGCCATATCCTCCACGGTGAGCTGATAAGGCTTCCCGTCACGGATCACTGTCTGGCCGGCGAAGCGTTTCAGGTTCCGATCGCTTCTTAGGCGCTCGAGCGAACTCTCCAGCTTGTCCTCGAACACGTCCGCCATCGCTGTGAGTTCGACGTTGTCCGTGGCAGCCATCAGTTCGAAAACGGCGGACGTGCCGCGCCCGCCGCAGCCCACCAGGCCGACCTTCAGTTTCTCCTTCCCGGCCCCTCGAACCAGATGAGGCTTCACAATGGTAAAGGCTGCGGGAGCGCCGATAGCAGACGCCTTTAATAATGATCTTCGTGAGATGGAATCGGGCATAGTATTCCTTTCCAGCCGGTCAGACCGGCGGCCGGCATCTCGAGTCCGCCCCCGATTCTGTCACAAATTTCAGAACAACGGTCTCGTCAGGTTCGCTTTTTGTGGGATCGCACAGAAGAGCGGTCCAGGCCAGTCGTCAATTCTTGCGGCGGCCGGGTGGTTGTATTTTGATCCGTCCCTGACGCAGCGCCACAACGCCAGTGGTGCCAGGCGCCTTCACTGTGGTGGCTGCGGCGAAGCGCGGCTCTCCGTCGGCGACCGTCAACCATGCCTCCAGCGTGTAGGTCTGTGGTCCCTGAGGGGGTACAAGGGGAATCGGAACCTTGACCGACGCTTTCCAGCCGTCGAGGAGATGGAGTTCGTGTTCGGGTGGATCGAAAACCTTGCCCGCCGACCATGTCCACACGACGTTGCCGCCCGAATCACGCAATCGCAGATCGTATTCCTGCGACGTGGGGAAGCGCACTTTGAGACTGTCCCCGGACCGCTGGTCAACGCGTAACGTGGCCTCCCAATAGCCGGGTTCCGGGCTTAGCGTCGCGGTGACACTGAAGCCACCGGCATTGCCCGCGGAAATGGAGAGGGCGCCGAGGCGGGCGTGGACGAGATCGAACGTTCGGGGGCCTGCGATGGTGTTCACCACCCGGCGCACCATCCCGATATTCTCGGCGAACTGTTCCAGCAAATCGCCCGTGTCCGCACATTCTAAGGTTCGGTACTGGATCTCGAGTACGTTCCATTCGCCGGCCGGGCCGTGGTGAACGCCCCGTTTCTCCTGAGCCTGTCCCTGCTCGGGGCATTCCCGAGCCCCGGCCTCGAACCATCCCCCGAAACCGGTCTCGAAGGCAGTCAGCATGACGTCGCTTCGTTGTGCCTCGTCCCAGAAAACGGCGTTGCCATACTCATTGATCCGTACCCACACCGGCATCGGCGTGTATCCGCGGAGCATGTGATACACGTGATTGTTTGCGTACATCTGAACCAAGCCGATTTCGACGGTGAAGTTTGAGCCGGTAACCGCGTCCCGATACGTCCAGTTGTTGCCGGGAGCAAGTGGCAGGAACTCCGCCGCGCTAAGACCCGCGGCCGACAGCACGATCAGGATCGCAAAGCAAAAGCCACGAGACACAACGGGGTTCATCTGAAGGTTCTCCTTCTCAGCAGCCAGGTATTCAGGACCGGAAGAGCGCACCATCACTGAACGCAGTGTTGTGCAGTACATCCCACATGAGGCGAATATAGCATCCCGCTAAGAAATGGGCACTAACCACCAATTCAGAGCACTTGATCTTCGCCAATCGCGTCCTTTCCGAAGATGGCTCTGATCAGTTCCTTGCCGGCCTCGTTCTTGCGGGCGGGTTCGTTCTCGTTGAGAAACCGCCGGTACGCGGTCTTGAGCTGTTCCTGGGCTTCCGCCTCTGCTTGCACACCACGTTCAGCCAGCGCAACAAGTGCCCGGCTCATGGTCAGACGACGCTCTTTGGCAACGCGGCGGACATCCGATGCCAGTGCCGCTGGCAGCGTCACGCTCTGTCGAACCGGCCTTCCTTTCCTGGACTTAGCTCCGACCTTAATACGTCGTGCCTGCATTCCTACAGGATACCAAAAGGTGCACCACAGTGGTGCAGTGAGCGTCGCGCTCCGTCATTCACAAGAAACCACATCTTTTTTGGTCTGTCTTCCCAACAACATCGCGTCTCCCCGACTTGCGCTTCGCGCCGCCGCCCCTACACTGAAATCAGGAAGGCGGGTCTACGGACTCGCCTCGACGTATTGGTGGCCACCGTACGTTTCATCTCAGTGGACTCTGACCGCGGCGCTCGTGAGGGCTTGCGGTGGCGGACATCGTGCCGCCATCGACGCGCCAGGGTGGGATCGGTCCCCTTGTGAAGCCGACACTTCCTTGCCCGCCGGGCCGGGGTAGGACCCCGGCCCGCAGGTGACGAAAAATCCTTCTCTATTTCCCCCGCCGCCCAGGCCCCCGTGTGCCTTCTCACAGATACTGAATGTCGAACGGCTTGTTCGTGATGAACAGGATCACGACATCCTGCTCCGCCGTCGCGCCGTGCTCCATCGTCATCCCCTCCGGAAACCAAAGGAACGATCCCGGGCCGTAACTGCCCTCGTGCGTCTTCAGTGTTCCCTCAAGCACATACATCCCGTGCGCGCAGTGATGCGTGTGCAGCGGATTCGTGAACCCCGCCGGGTATCGCACGATCTTGATCTCCATCCCGGTATCCGGATCCGTCACCAGGCTCCGGCGATACAGATACTTGCCCGTCGGCTCGTTAAAGACTTCCTCCCACGGCAGCGTTTTCGGATCCACGGCCATCAGCTTCTTCGGTTCCATGATTCCTCGATTATCAACCACCGCGGCCATGGCAACGATGGGCGGCAACCGACCGTATGAAAGCTCAGCAAAGAATCGCGCTAAGGAAGTGAGGGTGGCTCACGACACCGCCGGCGCCGCCAGCCTGCCGGTGTCCGCCCGGCGATCCGGCGAAAACTCGCGGCAGGATGCACGCTTGATCAGCTCGGTCGGCACGATGACGTTCTGCGGGGGCAGGTCGGGCTGGTGAATGCGGTTGATCACTTGTTCCGCCAGGTGCCTGCCGATTTCCTGGCCGAACTCCCGAACACTTGTCAGCGGAGGTTGGAGTACGGTGGCCTCGGTGTCGTTGAACCCGGCGACGCTGATGTCGTCGGCGACGCGCTTCTGCGAGTCCCGTAAGGCGCGGTACACACCGGCCGCGGCCTGATCGGAACTCGCGATGACGGCGCTGATCGGTTCGTTGCGCGACAGGATCGACTTGGTTCCGAGATAACCGAGGTCTTCATCGTCGAGCGAGTTTATGCTGCTCACGCGGGGTGCCAAGCCGGTCTCCTGCATCACCTGCGAATACCCTTGGCAGGAACGGGCCGACCAGGGCAGCCGGCGGTTGCCCACAAACCAGATGTCCCGATGCCCGAGGGACAAGAAGTAGCGCGTGAGTTCGACCGACCCAGCCACGTCGTCGGACCACACCACGTCGTAGTCTTCGGCGCGCCAGTCGCCCTCGACGTTGTTGCCGAGCACCGCAAACGGCAGACCCTGATCCTTGAGCGCGCCCAGGAGGTTGGGGGAATTGGCCCCCGCCAGAATCACTGCCCTGACCAAGTCCCGCCTGCGCAGCACGTCCGGCAAGCGAACGTCACTCGCGGGGATGCCGGCTGGGTAGCGGAAGGTAAGAAACAAAATGTCCCAGCCATGAGCGGTGCAGTACGCCTCCGCCCCAACGAGGACCCGCGAATGGAAGGGGTGCAGCATGTCGCGGTTGGAGAGCACGAAGGCGATGACCCGCGCTTTGATCTTCGATTCCAGGTCCAAGCCGTGTTTCCGGGCGACGCTTCTCACGCGGGCCTCGATCTCCGGGCTCACCCAGGCGCTGCGGGTCACCACCCGCGAGACGGTGGATGGGCTGACCTTGGCCAGCCGGGCAACGTCCCGCAGGGTGACCTTCTTTTGCGAACTCATGTGGCATTTTTCCCGGTTAGCATCAGAACACTCAACCGGAGTCAGTTTATCAGATCTGTTCCCTGTTTTCAAGAGACATTTCGCAGAGTCGTGAGGTTGCGAGTGAGCCGCCTTCATTTGTTGATGATTACATCGGTTTTTGGGGACTGAGAAACCGATTCCCAGCTCATCAAAAATCACTGAAAAACGGGATCTGCTCTTGACACGACCAATATTTGATGATATGCTTCACGTTGTTGTGAAAGTTTTCACAAGACAATGCAACAGTTTCAGGCGTCCTCCATTTGACTGCCAAAGTCACCCGGCTCTCTCGGCGGTCCATGCAGGAGTCTACAGGGAGGTCATTTGACATGAATAACTATCGAAGCATTACTGTCGTCGTCCTGCTGGCGCTTGTCGCCTGCACGGGGGTGTGGGCTCAGTCCACTGCCGGTACCGTGAGGGGAATGGTGAAGGACCCCAGCGGAGCTGCTGTTCCGAGCGCAGCCGTGACCCTGCTAAACGTCGAGACAAGATCCGTGCGGCAGGCGCAAAGCGATGAGAACGGGCTCTACAGCTTCCCGAACACGTTCCCAGGCAAGTACCAGTTATTGGTGGAAGCGCAGGGATTCAAGAAGTGGTCCGGCAACCTTGAGCTGCAGGTTCAACAACTCGCGGTGATTGACCCAGGCATGGAAATCGGCGATCTGGCTGCCGCGGTGGAAGTCAGGGCCGTCACCCCAGTGATTGCAGCCGAGAGCTCGAGCATCGCGAGCGTGACCGAGTCCGAGCGCATCCGAGACATGCCGCTCAACGGTATGGACATCACGCAATTGTTCCAGCTCACACCCGGCGTGGAAGCGGGGTCCTACTCGCCCCACGTGGCGGGTATGAACCCAGGGGCGGCCGAGATCTTGCAGGATGGCGGCTCGATTGTCGACCGCATGCGCGGTGGGTTGCCACGCGTCAATCTGGCGTTGGACACGATTCAGGAATTCGGCGTTGACACCAATTCCACCGCCCAGTTCTCGCATCCCGCCACGATCACCATGGTGACCAAGAGCGGGACCAACGAGTTCCACGGCAGCGTCTTCGAGAAATTCCGCAACAACGCGGCCGGGTTACGGGCGCGGGCGCGCCAGGATGGCAACAACCCTGACCCTTACAAACGAAATGAATTCGGGGCGTCCGCCGGTGGACCGGTGCGCATCCCCGGACTGTACAACGGCAAGGACAGGACCTTCTGGTTCTTCTCATTCCAGGGCATGCGTCTGCGGGAATACTCGTCGACTCAAGACATCGTGCCGACCGAAGCCATGTGGAAGGGCGATTTCTCGAATCTCGACGACGGAGCCGGCCACCCCTACACGATTTACGACCCGTACTCGACGACGGCGAGCGGCACCCGCACGCCCTTTACCGGCAACATGATTCCTTCCACTTTGGGAGGGAACAAGCTGGTCAGCTACCTCTCCGCAAACACACCTCGTCCCACCACACCGGCCAACCCGCTGGCCGAGAACAACTACTTCGCGACATCCGCGGATCCGGCTTCCTACAACAGTTACAACTTCAAGGTGAACCAATACATTGGGGGCAAGGACACCCTCGCGGGTAGGTTCACGATCGCTGACAACAACTGGTCCGGAAAATTTGGAGGCGGTCCGGTCTCGCCTGAAGGCCAATACAACTCCATCGGCGAAGTGGACAAGGTTTACAACGGAACCATCACCCACGTTCACACGTTCTCGCCGTTGCTGCTTAACGAGTTGGTGCTATCGGGGCAGAGGTCCCGGAGTACCAGAGGCGGCGCGCGCGAGGATGTCAAGTGGACCAACCAGTACCTCGGCCTCTCCAACCCCCTCGACGAGTATGGCTGGCCGACCATAACCGGCGGCAACGGCTTCCTCTGGGATAGCGAAAACAAATTGCCCGAGCGCCTGAACAAGCTGATGGCCGAAGACAACCTGACGTGGCTGCACGGAAAGCACGAGTTCAAGGCAGGCTTCCGTTACGCCAATGAGCGCAACAATACGCGCGGGGCCCGCCAAGGGCAGGGACGGTACAAATACCAGGGCGACTGGACCGCGCTCTGGGATCCCGAAGGCCAACACCCCATGGACTTCACCGGCCTTGGAATGGCCGACATGTTTCTGGGTTACGGCAGCTACTACAGGTGCAATTACTCCCGTCCCTATTACTACCTGCGCCAAGGCGAGCTCGGCTTCTATGCCCAGGATAGTTGGAGGGTCACTCCGCGGCTCACGTTGAACTACGGCCTGCGCTGGGATTACTGGAGCCCCTATAATGAGTCCGCCAACCGCATATTCGCGTTGGACATGTCCAAGTGGCAGACGGCCACGCAATTGATCTCACCGGCCGGCCATCCGGCCGAGAGTCTCGGCGTTCCTCCTTCGGTGCTGGCCTCCTATGCAGCCAACGACCTCAGTTGGACTACGGCGGACAAGGCGGGGTACCCGAGCAACCTCATGAACGGCGACAAGGAGGATTTCGCCCCTCGCATCGGTGCCGCTTACAAGCTGGACAGGAAGACTGTAGTACGTGGCTCCTACGGCATGTATTACTGGACCGTACCGAACTCGCAGATGCTATCGTCCCAGCTCGGAAGTGTCCCGCTGGCCCTCGAATACACGATGATGATGGACTGGTGGGAGGTCGAGCCTGGCAAACGGGTCGATTGGTACGACGTGTTCCATACGCCCCTGCCGGGCATCAGGGTTGGCGACCCGAACATGATTGATATCACCAACCTGCA
>DATIFQ010000335.1:0-9204 GCA_035455185.1 Bryobacteraceae bacterium | reverse complement strand
CGAGGCCTCTCGTCGACACGTCGGTGTGGGTGGCCCACGTCCGGGCCACGGAACGCAATATGGTGAAGTTGTTAGAAACCGACCGCGTTCTAATCCATCCGATCATCATCGGAGAGCTGGCGTGCGGCAATCTGCGGAATCGCGTGGAGATTCTGGAGAATCTGGGGCAGCTTCCGAGCTCGGTTGCCGCCGATCAGGGCGAGGTTTTGGAACTGATCGAGGCGTGTCACCTCTGTGGAAGAGGAATCGGCTGGATCGACGCGCACTTGCTCGCGTCGACGCTGATCACAGGATGCCGGCTGTGGACGCTTGACCGCGCGCTGGGCCGGGTAGCATTGGAATTGGGGGTCGGGTGGCCGCAACCGAAGGGAGGCATGTAGATTGAAACAAGGAGGGCGTCGAAATTCAATGGCCAGTGACACGGTTGAGACGCGGATGGAGGAGGCGCCGCAGGTTCCGCTGACGCTGGAGGGAGCGAGCGTGCTGCACCAGATGTTCCGGGTGCGGTGGTCCGCGTGGCGGGCGCTGCCGGAGGGGCGGCGAAGCGAAGTCGTGGCGGAAGCGGCGGCAGCGATGGAGGGAATGGAGGGTACGGCTCTCTATTCCATGCTGGGACACAAAGGGGACCTGCTGCTGTTGCACTTCCGGAAATCGTTTGAGGAACTGAACCAGGCACAGCTTCGTGTAGCCGGACTGGCTCTGTCAGACTACCTCGAGCCCGCGACCTCGTACCTGTCGGTGGTGGAGCTGGGACTGTACGAGTCCAGCGCCAAGACTTACCGCTCACTGCTCGAAAAGGGCGTCGAACCTCATAGTGACGACTGGAACCGGCAGATCGAGGAAATGCTCGCAATCCAGCGCAAGGCGATGGCTCCGCGGCTCTGGCCGGAGATTCCGCCAAACCGCTACATCTGTTTCTATCCGATGGACCGCAAACGAGCGGAATCGAAGAACTGGTACCAGGTGCCGATGCAGGACCGGCAGCGGATGATGCACGAGCACGGCATGATCGGCCGCCGCTATGCCGGAGAGGTGAGACAGATCATTTCCGGTTCGATCGGCTTCGACGACTGGGAATGGGGCGTGGACCTGTTCGCCGACGACCCACTGGTGTTCAAAAAGCTGATTTACGAGATGCGCTTCGACGAAGTGAGCGCAGTCTATGCGCTATTCGGGGCTTTCTTTGTCGGCTTGCGGTTCGCGCCGAGGGATCTGGGTGCGTTCCTGACCGGAACGGCACCTGGCTGGGCGGCAAAGTAACAGGGAAGCATGCGGAGGGGCGGCGTTTGGGCAGGTTCGTGCTAATCTCCAGCCTGCTGGTTTTGGCCGTAGTCCCGGAGGCGCAGGCCCAGGTCTGCCGGCTTTCAGTGGCCGGTCTGAATCGGGCGCGGCGTGCAATGGGAGCGATTCACGCAGAGTGCCCGGCGATTTTCACTCCCCACACGCCACCGTTCGGGAACTGGGGCGTCACATCCAACTTCGGGATAAAGAAGGACGGGCACCAGTTCGACGGCTGGTGCCACGACGCGCGGGTCTGCAACAACCTGGGCATCTGCCGAACGGACTGTACCAACGGCTGGTTCGAGTGGAACAGTTGCACGGATGACTCCTTGTACCGGCCGCCCAATTGCACCCTCTATAACGCGGCAGACTGCACAGAACAGGCCAGCACAATGGGCGTCAACGTCCATGGAACAAAGGTGATCGACCTCGCTGCGCCCTGCCCGACGGATGCCGACGGTGACGGGATCGCTGAGCATGGCGGATGCTCGGCGGTATCCGGGTACTCGCCCACAACCAACTTCATGTCGATTTACGAACTCGACCCGGGCACGAGTGACGAGCTGATCCAGACGTTGTACTTTCCGGAGACCCCGGTATCTCTTCAGTGCGGCGTCTTCGGCTGCCCGCCAGCCGGGAGTGGTTGGGTGGCGCCGGTGGCGTACGACAGCCCGAGCTCGCCGGCGAAGATCCACGCCGAGGTGGCGGCAGTAGTGAACTGGGCGGCGTTTCTCGATGAGAACGATCGATGCGCGGCGGCAACATCGGCGGCGACCGCGGTTTCCGCCGCAAGCTACACTGGACCGGAACTCTCGGCAGGATCGATCGCGACGGTATTCAGTGGTGGTTTTTCCACGACGAGCGAGGCAGCGACGACGCTGCCACTTCCCTTCTCACTCGCAGGCGTATCGGCGATCGTCACCGATAGTCTGGGAGCCTCCCGACTGGCGCCGCTCTTTTTCGTCTCGCCATCCCAGGTCAACCTCCTCGTACCCCCTGAGACGGCGGGCGGCGGGGCGGCCATCACCTTAGCGCGCGGGTCGAAGATCCGCTGGAAGAGCGCTGTAACGATTGCACCGGTCGCGCCCGGCCTCTTCTCGGCAAACAGTGACGGCCGGGGAGTCGCGGCGGCGGTAACGCTGCTGGTTAGATCTGACGGCTCCCGGACTTCGCAGCTTGTGTTCGAGTGCCCGTACAGCGCCGGCAGTTGCGTGCCGCTCCCCATAGACCTGGCCGCAGGAAATGACCGCGCCTTCCTGCTACTGTTCGGGACGGGGATCCGTGGACGCCAAGCGCTTGAGGATGTGCGCGTGCGAATCGGCGGTATCGAGGCGAAGGTGCTCTATGCAGGCCCACAGGGTTCCTTTGTAGGACTGGACCAGGTGAATGTAGAAATCCCACGGGTATTGGCTGGAAAGGGCGAGGTCTCGGTGATGCTTGCGGTGGGCGCGGAGACTGCAAACCCGGTGACAGTTGCATTTCGTTGAAGCCGGAGAGAGGCTTACTAGGGGAACCACATGACAACGAAGTGGAAGCTCATCCTCTGTGCGGTCGCACTGCTGGCTGTTTTCCTCCTTGGTTTCATTCCGCAATTCCGCGAGGCGCGGCAGCGGGCAAGCGAGCTCGATGCTGCCCGGAAGGAACTGGCGACGCTCCGGATTGAGAGCGAAGCGTCGCAACTACGGGACCTGGCGGCGCTGATGTATATGGAGGTGAACAGGAAGAACTTCGGCGTGGCGAGTGACCACGCACGGGCGTTCTTCGAGATGGCAGGCAGCCTTGCCGGACGTACGGGCGAGCCAGCGTTACAGGAGAAGCTGAGGAACCTGCTGGCGTTGCGGGACCAGGTGACCGCGGGGCTGGCTTCCGCCGACGCTGGAGTGGGAGCGCTCGTTCAGGAACTGTTGCTACGTGCGCAGGAGGCACGACCCGAGAAACCGCGACCTGAAGCATGATGTTGTTGTGCCGCCGGTTTCCTGCTACAAGAGAAGTTCCGGGAGGCGATTATCGTCAAGGTTTGTGTGCTCGCAAGCAGCAGCTCCGGGAATTGCACGTTCGTGTCCGCCGGGCGGACACGTATCCTCGTGGATGCAGGGCTGAGCGGACGTGAGACGTTCGCGCGGCTGGCGGCTATCGGTGAATCTCCGGAGAACCTTGACGCAATCCTGGTAAGCCACGAACACAGCGATCATGTCGCCGGACTCCCCCGGCTGGTGAAAAAGCTGGATATCCCCGTCTTTCTGACGCATCTCACCGCGCCGGCGATTGAATGGAACGACTGCGAGGCGCACGTGGAAGCGTTCCAGGCAGGGCGCCGCATTTCGATCGGAGATCTTGAGATCGACACGTTCACCGTTCCCCACGACGCGGTGGATCCGGTTGGGTTCTCCTTCCTCTCGGAAGGGATCAAGGTCAGCCTCGTGACCGATCTTGGCTACATCCCTGACGCGATCAAGTATCACTTGCTGGGAACCAATCTGATGATCCTGGAATCGAACCATGATCTCGAGATGCTGAAGGTCGGACCGTACCCCTGGTCGGTGAAACAGCGCGTGATGGGGAGGAAAGGGCACCTGTCGAACGAGGTGGTCTCGGATTACATCCGGGGAGATCTGGACAGCACAACGTCGGTATTGGTACTCGGCCATTTGAGCGAGCACAACAACCACCCCGAACTCGTCCGGCTGATCGCGAGGCAGGCGCTGGAGGGCCGGGAGCTGTTCACGAAGCTGGTAATCGCCGAGCCGCGGCGACAAACAGAAATCTTTCAATTCTAATCCTATGATTCCGCGATATACCCGACCCGAAATGGGCCGCATCTGGAGCGATGAAAACAAGTTCCGTGCCTGGCTGGAGGTGGAGCTGGCGGCGGCTGAGGTGCTGGCCGAACGGGGCGAGGTCCCTGCCGAGGCCGCGCGGTTGCTACGGGAACACGCCCGGTTTGACGTGGCGCGGATCCTCGAGATCGAGCGCGAGGTAAAACACGACGTCATCGCATTCACAACCGCCGTATCGGAGAGCATGGCGGCATCCGGCCACGCCGAGGCTTCGCGCTGGCTGCACTACGGCCTGACGTCGAACGACGTGGTGGACACGGCGCAGGCGCTGCAGGTGAGCCAGTCGTCGGACCTTCTGCTGGACGGCGTCGACAAGCTGCGTGCGGCGTTGAAAAAGCGGGCGCTCGAGCACAAGCACACGGTGCAGATTGGCCGCACGCACGGCGTCCACGCCGAGCCGATCACGTTCGGTCTGAAACTTGCGCTGTGGTATGACGAGGCGGATCGGCAATACCGGAGGCTGTCGGCAGCCGCGACCGAGATGCGCGTGGGCAAGCTTTCCGGCGCCGTCGGCAATTGCGCTCACCTGGACCCGGACGCCGAAGAGGCCATCTGCGCGAAGCTGGGGCTGAAGGCAGCGCCGATTTCGTCGCAGGTGATTTCCCGGGACCGACACGCGAACTACATCGCCACGCTCGGACTGATCACGGCGACGCTCGAGAAGATCGCGCTCGAAGTCCGGCACCTTCAGCGAACTGAAGTCCGCGAGGCGGAGGAACCGTTCACCGCGGGGCAGAAGGGCAGCTCGGCGATGCCTCACAAGCGCAACCCAGTGACTTGCGAGCAGATCTGCGGGCTCGCGCGCGTAGTGCGGGGGAACGCGCAGGCGGCATTCGAGAACATCGCGCTGTGGCACGAGCGCGACATCTCGCATTCGTCGGTGGAGCGGGTAATTCTGGCTGATTCCGCGATCCTGACCGACTATCTACTGGCGAAGACGACGTGGTTGGTCGCGAACATGCGCGTGTATCCGGAGCGCATGCGGCGCAACATCGAGCTGACGCGAGGGCTCGTGTTCTCCGGGCAGCTTCTGCTGGATCTGGCGGCGGCGGGCATGCTCCGGGAGAAGGCGTACAAGGTTGTTCAGGGACATGCGATGAGAGCGTGGGAGGAGGAGGGAGACTTCCGGGCGGCTATCAACGGCGATCCCGAGGTGCGGGCCGTGCTGAGCGCGGAGAAAATCGCAGAGAGCTTCTCGCTGGACCGGCAATTGCGAAACGTGGACGGGATTTTCGATAGAGTCTTCTCGGAGCGGAAGTAAGGCAAAGGCTGCCGCATGTCCCACCTTGATCTCGGGGTATTCGCCACGTACCTCGTTTTCAATATCTGCCTGGGGTTATGGGTGGCGCGGCGGAAGACCTCGACTGCCCGGGACTATTTCCTCGCAGGCGAGCGACTCCCCTGGTACGCTATCGGCGGCTCGATCATCGCCGCGAACATCAGCACCGAACATTTCATCGGCATGGTGGGGGCCGCCTACGCGGTGGGTTTTGTCGTCGCGCAGTGGGAGTGGGGGACCTGGTTGCCCTTCAGCGCGCTGATCTGGATTTTCCTTCCCTACTACCTGCGCGGCGGCGTCTACACAATGCCAGAGTTTCTCGAGCGGCGCTACAACAAAGCCTGCCGCTATCTATTCGCGGTTGCGTCGCTGGCGCTGTGGATCATCGCGCAGATGGCGGTGGTGATGCTGGCCGGCGCCAAGGCGATGGAGGGCATGTACGGATTCGACCCGCCCGCCACGATCATCGGGCTTGCCGTTCTCGCGGGCAGCTACACCATCTACGGAGGACTGATCTCGGTCGCCTGGACGGACTTCCTCCAGTTCGTCGTGCTGATGATCGGCGGTTTGATCGTAGCCGTCAAAGGCGTTATGAAGGCGGGCGGCGTCTCGTTCCTGATGCACGCGTACCCGGAGAAGTTCAGGATCATCTACCCTGCAACCGATCCGAACTACCCGTGGTTCGGCATTTTCGCGCTCTTCATTTCGATCGGCATCTGGTACAACTGCACCAACCAATTCATCGTCCAGCGCTGCCTTGGCGCGCGCAGCGAATGGGACGCGCGAATCGGCGTAGTATTTGCGGGCTTCATGAAGATCCTCCTGCCGTTTCTGGTGGTGCTGCCGGGCATCATCGCGTTCCATCTCTTCCCTGGACTCACCGACCCCGACCAGTCCTATCCGCGGCTGGTGCGCGAACTCATCCCGGCAGGACTCGGTGGGGTGGTGATGGCCGGCATCGCCAGCGCACTGCTCTCCCATCTCAGTTCCGTGCTCAACTCGTCGAGCACAGTATTCACGATGGATCTCTATCGCCCGCTGCTTGGAAAGAACCGCGAAGACGCGCACTTCGTCCGCGTGGGCCGCTGGAGCGCGTTTGTCATCCTCGGGCTGTCGATGGGCTTGGCTATGTGGCTCACTCGGGGGCAGCACAGCGTGTTTCTGCTGATCCAGAATGTGGGAGCGTGGGTGGCGGCGCCGATTTCCGTCGTTTTCCTCGCCGGTGTACTTTGGAGGCGGGCGACTTCCGCGGCGGCGACGTTCGTTCTGATATTCGGCTTTCCTTACACTGCGCTGGTTGAGTACGTCCTGTTCAAGCACGTGGCATGGCTGCGGCCGTTCGACAATTGGCTGAACCGGACGTTCGTGGTCTGGGCGACCTGCCTGGTCGCGATGGCGGTCGTTTCCTGGATGACGAAGGCGCCGGAGCCGGAGCGCGTCAAAGACATCATCTGGTCGAGGCGCTGCCTTGCCCTGCCGCCGCACGAAAGGGAACGGAACCGCGGACTGCGGAGCCTCTTGTTCTGGTGGGCCCTGTTCATCGGGCTCATGGCGATCCTGTACGCGTACATGATTTGGTTTCAGTTCCGGGACCCGGGCCAGGGATGAGCGAGGAGGATTCGCGGGGATGGAGACAGATCAACTTCTGGCCGGCACGGGCCGGGTGGATATCACGCCGGCGCCGGGCACGCCGCAAGGGGGATGGGGCGCACAGACGCACCAGCGTGGCGTCGCCGCCGACATGCCGTTTCACGCCACTGCACTTGCGCTTGCGCAGGGCAACGAACAGGTGGTGATCGTCGATGCGGACGCGATCGGCTTCGACGCGGAATGGACGGGGAGGATCGTCAGTGCTGTTTCCGGACTAACGAGCCTGCCGCCTGAGCGTATCCGGTTTTCCTGCACGCACACGCATTCCGGACCCAACACTTTCCGCCTAGCAAACATCAGCGAAGGGCTCGACATGGCCGTAAGCTACCTGGAGAGCTTACCGCACCGCATTGCCGGAGCAGCCTGGCAGGCGTGCCAGAATCTTGAACCGGTACGTGTAGCGGCTGCTTCGGGCGAGTGCGGCATCAGCGTAAACCGGCGGGTCCGGCTGCCGGACGGGCGTGTGATCGTCGGGCAGAACCTTGAAGGGGAGCCGGACCGAACGTTGCGCGTGGTCCGATTCGACCGCTTGGACGAGGAGCCCGTCGCCATCATCATGCACTACGCCTGCCACGGCACCATCATGGGCTGGCAGTGCCGTCATTTCACACCGGACTTCCCAGGACCCGCCCGGCAGGTCGTCGAGCAGCAGATGGGTTGCCGCTCGCTGTTCCTGCAGGGGGCGGCGGCAGATCAAGGTCCGCGCGTGGGGTTCACCGGCGATATCGAGGTATACCACCGTCTGGGCCGCGAGCTGGGGCTCGAGGCCGCGAAGATCGCGACCGAGATCGACACGCTGACGCGGCGCCAGCGACTTGCCGGCGTCATGCCGTCGGGGGCGAATATCGCGCTGTACGAGTATGAGCGGCAGGAGCCCGAGGTTCCGGTGCTGCGCGTAACGTCTCGAACGATCCGGCTGCCCTTGAAGGCTTTTGCGCTTCCGCAGGAACTGGAGGCCGAGGTGGGGCGCCTGTGGGCGGAAGCGGAGCGCTGCCGGGGCGCGGGCGACGTCGAAGGTCTCAGGCTGGCCAACGCTCTGGCAACCCAGGCGGGGTGGCGGCTCGGCAACGCGCAACGGTACTTCGGAAAGCAGGCGACCGAGTGGCCGATGCAGGCGATCCGAGTCGGACCGGTCGCGTTCCTGTCGATCGCCGGCGAGCCATTTTCCGCGATCGGACGCCGGATCGCCTCGCAATCCCCGTTTCGCCACACGCTGTTCTCCGGCTACTCCAACGGCGGGTTCGGCTACATCCCGGAGCGACAGGACTACGACGCGGGCGGCTACGAGATCGAGGCGACGCCGTTCTCCGCGGATGCGGCCGATGTCGTCGTGAGCGAAGGTGTGCAACTGCTGTGGGAACTGGCCGAGGAGAAGTTATGAAGATCACGAGAATTTCGACCCTGGTAGTAAACGCCCGAATGCGCAACTGGGTCTTCGTCAAAGTGGAGACCGATCAACCGGGGCTCCATGGCTGGGGAGAGGCGACGCTCGAGTGGAAGACGAAGGGCGTGGTTGGAGCGATCGAGGACCTGTCGGTGCTCCTCATCGGGCAGGACCCGCGCCGGGTGGAGCATTTGTGGCAGGTGATGCACCGGCAGTATTTCTGGCGCGGAGGTGTCACCAACTATACGGCGATGAGCGGCATCGACCAGGCGTTGTGGGACATCAAGGGCAAGGAGTTGGGCCGGCCGGTTTGCGAACTGCTGGGCGGCCCGGTCCGGGAGACCCTCCGCTTCTATGATCACCTGGGAGGCGGATCGCTTGAGGGGATGTACAAGACGGGCGAACCGGAGCAGTTCGCTGAGCGGATGCGCGAGAGTATCGAGAAGGGCTTCACGGCAGTGAAGGCGATGCCCATTCCGGTGTCGGAACCGATCGAGAGCGCGTCCACGCTCAAGCACGCGGCCCGGTGTGTCGAAGCAATGCGCCGGGCCGGGGGCGACAGCATCGATATCATGCTGGACCTGCACGCCCGCACCACGCCGGCGGCGGCGATCCAGTTCGGCCGCCTACTCGTCGACTACAACCTCTACTGGTACGAGGAGCCTTGCTGGCCGGAACATGTGGAGGGGCTGGTCGAAGTAGCGCGCGCCCTTCCTTTCCCGATCGCGACGGGTGAGCGGCTGGTCGGGCGTTGGGAGTTTCGAGAGTTACTG
>DATIFQ010000334.1:0-3248 GCA_035455185.1 Bryobacteraceae bacterium | reverse complement strand
TGCTGTCTCGCCCACCGGAACGAGACTGCGCGGTCCCGGGTCATTCAGCACTCGAATTCCCGGACTTTGAGGAGGGCAGCAGGAAGTTCTCCATCACCCAGATTTCGGTCGCAGGCTCCCATGCTGTAAACGCCAATCGCTTCCCATCTGGGTGAATGGACACGGGGAACTGCACGTCCTTCCCAACCGAGAACCCAAGACTCCGTTGCTCTCCGCTTTCCGCCGGCACGCCCCAGAGTTCGGACGTGGCGATCCTCGGTGGTGTGCCAGGATGCTTGATAAAAACGACCTGGTTCGAGTGCGGCCCCCATGTCAGGCTGCGCGGTACGACCTGTGGCATGCTCCAGGGTCCTGGGAGATCCCGGACTTCGGTCCCGTTGGCCGGCATGACAGCCGGACTCCACCCGGTGCCGTGTAAGAGCCACAAAAGGAACCAGTCGCCGTTGGGAGACAGAAGGACAGCTCCACCCGTCACCGTCTTCGGGAATAAATGAATCAGAACCTCCCGGCCAGTCACTAAGTCCGCCCGGAGGAGCCGCGTTTGGCCCCCTGGCGCTAACACCCGCGGCTCTACATAATAGACCGCTTTCTCGTCCGCGGACCAGCACGGGTCAATGATGTAACTACCATATTCGCGGGGCGGCCACCACGGTGCCCGGCTGACCGCCTCGGTCCTTGCGTCGATCGTATACAAGCCCCCTCTACCGCGAACAAGCAAGGAATTTCCGCGGGGCGACCACTGTAGCCATCTGAGATCCCTCAGCTTAAATCCTAATGGCTCCATGGCCCCCGCGTCCCGTTTCACGAGAGTGGGCTCCGCCTGCGGCTTCCCATTGGCCACGGGAATGAGCCATGCTCCCCAGTTTCCGGTCCGGTCGCTGAGGAACAGAACCGACCTACCATCCGGCGTCCAGCCGAGGAACTGCTCCTGCGCCGTGTGTTGAACAAGCGGGCTCACCTGCCCCCCAGCGACCGTTAGCACAAAGATGTCGCGATTGCCTGCCTTGTCCACCGGCAGATCGTAGGCCACGAACCGGCCATCGGGCGAAATGCGTAGCCTCCTCACGTCAGGTGAGGCTCCGTCAAAGCTTTTCAGGACGTTCAAAGACCCATCGGCGACGGCCACCGTAACAATTTCGCTGTGGGACGGTTCACGCCTTCTCAACACCAGAAGGCTGCTTCCGTTCAGCGACCAGTCCGTGGGCGTAACCTCTTGCCCTTCGGCACGATAAAGAACTCTCGGCTCCGAGCTGTCCATTGCCGCGACCCGCAGCTCGCACGTATCTGGCCGGTTTCGCCAGCCGAACGCTACCCGCTCGGCGTCTGGGGAGAATACCGGAGCCGCTGCGTATCGCCAGCCGCCCGCGCCGTTAGTCAGCCGCCGGACCTCGCCTGTGGTCAGATCGCGCACCGCCAAGTTACCAGTCTCATCGTCAAACGCGAGATAGCGGCCGTCCGGTGAGGGCGCCCCATCGAGATTGAGATCCGCTTTCCAAATCCGCCGGGTAACGATGCCGTCTGCCGCCTCGACGAGCGAACCAGCGTACGGGCCGCTCCCGACCATCATCAGCGACAGTGCAATAACGACGACGGAGGCGAAGGCCGGCATAGGCTGCCGCCAAGTCGAACGTGTTATTTCTGTAAGTGGTTTTCGATTCGCGCGCCAAGCATCCAGTTCGCTCGGATAGGCGTAGACGCTGCTGCGGGAAAGGTGGTGATGGCGATGTACCGGCAGTCCTTCCGACTTCTCCCAGCGGATGACCGTCCTGACATCGCGCTGAAGGTAAGCCGCCACCTCCTTCCAGGACTCCAGCGGCGTTTCAACGTTCGAGTTTCTTACAGTATTGTCTGTCATGGCAAACCTCCTTTCGGGTAACCTCGTTTTCTGTTTTCTAGGTTCCGCCATCACAAACCTATTTCAGATCCTCTTCGCCTGCAATTGACATAACATGCCATACAGCCTGCGTCATTAAGTGTCTACTCTCACAACGCAATCTCATCCATCGAACCGGTAACCCAGGCCACGCACGCTGATCAGATATCGCGGCTTGGACGGCTCCGGCTCGATTTTCCTTCTCAGGCTGACGATGTGACCGTCCACGACACGGTCGGTGACGAAGGTCTGTGTGCCCCAGGCAGCGTCCAGCAACAGCTCACGGCTCAAAATGCGCCCACGGCTCGCCACAAAAGCTTTAAGCAATTTCAGTTCGAGCGGAGTGACGTCGACAGCCATCCCGCCGCGGTGGATTTCGCCTCGGGCGAAGTCCACCTCCACATCTCCGAAGCGGTAGACATCAGAAACCGGCTCCTCCGTCCGCCGTAGCACGGCTTTGATCCGCGCCCGCAGTTCTCGGGGACCGAACGGCTTTGTCACATAATCGTCTGCGCCGAGTTCGAGCCCCAGGATTTTTTCGGCTTCTTGTGCCTTCGCCGTCAACATGATGATCGGCGTGCGCACGCCGGCGCGACGCAGTTCACGGCAGACCTCGAAGCCGTCTTTGCGGGGCAGCATGATGTCCAGCAGGATGAGGTCCCACATCTCCTCTCGTGCGCGCCGGCCGGCGGTCTCACCATCGCGTGCGATTTCGACCTGATAGCCCTCGACCTTTAAGTCGTCTTCAAGGCCGAAGGCAAGGTCGGTTTCGTCCTCGACGATCAATATGCGGCTCACGTTGGCTCCACCTTCAGCAGTATGGTAAACGCGCTGCCTTCGCCGGGCACGCTTTCCAGACGGATGCGGCCCTGGTGGGCGTGAACGATGTAATCCACCATTGCCAGACCAATGCCAGTGCCCTTGACCTGGGCTAATTCGGCTGCCGACCCACGAACGAACTTCCGGAACAGGCGCTTCTGTTCCTGGACGGGAATTCCGAGTCCATGATCACGGACCAGGATCGCAACAGAGCCATCTTCCCGGGCTACCTCTAACGAAACGACCGGCCGGCCAGGGGAGTATTTGATTGCGTTGTCCAGGAGGTTCCAAAGGGCTTGGCCGAGTGCTTCCGGATCTGCCTTCACACGTGGCAATTCAGGCTCGACAGTGACTCGGATCTCGTGCCCACTCATCGCGGCGATGTGTTCAAACTCGTCGATGACCGAGTGCGCGAGGCTGCCGAGGTCTACCGTTTCCGGGCGGTAACGAAAGGTGCCCGCTTCCATCCTGCCGAAATCCAGGAGGCGCTCAACAAGCCGATGCAAGCGGTTCGTGGCACGCGACTGCGCCTGATAGTAAGCGTTTCGCCGTTCCT
>DATIFQ010000333.1:0-5078 GCA_035455185.1 Bryobacteraceae bacterium | reverse complement strand
CTTGGCCCGAAAGACGAGGCCGACTGCGTGCAGATTGAACGGGTCGGCGACGACGGTATAGAGCGCGTCGGTCGGGATGGCGACAACGCGGCCGCGCCGGATTGCGGAGGAGGCCCGTTCGATCGCCTTGGGGTCGGGGTTTTCGCTGTCGATCTCGATCAGGTCGGTGGGCACGATCAATCCCGTACTTTATCTAGGACCGATGGCTTCGGCAACTTCGACCGCCATCTGATAGCGGCCGAATGGCGCGCTCAACTGGACTCCCTGGACCATCGGACGAACACGCTGCACCATCTCGCGGGCGATCGCCACGCCTTGCTCGCGGGCCTTTTCCGCGGTGCCGGCGGCGCGCATACGCTCCATGTATTCCTCCGGAACCGGCACGCGCAACTCGTTCACCATGAACTCCGCATTCCGATAGCTGACCAGCGGCCAGATGCCGGTAATCACCGGCAGCCGCGCGTGCTCGATCCGTTTGAGGAAGCCTTCGAGCAGGTTCAGGTCGAAAACCGGTTGCGTGACCACGTACTCCGCGCCGCCCTGCACCTTCCAATCGAAGCGCCGGATCTCCTCGTCGAGATTGAGCGCACCCGGATTGGCGCCGACGCCGATGAGCAGCGCGGTCTGCGAGCCCATCGGGTTACCGCCGATGTCGAGCCCATGGTTCAGATTGTTCACGATGTTGACGAGTCCGATGGCGTCGACGTCGAAAACGGCGGTAGCCGAAGGGTAGGAGCCCATGCGGGGCGGATCGCCGGTAATGCAGATCAGGTTGCGGATGCCGGCGGCGTGCGCGCCAAGCAACTCGGACTGGATGCCCAGGATGTTCCGGTCGCGGCAGCAGAAGTGAAGCACCGCTTCAATTCCAGCCTGCTGCTGGATGATCTGGCAAGTGATTTGCGCGCTCATGCGCGCGCTGGCGCGCGGGCCGTCGGGCACGTTGATGCAGTCGATGCCGTGTTCGCTGCACATGCGGGCGCCGGCGATCTCTTTGCTCGCGTCCACTCCGCGCGGCGGCAGAATCTCGACGAAGGCGACAAACTTTCCTTCGGTCAGCTTCGCGCCAAGACTCGACTTCTGCGGCACCGGCACTTTGGGGATCGCCTGCGCGGCCGCCGCCGGCTCCTCGACGGTTACCGACAGCCTGCGGTGCACCGGCGCAAGGGAGCGGACTTCGGAGTGCACTTCCTTGATGTGCTCCGGCGTCGTGCCGCAGCAACCACCGAGGATCCGCACGCCCGCCGCAAGAAACCGCCGCGCGTACTGCGCCATGTACTCCGGAGAGCACAGGTAGATCTTCCGCCCCTCGACAGTCGCCGGATGCCCGGCGTTCGGCATGGCGCTCAGCGGCTTCGAGGAGAAGTGCTGCATTTTCTCAATGGTCTCGAAGGTGACCTTCGGACCGGCCGAGCAGTTGCAGCCGATCACGTCGGCCGGCCATTCGGCGAGCCTCCGGGTGAACAGCTCGGTGGTGGCGCCGGCGGGCAGGTTGCCGTAATCGTCGATGGTGACCTGTGCGACGACGACCATTTCCTCGCCGGCGACTTCGCGGGCCGCGAAAATCGCTTCGCGAAGCTCGTTCAGGTCGGAGAACGTCTCGAGAATCAGCAGGTCCACGCCTGCCTCGGCCAGCGCTTCGATGTGTTCGCGAAACATCGCGCGCGCCTCGGCGAACGACGTCGGCCCGAGTGGCTCGATGCGGAGCCCGAGCGGTCCGACGGCGCCGGCGACGAAAGCGGAATCGCTCGCCGCCTCCCGGGCGAGGCGCACTCCGGCCTCGTTGATCGCTTGCAGCTTGTCGGCGAAGCCGTGCGAGGTGAGCCGCGGCCGGTTCGCGCCGAACGTGTTGGTCTCGATGATTTCGGCCCCCACCTTGACGTAACTCTCGTGAGTCTCCCGGACGAGGGCGGGGGCGGAGAGATTCAGCTCGTCGTAGCAGCGGTTGATGAAGACGCCTTTGGAGTACAGCATGGTCCCCATCGCGCCATCGGCGATCAGGACACGTTGGGCGAGTTGTTCCCGGAATTCCCGGGACCTACTACGAGACATGAAGCCTTTGGGGGAACCTCTAGATTACAGGCCGATTGTACCGCACCGGACGCCGGACGGCCAAACGCGGAAGATGAAAAAATCCCTCCCGGATGATAGGGTTACGGGGAGTATGAAGATTCGATGCGTCATATTGAGCTTGGCGGCACTCGGCTGTCTCGCCGGGGGACCAAGAGTCGGGGTGAGCGGGAGACGGGTGGAGGTCTCAGCGGAAGGGCAGACGCTGCTGGCATCGCCTCCGGAGGGCCTGTGGTCGATCGCCTGCGACTGGCGGGACGGCTGGCCGGCGGACTGGCGGCACGCGGAACCGGAACAAGTGTCCCATGCCGGCGAGTGGTTGATCCTTGAAGCGAAACTTGAAGCTTGCGGCGGAACATGGCTGCTGCGTGATGCTTACCGGCCCAAGGGCGATCTCGTACAGGGAATCCGGCGGTTCGCGTGGAAAGGACCGCAGGCAGCGAAACGGGTGACGCTATCCGTCCGGTTTCAGGCTCAGGCCGAGCGATCACAGATCCTGATGCCGGGCATCGTCTACTACGGCAATCCCTCCGGGGCGCGCAGCGGTAAAGTGCCGGTATACACCGGCAAGCCGGGCGAGGAGTCGATCTTCGAAGAACACCGTTTCGCCATGCCATTCGCTTACGCGGAGTTGGGCACGCCGGCCGGACTGCGGGGCGCGGCGCTGCACACCGAGCCCTCGCCGGTTCCGTTCGGGAATCTGCGCGATCAGTGGTGGTCGCTCGGGGTGTCGGCACGGGAGGGCGGGGTGGACCTGCTGGCACTCTCCGGACCCACTGCATCGAACGGCAAGCGGTCTGTTATCAAGGCGATCCAGCCTGGATTTAAACTATATAATGACACATTTTTGAACGTGCCTCCGGAGGCGGTCATCGAGAAAACGTTCTACCTCGAGGCGTTCCCGGTGGCGCGGGAGGGCGACGGATTCCGCCGTCCGGTCCGGACGTCGCTGGATCTCTTCCGGCCGTACTACGTCGAGGACTTGCCGGGGTTCGGGGAGATCCTTCGGGCGAAGTACCGCTTCGCGTTGTCGCGGTGGCACGAGGGCGACGGCGTGGCGGGCTTCAAGAAGTACCCGGACCGGACGTTCTTCGTGATGGGGTGGGCGGGGCAGGCGGAGGCGCCCGGGTATGCCCTTCAGGTCCTGGCGAAGGGTTTGGGTGACCCGAAAGCGCTCGAAATGGCGCAAAAATCGCTCAATTTTGCATCAAATGCGCACTTTTATGAGCGCGGATTCCGCACCTGGTACGACTTCGCGAAGAAGGAATGGAGCCACGACGAGCCGCTCTCGCAGGGCCAGGCCATGACGAGCTTCGCCCGGGCGATCCGCGTGGGGCGGAAGGGCGGCCTCGACACTTCGCGCTGGGAGGCGTTCCTGCGGAAGGCAGCCGAATTCCACGCGCGGCGGATCCTGGCTCCGGATTGGCACCCGCTCTCGACCGCGGAGGGGTTCTTCATCGCGCCTCTGGTCGAGTGCTCCAAGCTGTTCAATTCGGAGGAGTTCCGGCGCGCGGCGCTGAAGGCGGGAGAGCACTACGCGAAGCGCCACCTCTCGATGCGTGAACCGTACTGGGGCGGGACGCTGGACGCTGAAAGCGAGGACAAAGAAGGCGCCTGGGCGGCGTTCGAAGGTTTTCTCTCCCTTTATGAGCTGACGAAGAAACCCGAACATCTGGAGTGGGCGAAGCACGCCTGTGACGTCGTGTTGAGCTACGTCGTTGTGTGGGACATCGACCTGCCGGCGGGGCGGCTTCGCGACCACCGCTTCCGGACGCGCGGATGGACAGTAGTGTCGCCGCAGAACCAGCACATCGACGTCTACGGTGTGATCATGGCGCCGGCCGTGTATCGCATGGGACAACTGCTCCAGCGGGAGGATCTGAAGCGGCTGGCGCTGGTGATGTACCGCTCCTGCGGGCAGATCATCGACCCGTACGGCAGTCAAGGCGAGCAGCCTCACCACACCAACTATGCGCAGCGGGGCGACACGAGCGACATCTTCGGCCTACGCGGCGGCTACCGGGAGGAGTGGACGGTGTTCTGGATCACGGCGCACTTCCTGAACGCCGGCGCACAGTTCGCCGAGATGGGCGTGCCGGTGTGGGATTAGGACGCCAGGGGACTCGCGCCGCTCAACGGTTCTCTGAGAACTCCGGCTCTTCCTCCGCGACACTTGCGCGGTCGTGATTGAGGACGTTCTGCTCATTGTGCTTAGCGTCCATTTCGGCCAAGATCATCCGAAGTTCACTTTCGAGCCGTTCCAACCGTTGCTTGTGGTCAGGCACCAGGTGGAACCGCCGTGCCACCTCGGCGCGGACGCGATCCACCAGTTGCGTGTCCAGGACGTTCAAAGCCAGCAGTTGATTGTAGAGCTTGTCTCCGCAGGCGGCGCGCACTCGGTGTAGGCGTTCCTCCAGGGTAGTGTTGTACTCGGAGGATGTGTTGTGTGGAACATACCGGCAATCGATACCCGGGAACACCGGCCTGAGGAAATACTGGGCGGCGATCCAGCTTTGGTTGAATCGATCCACGACGCAGGGGACGGCTGCTTTCTCCAAAACAGCGGTAGCGGCGTCGAGATCATGCTTGCCGGGAGGGCGGATATACGTCCCGCCGTTCGCGAGGCAATTCACCTGCATGTCGTTTATGTAGTGAGGAAAGTCCGCCAGCATCCCAGCGATGTAGCCGGCCAAGTCGTTAGCCTTGGCAAGATCGCTAAGCGGGTCGTCCGACTCGGGGATTCTCTTGAAGAACTTGTACATCGAATAGATCCGATCGATCGGATCGCGCACGAAGAACATGTCGAAAAAGACGTACCCCTCACGGGCGGGCTTCGGATAGCGAAGCTGGTGGCTGGATAGTGCCTGCACGTCCGGATTCTCTTCGAGGAACGAGAACAAGTGCCCGATATTCAGAACCGAGTTCCGGTCTGGCCCATCGAACCGAGTCCATTTGTTCCCGAAGCTGCGATCGAGAATGAACTCGACGGTCGAGCCTGCGTTTTTCAGGAC
>DATIFQ010000332.1:0-14682 GCA_035455185.1 Bryobacteraceae bacterium | reverse complement strand
GGATAACTGCCATCACGCCAAAAGATGCCGTCTTGAAACGCATCGCCGTCGTTATGCAGCGTCATCTCGCGGATACCGGAATCAGCCAGCTTCCGAATCTCGCCTTCCGTGATCTCCTTGCCGTCACGATTGCGGATTCCGCGGACCGACTCATGCAGCCAAAGTTTCTGCGCGTGACCTTCGAGAACCGGGACGCCCAAGTAGTAGTCGAAGGTGTAGGTTCCCTTAAGCTTCAGGTAACCACCCTTCGCCAGCAGTGGGTTCCAGGGCAGGCTCATCGGCTCGATGTTGAGTCTCACGCCGAGTGGTTCGTTGCTGGCGCCGATTTCACAGTATCCCGTTCCGGGCTGGCCAGTCATCTGGTAGTCCCACTGGTGAAGATCGTCGGTGACGAACCACTCGAGGCCCTCGATTCCGTGGTTGGCAAAGACAAGGTAGCGGGGAACGAACCGAGTTCGAAACGGCAGGTCCATGTGGGTGCCGGGACGCATCTTGCCCCAGCCACGGATCTGACCGTTGGTCCAGTTGAACGGGCTGTTGCCGTTTTCCTCCATGGCCGCCGGCCGCCATCCGTAGTCGGAGAGACTGGGGTCCAACAGGGCAGTGAGAGCGGTGAGGCTGACGAGGTCCGTGGGGGAATCGAGGATGAACTGTTTCCGGACCTTTACGTACCCCCAACGGTAGTTATAGGTAGTCCGAACGCGCGCACCGGAGTTCTTTCCGTTCTCGCTCAGCAGGGAAGCTTCGACGGTTACGACCTCGGCTTTGCCAGATTTCGTGTGGGTAACCTTCGGCGCGTTGTCACGAAGGTCGCTGAACGTGGCTCCTGGCGCGCGTCTCCGTGCCTGTGCGTCCTGTAGGCCCTCCGGCCGGACCATCAACCTGATGCGACTCTCGACCGGGCTGACGAGCAGGTTCCTGGCTCGTCCGTGCGTGAGAGTGATTCGGGAAAGCGCTCCACCTTTCTTCAGGTCGTGCTCGAAGGTGTAGTAGGGTGTCGAGAGAACAAGTGTGCCGGCGGCTTCGTCGCGGTCGACCTTATAGGATTGCGGCCACCAGCCGCGTTGCTGTGCGGGTGCGAGTGCGCAGCAAGCCAGACAGAACAGTATGATGACAGGCAGAGCCATGCGATTTCTTCTGAGACTCATCGATCCGGTTGTCTCCTTCCAGGAAAATCAACCGCCAAGCATATCACTGCGACCGTCTGTCAGGGCGCTGGTGGCCGCCGTGCTGTTGACGGCGCCGGCTGGACTGCCCGGGGCCGAAATCTCCGAGAGGGCGCGCAGGCTGCACGAAGAAGCGTTCGTCTTCGACGGACACGTTCACATGATCACGCGGCAGTTCTACCACGGCGGGAACATCGGCGATCGCGTCCAGGATGGACAGGTCGACCTCCCTAGAATCAAAGAAGGCGGCGTAGATGCTCTCTGTTTCACCGTCTACGTGACCGAGAAGTACTACCCGCCGCGGTACGAGACAAGGCAGGCGCTCCGGCTGATGGATCTCGCACTGGAACAAATCGAGAAGAACAAAGACCGGATCGAGCTGGCCCTGAATGCTTCAGAGATCGAGCGAATCAACCGTTCAGGCAAGATCGCGGCGGTGCTCGATCTGGAGGGCAGTGCGGATCTGGACGGCGATCTTGGCGTTCTGCGAGATCTGTATCGGCTTGGCCTGCGAGTCATCCAGCTTCCGGCGCACAACTGGACGAGCAACTACGCCGACTCCTGCTGTGCGCCGCCGAAGTGGGGCGGCCTCAATGAGCGTGGGCGCGCTCTTGTCCGCGAAATGAACCGTCTCGGGATGATGATCAACATTTCTCACGCTTCGGACCAAACGGTCGAGCAGGCGATCGACCTGAGTACAGATCCGATCGTGGCCACTCACCACGGTCTGCGGAGCCTGAACGACATCCCGCGCAATATGCCCGACGGGCTGATGAAGAAGCTTGCGGCGAAAGGCGGCGTCATCGGCTTTCACATCGGCAACGAGTTTCACAACCGGCCGATGTTCGAATGGCGGACGAAGCAGCAGAAGAAGGCGTTCTGGGACACGAGCGCAATTGGCCGGAAAGAGGCCGCTCTTTCGATCGAAGAGATCGACCGGATTGTCGCGCCCGAGTTCCCGATGGTGGGCATGAATCCCCCCGATGAGCTGATGTTTTCGGTGGACCAGTGGATTGACGTGGTCGATCGGGCGATCCAGATCGTCGGCGAGGACCACGTATCACTCGGCAGCGATTTTGATGGAGGGCCTACCCCGCCGCGCGGAATGCGCGACATCCGGGACCTGCCGATGCTGACCGATGCAATGTTAAGACGGGGCTATTCCGAGAGTCGGATACGAAAGTTTCTGGGCGGGAACCTGATGAGAGTCTTTCGGCAAGTTACTGAAAGATAGACGGTTAGCTTTAAGGATCTTGACCGCTTGCGCGGTTGTCAGTCTTTTCTACAAAAAGGGCTTGCATTTTTCGCGAGAATTCTTATACTTTTGTGTCACCTATTAAGGGCCGCCGGCAGTTTGGCCCGACAAGAGTCAACGGACGCTGTGGAAGGAGGCGGTGGCATGAAGGGGACATGGGTCAGCGACAGCAGGTGGCAGCAGGGGGGATCCTACCGCCGGGTGCTGCTCGACAAGAAGGCGGAGGTTCTCGCGAAGCTGGGCGGAAAGTTCGACACCCTGGCGGCAATGGGGCGGGTCGCCGAGGATGACCAGGCGTCGATCTCACATGACGAATTCGTTCTGCTCAGCCTGAACAGTTTGGACTATGACAAGCTCAGACTCGTCGAGGAGGCGCTGGAGCGGCTGAGGCACGGCGGTTTCGGTGTGTGCCAGTATTGCGGCGAACCGATCTCGAAAAAGCGACTGCAGGCGATTCCCTGGGCACGAAACTGCATCGCGTGCCAGAATCTCCTGGCGGCACTGTCCCCGGATGTTCAAGAGCCAAAAGCGATATCGCCAGCACTGTGAGCGCACTGGTAGATTGGTCGGGTGACCGGTGCTCCACTGGTGCGGATGCCCACTTTTGAGTTCTACGCGTACCGCCTGCGTTTCACTGCGGCCGATCCGTTGCGATTCCCGGCCGGGGGCGCCGGCAACACGGTCCGAGGCGCGTTTGGCACTATTCTCCGCAGGATCGTGTGCGTTCCAGACTGCGTCGATGCGAAGACCTGCGCAATTCGGACGACATGCCCGTACGCTCGAATCTTCGAACCGACCGCGGCAGCAGGGCCCGGGCCCAGCGGGTTGAAGGACTGGCCCCGGCCTTTCGTTTTGCGCGCCCATCATCTTGACGGGCGCACGCTCGTTCCCGGCGAGAGGTTTCACTTCGACCTGCACATCTTCGATCTACGCGACCCGGCTGTCGCTTACTTTGCGCTGACGTTCGCGCAACTCGCGAAAGAAGGATTCGGCACTGGAAGGGGACGCGCCCGGCTGGAGACAGTCGATCAGCTCCGGCTGGACAGCACGGCCGCAGCGAGGATCTACGAAGGAGCGACTTTAGTGGTTCGGGATCCTGTGGAACCGCTCGTCCTCAGCCTCGCTCCGGCAAACGACGCCGTGACGCGAGTGAGGGTGCGTTTTGTCACGCCTACCGAACTGAAGAGCGCCGGGGATATCACGCCCCGGCCCGAATTCCAAACTCTGTTCGGGCGCATCCGGGACCGCATCAGCGCCTTGCGCGCTCTTTACGGACCGGGGCCTTTAGAGATTGACTTCCGCGGCATGGGTGAGCGGGCGAGCCAAGTGCGGATGAGCCGCTGCGAGATCCGCCATGTCGAGTCAGCACGCCGGTCCACGAGGACGGGGCAAACCCACCCGCTCGGAGGCTTCACGGGCGAGGCCGAGTACGAGGGGGAACTGGCTGAATCTCTGCCTTATCTCCATGCCGCGCACTGGACGGGGATTGGCCGCCAGACCGTCTGGGGCAAAGGCGTTATCGAGGTCCAGACGGACTATTAGCCTGAACCTTTGGCTTTGCGGATCTCTTCGGTCAATGCGGGAACGACCTCGAAAAGGTCACCGACGATGCCGTAGTCCGCAACCTCGAAGATGGGAGCTTCCGGGTCTTTGTTCACGGCTACGATGGTCTTCGAGCCCTTCATCCCGACGAGGTGTTGGATTGCACCAGAGATCCCGATCGCGACGTACAGCTTCGGTGAGACAGTCTGGCCCGAACTTCCGACCTGACGTTCCATCGGAAGCCAACCGTTGTCACAGATAGGCCGGGAAGCGCCAAGCTCGGCGCCGAGAGCCTCTGCCAGCTTCTCGATAATCTGGAGGTGCTCCTTCTCTTTGATGCCGCGGCCGACAGAGACGATCACCTCGGCGTTCGACAGGTCAACCGCGCCAGCGGATTCACGGAACGGCTCCAGCGGCGTCACGCGGATGACGGCATCGTCGAGTTCGGGTATGAATGTCTCCACTTGCGCAAAACCGGCTTCGAGGCTGTCCGAGCGGTAGGCACCTGCCTGCACTGACACGAAGTACGGAGCGGGACCCGTGCAACGGATGTCAGCACTCAGTTTTCCCTGAAAAAGCTGCCGGACAAAAACTGGAACGCCGTCCACAACCGCATGCTGGATGATGTCACTCACGAGCACCCGGCCGAAACGCGTGGCCAACTTGGGTGCATAGTCCCGGGCCTGATACGTGTGCGGAAACAGCACAAGGGAAGGCTGTATTTTCCGGATTAGGCCCTCCAAAGCAGCCGTGAAACCGTCAGCAGTATATGTCGAAAGCAGCGAGTGCTCGACGGCATAGACGCTATCCAATTTCCACTTCGTGGCCTTTGACGCTCGCTCGCTTGCGGCGTTGCCGAGAACCGCGGCCGATACGGGCCAGCTCAAGTCAGCGGCCATCTGCTGACCCGCGGCAAGCGCCTCCCACGAGAGGCGGTGCCATGAATCGCCTTGTTGCTCCAAAACCACCAGGATTCGGCTCATAGCACTCGGGCCTCGAATCTGAGTTTCTCGACCAGCTTCGCCGCCACGTCTTTCGCCGGACCTTCCAGCACCTGAACCTGTTTGGAATGCCGCGGTTGGTAAACATTCTGGATTTCGACTTGCGGAGTGATGTCCACGCCGAGATCCGTCTCGGTAAGCCGGCGCACCTCCTTCGTCCTGGCCTTCTTGATCCCCATGAGGGTCGCGTAGCGGAGTTTGCTGATGCCGGACTGAATCGTCAGCACCGCTGGCATCGGCATCTCGATCCGCTGGAACCAACCGCCCTCCAGTTCCCGCTTCACACGCAATGTGCCGTCGAGTTTCTCGACCTGCATGATGATAGTGGCGTGTGGAAGGCCGAGCAGCTCGGCAAGAACGACGCCCGTCTGACCTGCGCCAAGGTCATCGGACTGAAGCCCAGTGAGTATCAGGTCAGGGCTCTCGGATCCGACGGCGGCGGCCAGCAGGCGGGCCACACCGAGCGTGTCGATGGCGCCGAGGTTGTCCTCTTCGACGTGGATGGCGCGGTCCGCGCCTTTGGCCAGCGCTTCCCGGATCGTTTGGGCCGCCCGGGCGGGCCCGATGCAGACAACGAGCACCTCTCCACCGTACTTCTCCTTAAGCTGGAGGCCTTCTTCGAGGGCGTACGCGTCCGGCTCGTTGATTTCAAAGGAAAGGTCGCCTTCCTGAATCCAACGTGCAGATGAATCCGGCCGCAAGACGGAATCACGTGCAGGGACCTGCTTAACGGAGACGGCAATTTTCATGGGTTTCACCACTCAACCAGCGACCCGGAGCGCCATGTTTTCGGCGGTCAGGACGAATCAGCGGTCAATCGCCGGCGTACCGCTTGAAGATCAAGCAGCCGTTCGTACCGCCAAATCCGAACGAGTTGGATAATGCGTACTCAATTTTCATGGGCCGCGCCTGGTTCGGCACGTAGTCGAGGTCGCAATCCGGATCGGGGACCTCGTGATTGATCGTCGGCGGAGCGATCTGATCGCGAATCGCGAGAACCGTAATACCCGCCTCGATTCCACCTGCGCCGCCTAACAAGTGGCCGGTCATCGACTTGGTGGAACTGACAGCCACTTTGTAGGAGTGATCACCGAAACACTTCTTCACGGCCGCCGTTTCGATCCTGTCACCGACGTCGGTGGAAGTGCCGTGCGCGTTTATATAGTCGATCTGAGACGGCTGGAGGCCCGCGTCACGAAGGGCGTTGCGCATGACTCGGAAGGCGCCGTCGCCATCTTCGGAAGGCGCGGTGATGTGGTGCGCATCGCCGCTCATGCCATATCCCACAAGCTCCGCGAGGATCTTCGCTCCACGCCGTTTGGCCCACTCCAACTCCTCCAAAATAAGAATTCCCGCGCCTTCGCCGACCACAAAGCCGTCGCGATCCTTGTCCCAGGGCCGGCTTGCCCGCTCGGGAGCATCGTTGCGCGTCGAGAGCGCCCTCATGGCGGCAAATCCGCCGATGCTCATCGGACAGACTGGCGCTTCGGCGCCGCCACAAATCATGACGTCCGCGTCGCCGCGCTGGATAATCCGGTACGAATCCCCAATGGCGTGTGCACCCGTGGTACAGGCCGTGGCGGTGGCGGAATTCGGCCCTTTCGCGCCGAAGCGAATGGAAACGTGTCCCGAGGCGAGGTTCACGATGGTAGCGGGGATGAAGAAGGGCGAAATGCGGCCCGGCCCTTTCTCGATCAGGTTCTTGTGTTCCCGCTCGATGATCTCAAATCCGCCGATGCCACTGCCGATGTAGACACCGACCCGCTCTTGATCCTCCTCGGCCGTCTTCAGCCCAGCAGACGCAACCGCGAAATCAGAGGCGGCGATCGCGAACTGAATGAAGCGGCCCATCTTCTTCAGTTCCTTGCGCTCAATGAACTGCTCCGGACTGAAGTCCCGGATTTCCCCCGCGATACGACAGGCAAAGGCCGTGGCGTCAAACGCGGTAATGTTCTTGATGCCGGAACGCGCGCTGCATAGCGCCCGCCAAGACTCCTCCGTACCGACGCCCACGGGTGTCACCAGTCCAATGCCGGTAACGACAACTCTACGCGACAAATCTCCCCCTTTTTGAAAAGCCTAACATGGGAAGTCGCTGTTACTTCTTGGCGGCCTTGACTTCGATGTAGTCGACGGCGTCCTTGACGGTGCGGATTTTCTCGGCGTCTTCATCGGGGATGTCCAACTCGAAAGCCTCTTCGAAGGCCATCACGAGTTCGACGATGTCGAGCGAGTCAGCGCCCAGATCATCGACGAATGAGGCGGTCCCATCGACCTGGCCCTCGTCGACGCCAAGCTGCTCGACAATAATCTGCTTCACCTTCTGTTCAACTGACGACATGAATCCTCCCAAACTCGCTTGAATCCACTGTAGCCTCCGGGCTGGCGGTTCCCTGAGAGACACAATCTCATATTCGCTGGCCTGTCGGTGATCATGCCAGCCGGGGCTGTGTACAAATCAACTGATTCTAGCGACGATCAGAACATTCCGCAACTGTCGTGTGCGCTCTTCCTTTAGCGATCGCGAGCGGCCGCCAGGTTGTTCTCGTCGCAGATCTCCTCACCCACCCCCGTTCTGGGCCCCGCGGATTTTCAATCCGGTGCGAAGACGGATTCCGTTGAAGCGAACACGCACCACTTTCGGGAGCAGATCGACGGGCGCGGGGAGGCCGGGCCGGCTCTCCGAGGCAAGTAACCGGCCGTTTTCGTCATGGACGGAGACGGTAAATGATGTGAACCCAGCGATCCACCTCGGGACGAAAGCTGGTGCGTTTCAGCATGGGCGGAAGTATAGCAGAACTCGCTTCGTAGACCGCCTTTCGGGCCTGGAGCAGAGATACACTCTATGGGTGCGCGGCACACCGACGGCAAGGGAGTCCTGATGCTGACTTTTCCATTGCGGCTCTGTGGAGCAAACCCGTGACGCGCTCAAGGTACGACTGAGGGCTACGGAGGGCTCTCCGATGACTGTGTGGCTGGACTCGGGAGGAGCAGCGTATCGGCCGGCAACGCCCGGTATCCAACAGGCGGACGTAGCCCGGGGACTTCGCGGTGTTTACAGGCAGAGCGCCTGAGGATGGCGTGATCGTGTTCGAGAGGCGATAAGGCGGAGGTCGTCATGTGGAGGATACTCGTATTTCTACTAGCCGGTGTGTTGCCGGCACAGCAGTATCCAGTGGAACCGTATCCGGACAACACAGAACGCAGGGAGGGTGACAACGGTTTCTCCCGCGGCTTCGGCATGACGAACCATGCCTACTCGTTCGACTGGTTCGACAGCCACGCACATCTGGCATACAGCCACTTTCCCACGCGGCTGCGCGGGGAACAGATCCAGGAAGTGATGGACCGGTGGTTCCGCATGACCGGCATGTACCAGAGCGGACGGGCCATCCTGATGGATCCCTACCTCGAAACGATGGAATGGGCAAAGAACGACCCACGCGTCTATGTTTTCTGGTGGCTCAAGTGGGAACAATCGGACCAGTTACCGGAGATCCAGCGCCGCGTGAAGGAAGGGCTGGTTCAGGGTCTGAAGCTTCATTCCGGCGACTTCCGGAAGAACCCAAACCCGGATTACCGCGCCATGGGAACTCCGGGGTGGCACGCGATCTATGCCTACTGTGAACAAGCGGAACTGCCGATCGTGCTCCACTTGAACCAGCACTGGGGCGACCAGCGCTATACCTACGGAAAAGGCTCGAAGGAGTTCTGGGCCGAGGCGGGCTACACAAACCAGCAGTTGCTCGATTACTTTCTGAACGAGATGGCGGTGAAGCACCCGAAAGTGAAGTGGGTGCTGACACACATGAACTTCCAGGGCAATGAGTCACTGGCGCGGCTGTTCGACCGTTACCCGAACCTGTACGTGGATACCAGCATCGGAATGTTCCTCCGCGAGTTCGACATGCTGTCGCCCGAGGAGATCAAGCCGTTCCGCGACTTCTGCATCAAGTACGCAGACCGGCTGATGTTCGGCACCGATGCGTTCGCCTATCAGCCGCTCGAGAGTGCCTACCCTGACCATGTGCGGAACTGGTGGCTGCCGCACCAGTTGTTCATCATGCAGCTTCGCCTGCCTCAGAAAACTCTGGAACAGATCACCCATGGCACCGTGGAGGCGTTACTGGGAAAGTATGCGAAGAGGGTCGTAAAACGATAGGTGAAAGGGAACCCTCAAACCGGCATGCTGAAGATCAACCAAACTGCGGCGACAAGGGCGAGGATGAGGGCGAGACTGGCGACGGTACCGGTCAGGTCGGCGCGGTAGGCTCGGAGGAACCCCACGCCGCAGGCGGCACGGATGGGCTGTAGCAGGTTCACCAGGAGAGACTGAAGGCCTGCCTCCGCCACAACGCGCTTCGGAGCCGGATCGACGTAGGTTGCCGAGTCACTTTCTGGTGCGCCGGCCGGCGTCTGCGCCCGGCCAAAGAACGAGTTCAGGCGCGCGTCCGGCTCATGCCCGGTGAGCAGGCTAACCACAACCAGGGTGACCGCCCCACTCACGAGCGCCGCCAGGAACACGTTGGCATCCCAATGATCGATCCGCTCTCCCCGCACATAATACAAAAGGAAGTTCACCGAGAAGGCCGTCACGAGGCTCGCAAGCGCACCCCATCGGTTTGCACGCCGCCACAAGATCCCGCCAAGAAAACTGATCCCCATGTACGTGGACATCGTCTCGGTGAGGAGAAACGAGTAGAGCACCCGCTTGACCAGGAAGAGCGCGTAGCAGACACCAAGCAGCGTGATGACGAAGCCGCTGATCCGCCCCACCCACAGATAGTGGTTGTCCGGCCGAGCTCTTACCCAGTAGCGGCGATAGAGGTTTTGGGTGAACAAAGCGCCGCTATCCACCATGAACGCGGCGCAGGCGGCCATGCAGGAAGCGAGGATGCACGCAGTGAGCAGGCCGAGCAACCCCGGGAACAGGAGACGCTTGCAGAGGGCACCGAAGATGTCCTCGGGATCGGGAAACTGCTGCGGGCCGAAGAAGCCACGAGCAGCCAGAGCGGCCGCCACCAGCCCCACCGTCGCCCATCCGGCGGTGCAGATCCGCTTGACGTAGTTGCCGGCGAAGAACCCGATGCGGCAGCTATGCTCGTCCTTTCCGGTGGCGATGACTCCCATCTGGTGCGGCATTGCCATGATGCCGATCAGTCCGTTCAGAGTCAGCATCAGGATGGTCCAGGCGCCTACACCGGCCGGAGTGACGATGGAAAGGCGGTGAGGATCGAGGACGGCGCTCATCCCCGAGATACCGCCCACGTGCGGCCACGCCAGAGGGATCAGCATGAAAGAAAGGGTGAGGATCAGGAAGCCCTGGAGCACCGTGTTCCACACCGAGGCGACCTTCCCGCCGATGAAACTGTACAGCATGAAGATCACCGTCATCGCGACGACCACGTGGTTCACTCCCACGTAGCCGCCGACCGCCTGATTGATGACCTTGGCCGCCCCCTTCAGCAGACTGGCGATATTGATCGTGAAATACGTCAGCGCATAGGCAGTGTAAATTCCAGCCATCCAGGGCCCATAACGGTCCTCGACCATTTCCGCGACAGTCGTGCGCCTGGCGCGCCGGAATACCGGCGCCATCATCCAGTAGAAGGGCGTGGCAAAGAGGTTCTTCCACTGGTACCAAATCCCGGACAGACCGGTCGCGTAAACGACGCCGGCCACCGAGACGATCATCTCCGGGTGGGTCCCGACGCTGAAGTTCTGACCCACCATCAGAACCTTGCCGAAGCGCCGCCCTCCGAGGAAGTAGTCCTTCGTTCCGCGTACGCGGAGGCTGCCCAGGAGCCCGACCAATGTCACCGCGGCAAGGTAGCCGACCAGGACGATAAGGTCCAACCGGGAGACGTCCATAGCAGATTCAAGATCCGTCCGGCTACACGCCCGCCGCGCTGAGATCAAACACGACGTCGCTCATCTCGGCGCAGAGCTCCTGAACGAGATCGAGAGCCGCCTGGAGAGGCTGTTCCCGCTCATCGCGATACCAGAGGTAGTGAACCCAAAGGCCGCCGGCAAGCTGGCTTTCGCAGAACCAGCTCAGGATTCGCCCGGCGGTTTCGGCGAATCGAGGCTCACCCGTGTGGCGGTAAAGCTCGGCCGAAGCCCACATGGTCTTGCAGGAGGCGTAATTGTGCCACCGTTCGTCTCCGAGGTTATGGAAGAAGTTGAAGAGAGTTGTCGAACCCTCCAGATACTTCCGGTCGCCGGTCTGGTCGTAGAGCCGGGCCAGGAACTTCATAGGCTTGCCAATGAGCCACGTCAGCTCATAGCGAGGATCGGCCTCCGCGCTCAGGCAAAACTGTTTTCGTCCACGCACAGAGTTGGGGTCCTCATCGCCCCAGACGTCCGTCACCAGGCCGGCGCCGGTTTCCCAACTGCAGTAGTAGAAGCGGTCCGGATGCGGCTGAGCATCGATGAGCCGGAGCAGGAAGTCCCCCGCCCGTGCGGCTTCCTCGACACGGCCACAGGCTAGCAGGGCGAGACCAGCCGACGAGGTGCTGGAGGAGTCCAGGTAACGTTGCTCAATGTGTCCCGTGGCTGGGTCGAATCGCGAGGCAAAGCCCCCAAGCTCAGCGGATTGAAAGCGGCGCACGAAATCGATTCCTCGTACAGCGGCGCCGTAGTATCCGAGACGGCGCAGCCCGGCAATGATCCAGCCGTTCGAGTAGAGATAGCGGTTCGCGGGGCTGCACGGCAAGTGGGACCAGCCCTTGTCCGCCGGTCCGGTCCGGAAGTCGCCGTCCGGCTGAAGGTACAGAGCGCCGATTCGGTGTGCGTAGCGACCGCCAAGGACGGAATCACCGACTGCTGCATACAAGTAAGGCGCCTTATAGTGCGCACTCAAGTCTTGGATTTGCGCGATCTCGGCATCGTGCTGCCGCAGCCAACGCAGCCCGCGTACGATGGACTCCCGCGTCTGGGTCAAGAGTCCCTGATTGATTGGTGTCACCGCAGCCATTCGGCATATACCTTTCCGAAGCTGAATCCCTCGGGCCGTTCGACCACGCGCAGGCCCTGCTGGGTTCCGTACTGGGCCCGCGCGTGCTCCATCGGCGCCGGTGCGCCCGCCGGGGTGCGTGGCGAGACAAGCCAGACCGTCCGTGGCGCAATTGTCCGGGTCACATCGGGCAGATCGAATTCGCGGAGGACGCCCGGGATGATGATGTCCATCATCCCGTCATGAATTCGCGCGCGAACGATGTCCATGTAGGACACCACTGAGCCCTCGCAAGCTACCTTCTGGATGCGCTGTTCCAGAGCCGCGGCGTATAGCGCCAGCACTCCTCCGTTCCCCTTCCCGATAATCGACACCCGCGACGCGTCCACGTCGGGCATGGAAACCAGATAGTCGAACGCACGGAGCAGGTCTCCCACCTGCATACCGGCCATGGTCTTGCCCACCAGCAGAGCGCGCATGGCGGTTTGAAACGACGCTCGATAGCCGGAGCGGCCCGCCGCGCCCGCACTTTCGCCCCAGCCCCGCGGGTCGACAGAGAGCACGACATTCCCCGCCCGCACCAGGGCTTCGAGATCGCCGCCGGCGCCGCCGTCCGCCGACTTCCCCGCCGGATTCACGAACAGCACGGCTGGCTTGCGCGCCTCGCCCGACGCCGGAACGAAAACAAGCGCCGGAACGACGATTCCTGGCTCGGTGTCCAGTGCGATCTTCTCGATGCGATAGCCGTCGCGGCCCACTTCGCCGTACCGGCGCGCGGCCGGGACGCCGCGCTGAACCGTCAGGCTGAGGCGGCCGGCGATGTCCGGAGGCGTCTTCGGCCGGTACGTACGTTCAGCCAAAGCCAGGTTGAGCGACTGTACTGTTTCACCCTTCAGCGACGTCGAAAGTTGACCTGTGGCTGTGCAATTGAGATTCACGGCGGGCTCGGTGTCAAACTCGGGCTCGATGCCTTCATCCGTGCGCTGACGCAGCGACTGTTCCAACCAGCGGTACGTGGCCTCGCGCCGGGGTTTCGACCACCCATGTGTGTCGTCGTATTCAAAAAAGCCGATCCTGTCCCCCTGCCCCATGACCTCGAAGATGCGGTGAGCTTCGGCGAACGTGGCGCGCGCACCGTCGATCGGGAAGAAGTCGCGGATCGCGGTCATCATCTTGATCGGCTTGGGTGCGAATGAGATCAGGAAATCACCGAAGTCCAGGCCGTCTTTGAGGAAGTTGACGAAATCCTGTTCGGCGTCCTGCGGGCCGGGATCCATCCACTGCTTCTCCCAGGACGTGAGGTAACAGGACGGCGCTGCGGCGGCAAGCCGAGGTTCGAGCGCCGCCAGGTAGGAAGATTGGGTGCCTCCGCCCGAGTTTCCCGTTACGGCGATCCGCTTGGGATCGACGTCTTGGCGCGTGAGCAGATAGTCTACGGCTCGGATGCCGTCCCAAATGAAGTAGCGGGCGATGTTCGTGCCTGTAAGCAGGCACTGAATGCCAGCCATGGAGTGCTCGCTGGTCGGGCCACCGACCTGCGAACGGCCGAGTTCCGAATCCCAATACTCCGAGCGCTCGCCCTGACCGGGCGGATCGTACGCCAAAACGAGAAATCCCCGCTTGGCAAGTGCGATCCAGACTCGCTGGTACAGGGAATAGGCCTTGCCCTCGTTGCTATGCCCCGCCGTGCCAAGTACGGCAGCAAATGGCGGCTTGGCGTTGGTTGGAACGTAGACGTTGGCCGTCACGTAGTATCGCGGCAGGCTCTCATACAACAGCTTTTCAACGCGGTAGCCGTCTCGTTCGAGCGTGCCTATGATCTTCGGGTTCAGCGGCGTCTTCTCCGGAAACCCGCCGATCTGATCGAGCAAACGTTCTCGGATGTAGCGCTGGCGCTCGGCCACCTCCGCAGGCGATGAGATTTTCGAGATACGTGCCGCCCGGGTCTCCAGATGCTTGTGCGCGATGGGCGTCAGGTACTTGTCCACCATGCCGCCCAAGCCCGATGTGACATTGAGCGATTCCTGAGCGTGGAGGCTCGTCAGGGCACAGAGAAGGGCGATGGCTCTCATTTTGAAAATCCTACCGCCGGAATTGCTTGTCGGCGAAATTGAGATACTGCTCCCAATCGAAATCGGTGACGTCGTGTTTACCGGAGCGGATGTGGTACCCGATCGTACCCATCACAGGCTGGTTGACTGCCGGCATTTCCTTCGCCGGCACACCATCGGTTCCGAGCAGCCGGTACACGGGGTCGGCGTGTAGGGCAGAGAGAAACTCGCCCCGGGGATCGGCCCACTTGTCATCCTCCGCGCTGGCCACGTAAACCGGCCGCGGCGCCATTAGTGCGATCAGCATGTGCTGGTCGACCGGCAACTCGTCCTCCTTGTCGTTGTAGCGGTTGAAATTGTCACAGAACCAGTGTGGAAAGGCGGTGTTGATGATCTTCACCGTTTCCCCGAATTTCCTCCGGCTGAGCGCCGCTCCTCCGCATCCGGAATCGTTGGAGATCACCAATGCGAACCTCGTGTCCTGCGCACCCGCCCAGAGGGCCGTCTTGCCGAGCCGCGAGTGGCCCATCACGGCGACGCGCTTTGCGTCGATTGCCTTGTCCGTCTCGAAGTAGTCCATCGCACGGCTCAGTCCCCACGCCCAGGCGCCGATCGAGCCCCACTCGTCGGGTCCCGGCTTTGTCTGGCCCGCTTTGTAGAACAGCGGATGGATGCCATTCTGGAAACCGTCGTCGTAGTCGGGATCGATGTC
>DATIFQ010000331.1:0-4583 GCA_035455185.1 Bryobacteraceae bacterium | reverse complement strand
CTGACTTCGGACTCATGAACGCGACGTACCACTCGTGGTAGGCCGGCACCGCGTAAGGACCCCAGTGGATGAAGACTCCGAACTTGGCGTCTTCGAACCATTGCGGCGCCTTGTGCATCCGCAGAGATTCGGTGGACGGCGCGTAGGGCGGTGCGGCGTTCATCGCGCCCGCGAGCAACGCGAGCGCAACGCTGATACCGAGGAGGCGTGGAATCGTACTCAGTTCCATGGCTTGGTGATCCGGCGAAGAGTATACACAATTCACGCGCCGGGCGAGAAAAATCAGATGCTAATATCAGAAACGTGGATAAGGCCTGGATGTCCATGGGATTCTGGGTTGCGGTTCTCTGCGCTTCGGGCGCACCCGCTCAGGTTTTCTCCATCGGCGTGAAAGGTGGGACACCCCTCTCGACCTCGACAGCCACGGGCGTGGTTGGCGGCCGAGGCGGCCTCGGTCCGTTCGCGTTGAACATTCGCCGCTACACGATCGGGCCGACCTTCGAGGTTGCACTACCGTTTCAGCTAAGGATCGAAGTGGACGCCCTCTACAAGCGGCTCGATACGACCGAGCACAGGTTCTTCAATCCGTCGTTCGGTAAGATTTACCGACAGGCGGCGAATACCTGGGAGTTTCCGATGTTGTTGAAGAGGCTTTGGCTGCGTGGACCCGTGCGGCCATTCGCAGTCGCAGGCGGCGCGTTTCGGCGCATCAACTCGCTGGAAGGAAGCACCGAACAGTTCACCTCGGGTTTTGATCCGCCTTATTCCGTGAGCCGATACGAGGTCGATTATCAGCTCACCGAGGGCGGCATCGTGATCGGGTCGGGCGTGAGGCTTGCGGCATGGCGTCTCCAGGTCTCGCCGGAAATCCGCTACACGCGCTGGACCGCTCTGCGCCTCCAGCCCACGCAAAACCAGGTGGAGTTTCTGGTGGGCTTGACGTTTTAACGCCAATCCGTCACATCCTGATCTACGGTTCCCTCGCGACACCGGGCGGGCTCCGGGTGACGATGTATACTCCCATTCGGAGCTTGTGATGAGTTTGCCTCTCGAGGAACGGCTCGGCCGCCTGGCCGCGTGGTTCCAGCGCCGCAACGACCGCCCGCTGATCGGATTCACTCTCGGTTCCTACTATCCTCTGCACCGCTATCGGAACGGCTGCCGGAAGTTGCCCGAAGGGCCGGTCCGGCCCGAAGACATCGTGGTTAATGATTATCTTGACGACACGGAACGGCTGTTCCGTCTGCACGAGGAGGCGGGCGGCGACCTGATCTGGTCCGCGGCGCCGTTCTTCGGCATGCCGTGGGTGGAGGCTGCGCTCGGCTGTGGTGTTGTCGCCGATCATGTTACCGGTTCCACACGCTCAACCCCACCGCCCTCCTTCACCTCCAATCCCGCCGTACCCGAATTCTCACAAAACGATCCGTGGGTGGCGAAGATGCTCGCGTTCATTCCCGCTCTGAGCGACCTCAGCTCGGGACGTTACCCCGTGGGCGTGACTCTGATGCGCGGCATCTCGGATCTGCTGTCTGCCCTTTACGGTGGGGAGGCCTTTGTCCTGAGGATGATCGATGCGCCGGAGGAGGTCCGCGGAGTGGCGGAGAGGCTCGCGCACTTCTGGATCTCGTTCGGACGCTGCCTGCTCGACCGTCTGCCTCTGTTCCAGGGCGGCACGGGAAGCATGATGTATTCGTTGTGGTGTCCCGGCAAGACGATCTGGTTTCAAGAGGACGCGGCCGCGCTGCTTTCGCCGGCCCTCTATGACGAGTTCATCTATCCGGCCGATCGTGCCATCGTGGCAGCATTCGAGCACACCGTCGTCCACCTCCACCCGACGCGCTTCATCCCGACGCAACAACTGATTGCTTCCGACGTGGACGTTATCGAACTGCATATCGACCGCGACGGCCCGCGGGCCGAAGCGCTGGAGAAACATTACCTGGCGGTCCTTGCGGAGAAGCCGTTGCTCGTCTGGGGCGACGTGACGAATGCGGACCTCGAGTTCCTTCTGACGCGGCTGCCGCATCGCGGGCTCGCGGTGAACGTGGTCGTGAACAGCGTGGAGGAGGCGCACGCTATCTGGGAGACAGCGATGCTTCTTCAGTATTCCGCTTGAAGTGCCGTTTAGCGAGCAGCCTTCGGTTTCCGTGCTTTCTGCCAGAGCTTCCACTCGAGCCCGGGCTGGTCCACACGGAATTGTACGAGACGCCGGTGCTCAACTTCGGTCACGTAGCACGTGCGGCCGTCCGGCCCGCCGAAGCAGAGATTGCTCGGCCGGGCGCCGAGGACGTCGACCTCGTGGAGCACTTTGCCCTTCACTGACACCTTTGCCACGACGCCTTTGCCGTAACGGGTGATGTAAAGGCTTCCGTCGACATCGCAGCGCATACCGTCCATGCCGTGGTCCGGGAACTGGATCAGCAATCGCTTGCCGGAAAGGCCGCCGTCCGGACCGATCCGAAACGCCCACACGTTGCGCTGTTCGCTTTCATTCACGTAGAGAGTCCTGCCGTCGGGACTCACCTCGATTCCATTTGTGGTCCCCATGGCGCCGGCCACCTGGTGTGTGGAGCCATCGGTATCGATGCGCCAAATCTGCCCGGTTTTCTCCTTCCAGTTCGGATCGCTTGCGTATAGGACTCCGCCACGGGTGATCGCGATGTCGTTCGGCTGACTCATCGACGAGTTGTGGGCAAACACCTGGACTGCGCGCGTAGCCGGGTCGACGCGAAGGATGTTGTGCCCGCTGTAGTCGGCTACGTACATCATGCCCTTACGGTCGAACCGGATGCCGTTGCCGAGGCTGCCGGCAGGCATTTCGAGCCAGACTTCACCCTTTCCATCGGGCGTCACCTTACCGATGGTGGGCTGCCGTGCGAAGCTGACCGCGTAAACGTTTCCTTCCGCATCGCAGGCCGGACCCTCGATGCCGTCGGTGAAACTGCCTTCGGCAGTCAAAGGGGTGGAGACGAACAGGGATTCGCCCGCGCCGGCGTGGTGCAGCGCGGCGGGCAAGGCAATGAGGGTTCGTGAGAAAGTTCTTCTGTCCATTCTGGTGTCCTATTCCGCGGCGATCATGCGCTCGAGGCGGGCGGCTGTCCACTCAACGGCGACGGCGATCATCGCTTCGCCTTTTGCCGTGGTGGCGAGCTTCGCTTCGCGTGCGAACTGTTCGTCCTGCCGGCGTGATTCCGGGTCCTTGATCCCGAGGTGGGGTTTTACCTTCTCGTAGTCCACGCCTTCCCAGTGAATGCGCTCGGGGAACGCAGCCATGGCGAAAGAGGTCTCGAACTCGGCCGAATGTCCGGGAACGACGCCGCTTTCCATGTACTTCTTCACGATTTCAGGTGTGTAAGCGGCCCAGTAGGAGTCAAACTGAAGATTCAAGCCGAGTTTGGAGCGGAACTCCGGGATTGCACCCCGGAGCGGCGCTTCGTTGCCGCCGTGCCCGTTGAGGACGAGGATGTTCTTCACACCGTGCGTCTTCAGGCTTTCGCAGACGTCGTAGACGACGTTCAGAAACGTTTCCTTGCGAAGGCTCAGTGTGCCTTTGCGGTCCATCCAATGTGGGGAGATACCGATCGCGACCGGCGTGGTGACCATCACCCGCGGGTAGAGCCGCAACGCGGCCTGCTGCGCGACGAGAGTCACGCTGGCCGTGTCGTGAATCATCGCCAGGTGTTCGTTGTGCTGCTCGGTGCTGGCGGTCGGGATAATCATGGCCTTGAGCTGACCGGCATCCAGGAGCTCGCGCACTTCCTTACGTGTGGACTCCCACAGGAGCACCTTGCGCGGGTCTGTGTAGCCTGACGCCGTGCGAGCGATCGTGGCGCTCGCCTGGACGGCCCCTGTGGAGCCGGCCAGTCCAAGGCACAGATGGCGGCGGGAAATCGTCGATGTCATGAGGGCATGATAGTATACCCGACTGACACAACCGCATGACGACACGACGCACTTTCCTCTCAGGGCTTCTTGCGGCGACGCTCGGCGCCGCGGATTCGAAGACCATGACGAGCCGCCGCGCGAAGGCCGACTCGCCCGCCACCGCCGACCCAACAGCTTCATTCTGGAAGAACGCGCCGGTACTAACGTTCGAAACCGGCCGCTTTGGCGAGAAATACCCGGCGTTCCGCACGGAGGTTCGCTCAATGTGGACCATGGCGAACCTTTACATTCTCTTCACCTGCCCATACAACGACCTGTATATGAATCCGAATCCCCAGACGAAGAGGGATACGTGGGGGCTTTGGGATCTGGACGTCGCCGAGGTGTTCATCGGCTGGGACCTCAAGGACATCCGCCGCTACAAGGAATTCGAACTCTCGCCGCAAGGCGAATGGATCGACCTCGACGTCAACAAGAACTCCGAACCGGGCGTCTTCGATGATAAGTGGAACGCCGGCATGGAATCCGCGGCGCGCATCGACCGCAGTCGCCGGGTGTGGTTCGGGGAAATGAAGATCCCCTTCCCGAGTATCGATCCACGCCCTCCCCAACCCGGACGTGAATTCCGCATCAATCTGTACAGAATCCAGAGCAAGAAGCGAACCTTTATGGCCTGGCAGCCCACGCAGAACGAGAGT
>DATIFQ010000330.1:0-2712 GCA_035455185.1 Bryobacteraceae bacterium | reverse complement strand
TTCCCACTACTTGCTATTCGCCCCGCGCTTCGGTTTCTCGTATGATGTGACTGGCCAGGGCCGCACCATCCTCCGTGGCGGTTACGGCATCTTCTACCAGCCCCCGTTCGTCGAGGCGTTCAACAACATGGTGGATAGCGCTCCCTTCAGTCCGCAGTTCTACCGTTATGGCGTGGACTTCATGAATCCTTACGAGGGAATCAGGAACCCGTTCCCCGAGGAGTTCGGCCCGAAGCAGCCGGCGGCAGACTCGGCGTTCCAGCTTCCGATGGCCGCCGTGTCGTATTCCGGTGACTGGCGCCCGGCACAGATCCAGAGCTGGAACGTCACTCTTGAGCACCAGCTTCGGCCTGACCTGCTCGTACGCGGAGCCTATGTCGCGTCGAAGGGGACTTATCTCGGCTACAACTCGGACTTGAACGCCGCGCTCTATGTGCCCGGAGCCAGCGAAGACGACATCGATGCCCGCCGTCCCTATCAGGACTTCACCAGCGTCATCCAGGACGAAGCCGCCGCCAACTCGATCTACAACTCCTTCCAGGCCACTGTCGAAAAGCGCTTCGCGAAGGGCTTCTCCGTGCTGGCGAACTACACGTGGGCCAAAGCGATCGACCCCGTCTCCTACCAGACCGACCTCGACGGTATCAACGTGATCAATCCGTTTAACGTCCGGGCCTATCGTAGCGTGTCGGACTTCGATATTCCGCACCGGCTGGTCGTTTCCTACCTTTGGCAGCTCCCGAGCTTCAAGGATAGGTCGCCGGCCATGCGGTGGGTCCTGGGCGACTGGCAGACCAGCGGAATCTGGAACTGGCAGGCCGGCTTCCCGGTGAACGTGGATTCCGGCGAGGACCGGGCACTGAGCGGCGTCGGGAACGACAATGCCGACCTTGTCGGGGATCCTTACCTCGATCCGAACCGGTCCAGGGGCGATGTCATCAACCGTTACTTCAACACCGACGCATTCGAGGCGGCAAAGCTCGGCACCTTCGGCAACTCGGGACGCAATATTCTGCGCGGGCCTGGAACCTTCAACGTCGACTTCTCGGCGATGAAGAACATTCTGGTTAGCGAACGGGTGAAGCTGCAACTGCGCGGCGAGTTTTTCAATTTCTTCAACACACCTCTGCTCAACAATCCGAGTTCTTCGGTGAGCTCGGGACGCTTCGGACAGATCACCAGCGCCCGGGGTCCGCGGATCGTTCAGTTTGCGTTGAAGATCAACTTCTGACCTATGACCAGACGACAATTCGTCTCCCTGCCGGCCACCTTGGCCGTGACAGGGCAGCCGTCTCGTGCCCAGACGACCTACCCGGGCACCTTGTACCGCGACTACTCGCGGTGCTTACCCGACTTCCTTCGCAACCTTGCCTCCGCCGCCTATCGCCGCAGGAACGCCGATCTCGCTCGATTGACCTCGGCCGAAGCGGTCCAACGGCGGCAGCAGTGGGCCCGCGACACATTCTGGAAACTGGTCGGCGGCATGCCGGAACGGACCGCTCTGAACGCCCGAACCGTCGGATCGTTCGAGCGTCCCGGCTACCGCCTGGAGAAGATCCTGTACGAGAGCCGGCCCGGTTTCCACATTGGCGGCAATCTGTACATTCCGACGCAGGCACAGCCCCCGTTCCCGGGAGTGCTTTTCCAGATGGGCCACACCCGAAACGGCAAAGCTGCCCGCGAGTACCAGCGCTGCTGTCAGGCGCTGGCGCGTCTGGGATATCTTGTGCTGGCGTTCGATCCGATGGGTCAGGGTGAGCGGGTTTACTATCCGAATGCGAGCCTCACCGGCACCCGGTTGCCCTCCTCCGACGATGAGCACACGGTACCCGGTAAGCAGATGCTGCTATACGGTGACACCAGTTCCCGGCTCCAGGTCTGGGACGCCATCCGGAGCCTCGACCTGCTTGCCGCTCACCCGATGGTCGACCCCAAGCGCCTTGGGTCGACAGGACAATCCGGCGGCGGAACGCTGACCATGTTGCTCGGATGCGTGGACGAGCGGCTTGCCGCCGCCGTGGTCGTGAGTGGGAACACGGAGAATCTCGCGTGTGCGGACTTCAACCCGCCTGGCTCGACCGACGATGCGGAGCAGAACTTCCTCGACTCCGGGCCACTGGGTTTTGACCGCTGGGATCTGCTCTACCCTATGGCGCCGAAGCCTCTTCTGATCACCGTGAGCGACAAGGACTTCTTCGGCACGTACTCCTCGCAGTACATCAGCAACGGCTGGGAAGAGTTCAAGAAGCTGAAGAAGGTTTACGAAGTTCTCGGAAAGCCGGAGCGACTGGAATGGGGCGGCACACCCCTCCCCCACTCCATCGACTATGACATGCGGCTGCTCGTCTACAACTGGTTCGGCCGCTGGCTCAAGAACGACGCGGCACGCATTGAGAAAGAGCCTCCGGCCCAGCCGGAAGCGGACAAGGAACTCTGGGTGTCGGACTCGGGCAATCTCGTCAAGTCGCTCCACGGACAGACGCCGTTCTCCCTGAACAAGGCCCGAAACGTGGTAAAAGAGGCGGCCCCGCTCGAACGTCTCCTTCGAATCGAACGGTCGAGCCCCGCTCATCTCGATGTACTTCGCCGTGTGCCGGGCATGGTCTGCCAGATCGCAGCCGTCGAAGTGCGGAGCGAAGCCTCCGTATGGATCCCGGCGTGGCTGTACCTTCCGCACAAGCAGGATAGGCAGAAGCCAGTCCTGCTCGTACT
>DATIFQ010000329.1:0-3457 GCA_035455185.1 Bryobacteraceae bacterium | reverse complement strand
GGGGGCGATGTGGGGCGTGGCGCGAGTGATCCGCGGGGGGTCGTTCGTCAGCACCATTTCGCGGTGGGCACGGGGGTACCGTTCGTCCATGGACCCGGATTACCGAAGCCGGTTCACAGGATTCCGTGTATGCCGGAGCTTGCCACGCTCCGCTCCAGCTCGCACAGCGGAGGCGGACGCGAAGTGGCTCGACACGTTCAACCGGCCGCCGGCCGGCTTCGAGAACGCGACCGGTCCGCTCTCTCCGCTTACGGAAGGCATAGCGAGCGCGACGGAGTGGAAAGCGCGGAAAGAAGCGCTGCGGGCGAAGTGGCGAAAGCTGCTGGGAGCGCCGGACATCGCGCCGCCAGCGCCACGGGCACGGCTGGTCCGCACGTTCGAGGAGCAGAATTACACGGGCAAGCTGATGTACCTGCAGGTGGAACCCGATCACTGGGAGAAGATTTTCCTCATGGCGCCGGCGAGGCGGATCAGGCGGCCGCTGCCGGTGGTGATCGTGCCGTACTACGACGTCGATACGCCGGCGGGGACGAACATGGGCGGACGATCGTTTATGCCGCCAAGCGTGCGGAGCTTCGCGTACATGGCGGCGCAGCAGGGGTTCCTGGCGGTTGCCATCCGCTGGTTCGGGGAGAGTTACGCCGAATCGTACCCGGAGGCGGTGGCGACGCTGAAGATGAAGCATCCTAACTGCACTGGGCTCGGCAAGTGGGTGTGGGACTCACAGCGGCTGCTCGACTATCTGTATACGCTCCCAGAGGTGGACCGAAGCCGGATCGGGATGATCGGGCACTCGCTCGGCGGCAAAATGACTCTCTACGCGACGGCGATGGACGACCGGATCACGGCGGCGGTGTCGTCGGAGCTTGGCATCGGGCTGTCATTTTCGAACTACGACGATTACTGGTATTTCGGCGGATTCATCGGGGAGTGGGACAAGGCGACGGACCATCACGAACTGCTGGCGATGACCGCGCCGCGGCCGTTTCTGCTGATCGGCGGGGACGATTCGGACAACGACAAGAGCTGGTACTACATCAACGCGGCGCGGAAGGTGTACGGGCTGTTCGGCGAACCGACGCACATCGGGTACTTCAATCACCGGAAGGGACACACGCCGACGCCGGAGGCGGTGCAACGGTCGATGGAGTGGCTGGCGAGGTTCCTGGAGTAGGGAGATGAAGCAAACGGTGTTGCTGTTCGCGACTGCCGCGGGAATGTTGTTTGCGCAGGGTCCGCAGTGGAAGGAGGCGATCCGGGACGACCATCCGCGTTTGTTTTTCAACCGCGATACGTTCGGAGCCGTCAAGGCGCGTGCGATGGGAGAAGAAGCAGCTCTGTTCGCCGCCATGAAAGGCCGCGCCGATGAGCTTGCAGCCAAGGCGCTGGAGCACGGCGATTACGGCACGCAGGCGGCGGAGGCTGCGTTCGTGTTTCTGGTGACGGGTGAGACAAGGTACAGGGACCTGGGAAAGAAGCTGCTGGAAACCAGTGTCGCGCACTACCGCGACTGCCATGAGCAGAACAAGAGTGTGAACTGGTATTCGTTCTCGCGGATCAACGGGTGGGCTGCGTATGACTGGCTGTTCAACGAGATGACGCCGGAGGAGCGCCGGCGGCTCGGCCTGGCGTTTCTCGACGCCACAGGCTTCGAGCAGCCGACCCGGGCTCGAAGGGCTTTCGACCGCGAGAACTGGGGAGGAACGGAGTCGGGGTTTTACAGCACACCGAGCCAGTTATGGTACGCGGGGCTGGCCACGTTCGGCGAGGGCATCGACGATGAGCGGGCCGAGCGCTATCTCGGCGAGGGGCACCGGCTGTTCATCAATCTGCTGGAGCACAGGCGGGGCGCGGCGTCGGATGATGGCGGGTCGGCGTCCGGCGCTCTCAACTACGCGCTGGCGGCGTACCCGTGGGCCGAGTTCAACTTCTTCCACACGTACCGGTCGGCGACGGGGGAGGACATCGCGATCGAGTGGCCGTATGTCGCGTACCTGCCGTCGTACATCTTCTGGAACTGGCTGCCGGGAGCGCACGAATTCGGCTACGGCGACGCGTATCACACGGCGAACATGATCGGTGTCAGCGGGCTGAACATTCATCTCTCACAGATTGTCCAGTTCTATGCGGCGACCAAGCCGGAGTGCGCGGCGTTCGCGCGGTGGCTGCTCGACCAAACTCCGCGCGAGAAGGGGAGCCCGTTCCCGTTCGCGCGGTTCCTGCTGACGTCGATGCCGGACGTTGCGCCGGCGAAAGATCCGGAGCGGCGGATGCCAATGGCCCGGCACTTCGAGAACATGGGGCAGACATTTTTCCGGTCGGGTTCGGGACCGGACGACACGTACGCGATGTTTGTTTCGGGCGGCGTGCTCGAGATGCACAAGCAGTTCGACCACAACAGCTTCACGATTTACAGGAAAGGCTTCCTGGCGCTCGACACGGGCACACGGCCGGAACCGGGGGAGCACCTGACGCATTACTACTCGCGCACGGTGGCGCACAACACGATCCTGATCCGGATGCCGGGGGAGCAGATGCCGCGCTATTGGGGGAATCCCGCGCCGGAGGAGCAACCGGCGCCCGTACCGAACGACGGCGGCCAGCGGGAAGTGCTCGGGTCGAAGGTGGTTGTGTTCGAGACGGGGCCGGAGTATTCGTACGCCGCGGGAGACGCCACGCCGGTGTATCACGAGAAAAAATGCCGGATGGCGCTACGGCAATTCGTGTTCCTGCCGCCGGACCACTTCGTGGTGTTCGACCGGGTGAGCGCGACGCAGCCGGAGTTTAAGAAGACATGGCTGCTGCACACGGCGGCGGAGCCGCAGATCCGGGGCAGTGAGTTCTCGGCCGATCAGGAGGAAGGGCGGCTGTTCTGCCGGACGCTGCTGCCGGAGAAGGCGGAGATCGGGAAGGTCGGCGGGCCGGGGAAGCAGTTCTGGTCGGACGGCCAGAACTGGCCGCTTCCGAAGGGCTATCGAACGCCGGACACGACGCCACTGCTCGGCCAGTGGAGAGTTGAGGTTTCGCCAGGCCGGCCGGCGGCGGACGACGTCTTCCTGCATCTGATACAGGCGGGCGACAGGTCCGTGGAGAGAATGGCGGATTCGAAGCTGGTGCGGAGAGGGGATCGCGTCGGTGTGCGTTTCCGTTATCGAAATGCAGAGTGGGAGGTGCTGTTCAGCACACAGGGTCCGGCGGCAGGGCACGTGCGGTTGCGGCGTGGCGGCAGGGCGGTGGTGGATCGTGAACTGGCGCGTGAGGTGATGCGGCAGGCGGGGCTGTGGGGGGAGGGAGAGGCCAGGTAAGGAGAAGACCTGGGGTAGGAAGCCATTTCGCAACAATGCCGAAATGGAGTCTTCACAAGCGCGGTCAGGACCTAGGTACTGGTCCAGACCTGAGTCTTCACGGCGGTTTCTCGATGCGCAGGTTCCGCTTGGTCCAGGAAAAGAAGAGTTCG
>DATIFQ010000328.1:0-9446 GCA_035455185.1 Bryobacteraceae bacterium | reverse complement strand
ACTTCCTCCGGCACAGTTCCAGTCCGAGCTCGCGGCTCGGGAAGCCTTCCAGGCTCAACTTACGAAGGACCTCCGAATGTGCGTCCAACAGCGCGTTATGGACTTCCCGGACTTCGTCGCTGGCGAGCGTCAGAACCATTTCCTCACTCCGCACCCTACACGGAGCAATTCAAGGTCCAATCCGAACGACGGCTCACGGGCCCGCTCGGCGTCACTGAAAGCGGCGGATGGCTTGAGAGAAAACACTGAAAACATGGCTCGGGCACGCACGGAAGCTGGTTCGACGGGCTTCAACCGACCGCCCGGAGAAAATGAACAGTGTACGTGGCAGGCGCACCTTTTTGCGCTACCAACGCCGCAGAAACGGGGATTCCGACAAAGCTGACCACAGTTCCGGGATGAAACCGGACTGCGATCGGAGCGAGGCGGCGCTCGTCACTCGTATCGCAGCGCCGCTGCGGGAGTGACCTGCGCCGCCCGGCGCGCCGGGAGGTAGCAGGCGGCCAGGACGGTGATGACGAGGATGAGCGTCACCGCAGCGAACGTCAGCGGATCAAGGGGACTGACTTCGAAGAGGAGTCCCCGCAGCAGGCGCGCTACCGCGATCGCAGCGGCCAGCCCGACCAACAGGCCGACCACTGCGATCATCAGGCCCTTTCTCAGGACGAGACCCAGAATCTCTCCCTGCCGCGCGCCGAGCGCCATGCGAATGCCCAACTCGTGCGTCCGCCGACTGACGCTGTAAGACATGAGTCCGTAAACGCCTATCATGGCCAGCGCCAGGGCCAGCAGTCCGAAAACCGAAATCAGGTAGCCCGGCCCTCCCGCGGACTCGATGGCGTTTTGCATGAACTGCTCCATGGTCATGATCCGAGGCGGCGGCAAGTTCGAATCCATGCGTCGGAGCTCGGCGAGCACCGTCGCCATCAGGGATTTCGGCGGCACAGACGTCCGGACCACCAAATTGAACCGCTTTACGAATTCGCCCTGACGCAAGGGGAAATAGACATGCGGCTTGGGTTGCTCGTCGAGATCGTCGTACTTGCCGTCCCTTGCGATTCCGATAACCTCGCATCTGTCGTCACCCCGCCGGACGAAGGCGCCGACTGGGTTTCGCCCGGCCCAATATCTCCGGGCCATCGCCTCATTGATTACGGCGACACGCCGGCTGTCCTCCCGGTCCTGCCTGGTAAATCCCCGACCCTGGACGATCGGAACGCCCAGCGTTTCGAAGTAGCCGGCGCCAACACCATTCCACCGCATCACCATCCGCTCGCCGGGGGCGGGGTCGTAACCATCCACGAGAACGTGGTCTTGAATCCGCATTCCCGAGAGCGGCAGGTCGACGGCCAGCGAGGCTGACTCAACCCCGTTGAGGGCCTCGACCTGCTCCATGAGCCGGTCGTAGAATTGTCTGCCCCTGGACTCGTCGTACTGCCCGAAACCCAGATCAATTTCCGCCACAAGGCCATCCCTGAGGTCAAAGCCCGGATCGACGCGGAGTGCGTTTCGAAGGCTCCGGATGAAAAGACCCGCGCTAACAAGCAGAATGACGGACACGGCCACCTGAGCCACAACGAGGCTACTTTGCAGACGAGCCTTTCCCCGGCTCCTGGTCACCGCTTGTGACTGATCCTTGAGCGCCGCAAGCTGCTGGGGCCTTAGCATCTGGAGAGCCGGCGCCAATCCGAAGAGGACCCCGCTGACCAGCGACAGCAGAAGCGCGAAGCCGAGCACCCAGCCATCCGGGCGGGCGTCGATTTCGATCAGGAAACCCGGGACGGTCGGAAGGAACGCCATCAGCAGGTCAATGCCCCAAAGGGCGAACAGCATTCCCACCGCACCGGCCATCAGGCTCAACATCAGGCTCTCGGCGAGGAGCTGCCGCAGAACGCGCCACCGAGAGGCCCCTAGCGACAGGCGTACGGCAATTTCCTTCTGGCGTTGCGGGGCCCTGGCCAACAGGAGATTGGCCACGTTGAAGCAGGCAATCAGCAGCACCAGGCCCACGAGGCACATCAGCATGACGTTGGCCTTCCTCAACTGATCGTTGGGCTGGTGCAGACCGGCGCGGCTGCGATCGGCCTCCACCAACGTGAAGCCCTTGCGGCTTTGCGGATCCGGCGATAACTGTTCGGCCAAGTTCTTGGCGAGGACGTCCATTCCTGCCTGAGCTTGTGCCAGACTCACTCCGGGTCTCAGGCGACCTACCATGGCGAGCCAACTGTTATACCTTCCCGTAAGAGAGATCGGGAAGGGCATGGTCTGGCGCACCGTGGTCACAGGCACCCAGACGTCGGGCGCAAAGACAGTGTTGATACCGTAGAAGCCTTTCGGCGCTACACCGATGACATCGAAGGGGTGGGAGTTGATGAGTATCTTCTTGCCGACGATCTCCGGATCGGACCCGAAGTGGGTGCGCCAGGATTTATGACTAAGGATGGCGACTGCGGGCCCGTTCGGAGCTTGCTCCTCTTCCGGTAGGAAGGAACGGCCGATCGCGGGCCGCACGCCGAGAACTTCAAAGAAGTTCCAGGTGACCAACTGTCCCATGACCACTTCCGGCCGATCTTTGCCCTTCAAGCCCATTGGGAAGACGAAATACGCGGCCAATCCGGACAAGACCTGGTTGTGGTCTCGAAGGTCCTTATAGTCGGCGTACGACGAGGGGTTGTATGGATTGTCCCGGTAGGATGTCGTTAGGACGACGAGCCGGTTGGGATCCTCAACCGGTAACGGCCGGAACAGGAGCGCGTTGGCCAGGCTGAAATTGGCGACATTGGCGCCGATGCTCAGGGCCAGGGACAACACGGCTACTACAACAAGGCCTGGGCTCCTACGAAGCATTCGTGCTCCGTAGCGAAGGTCCTTAAGAAGTTCCAGCATCATGACCTCCGTGGCCGTACTCGCAATCGGCATTCCACCCAACGATCGAGGTTAAGTCGAACACCCACAGAGAGTTAACTATTGAGGCGAGGTGGCGTGGCGGTGAGGCTGTCCGGTTTTGGGACCCTGTAATCCCAGAAGTGGCACAAGCGTCCGGGTCCATTCAGGGAGCGCATCGCTCGGCCCCTAACAAATGCGCAATCCCAGAGGATGAACAGTACTGGACCCAGAAGCATCGAGGTTCTGGAGCGATTTGCACTCGAGGTTCTATGCAACGTGTCGTCCGACGGCCAGAATAGCAGGCAGGAGGATACTGAAGACGTGTTCGCCCGGCAGCCAAAGAACGGAGGACCCACAGCAGAAGAGCGTCGCGAGGCCTATCGCAGAATGCTGTTTGAGGTCCTTGGATCGGCTAAAGAGGACTGGACGGTCCGCGTTGAAGACGGATTGGCGGGAGCGAATGAACAAAGCGATGCTGCCGAGCGCCTCCAAGGTATGCCCACCACCCGCATAGATGGACTGCGACCGGCCTACCTGCAACCGCAGCCGAGTGATTGAGAAGCGCCCCGACTATTTTTCTACGTAAAGCTCCGGCTACTCCCAGAGGTCCGTACTCAGGTACTTCAGTCCGGAATCGCAGATGACGATTCCGGCCGTCCGGCCCGGGTACTGCTGAAGCAATCGCAGGGCGGCGGCGAGGTTGGCGCCCGAAGAGAAGCCGGCGAAGATGCCTTCCTCGCTGGCCAGACGGCGGCTGGCGGCAATCGCCTCCTCATCGGAGACTGCGATGAAACCGTCGATCAGGGCCGGGTCGAGAAGCGGCAGGACCGGCATTGAGTAGCCGCCGCCTTGAATGCGGTGGCCGGGCCGAACGACTGGTCCTCCCGCCATCGCGCAGGCGCCCACAGGTTCCACCACGAAACAACGTATGGCTGGATTCTGTTCTTTCAGGAAGGCCGCGCAGCCGGCGAACGTCGTGCCGCTTCCGACAAAATCGCAGAACAACTCTACCGAGTGTTGAGACTGGCGCCAGAACTCCGGTCCGGTATGCAAGTAGTGTGCTCGAAATGCGCCGGTGTGCTCAAACTGGTGAGCGCGAAAGGCGCCTCTCTCTTTGACAATGCGCCGAGTCTCCTGCTCAACCCGGTCCAGGTCGGCGCCGGAAACCTGGCCGGGCACGGAGCCGGGCGCCTGGTCAATCAACATGACCTCCGCTCCCAAGGCCCGCATCATGCGGGCGCGCTCGGCGGAATTCCCCTTCGACATCACGGCCACGAATTGATAACCTTTTACCGCACAGACGACGGCGAGGCCTGTCCCCGTGTTGCCGCTGGTGAGCTCCACCACGGTCTGGCCTGGCCGCAACTCGCTGCATTCTTCCGCGTCTTCGATGATCTGGCGAGCGATGCGGTCTTTCTTCGACAAGCCAGGCGAGAGATACTCCAACTTGGCGAGGATGCGTCCCCGGCCGGGTGGGGTGATGCGGGACAGTTCCACCATCGGCGTGTCACCAATCACCTCAACCACCGAAGGAAACCAAGAAGTCATGAATCCAACCTGTTTCCGGTGTCCGGAGACTCTTGCACCAGGTCCAGTTTAACTGCATAAGACCTTGGCGTACATCAAACGCGGCCGGGGGGTACACTGGCAGCAGACCTGGGATGCCAGAATGGAAATCCCGGCTAAAGGGGGTGCACATGAGATCATGCACCGCTTTGCTCGTCGCAGGGGCTGTGTTGCCTGCGGCGTTATCTGCCCAGACGGCAAAGGGTTGCTCGCTGCCGGCGGTCTCACCAATCTTTAACGCCGCGAACTTCTCCCGGCCAACCGTGATCAACAACCGACACTTCCCCCTGGTCCCCGGCACCACGTTCGTCTACGAATCGACGCGTGGCAAGCGTGAGCACGTCGAGGTCGTCGTAACCCACGACATTAAGAGTATCCTTCGGGTGGATTGTGTCGTCGTCAGGGACACCGTGTCGGTTGGCGGCGAGGTGGTGGAGGACACATTCGATTTCTTTGCGCAGGACAAGGACGGCAACGTCTGGTACATGGGGGAAGACACCAGAGAGTTTAAGAAGGGTTTGCAGGTATGGACCGCGGGCTCCTGGGAAGCGGGCGCGAACGGCGCCACGCCGGGTGTCATCATGGAAGCCCATCCACTTGTACGTGATGCGTATCGCCAAGAGAACCTACCGGGAGAGGCTGAGGACATGGCTCAAGTGCTGAGCCTGACGGCATCGGCCTCCGTACCTTATGGCTCGTGGGAGGGCAACGTCCTGGTCACCAGGGAGTGTACGCCGCTAGAACCCAAAGTGGCCGAAGAAAAGTACTATGCGTTGGACGTTGGCTTGATCAGGACGGTCACCGTCCAAGGGGGATCGGCGGAGTCAGTGCTCGTGGCCATCAGTCAACAGTGAATTCTCGGGGTCCCTGCGAGAGTGGTCTTAGTCACTCCTGCCGAAGGGCCACGAGTGGGTCGACGCGCGCAGCACGATGAGCCGGGACAAAGGAGGCCACGACCGCGATCGCGAGGAGGGCGGCGGCGCTTCCGGCGAAGATCCACGGTTCGGTTTCGCTGACCCCGAACAGCAGGTTCTTCATTACCTGCGTGAGACCGAGCGCGACGGCGATGCCGAAGCCGATACCGACGGCCGCGAGCAGGGCAGCCTCTCCGACGACCATGCCAAGCACTTGTCCTCGCCGGGCGCCGAGCGCGACCCTCACGCCGATTTCGTGCGTCCGCTGGGCGACAGAGAACGAGAGAACGCCGTAGATGCCGACCGCCGCCAGCACCAGCGCCAACGTGGCAAACGCCCCGATCAACTGCGCGGAAAGCCTCTTCGGCGCGATCCGGTCCGAGATGAGCTGCCGCATCTCAGCGAACTGCGTTACGGGTTGAGTGCTGTCGACTGACATGACGGCTCGCCGGACGGCCGGCTCCATCAGCAGCGGACTTCGGTACACCGAGGGATCGGCCCGCAACGCCAGGGCGATGCGGCCCGTCGGCCCCTGCAGGAAATGGAAAAGTACCTCGAGCGGCGCTGCTTTGGTCGACTCCTCGAGTCGCACGTCCCCGACGACGCCAATGACTTCAAACACCGGAACCTCACCGCCGCCGATGTGCTTACCGATGGGATTCTGACCGGGCCAGTAGTGGCGCGCGAAGGCTTCGTTCACGATGACGACCTTCGGCGAGCTCATGTCGTCACGCTCGCTGAACAGCCGCCCCCGAAGCAGAGGGATTTGCATCGTCCGGAAGTACTCCCTCTCCACCACGCGGGACCATTGGGCCGGACCATCCTCCGGCCGGGTGATGCGGTGCCCTTCGACCGGCCAGGACATCACGTTATGGTCACCGGTGAGCGGAAGCGACTGAGCGAACGTGGCGGCCTTCACGCCGGGAATTTCGCGAACGCGCGCGATCACCTCCTCCCAGTAGGCGAGGGCCTGCTCGCGCGAGGTGAACTTCTTCGGCGGCGGTGTGATTCGCGCGGTCAGGAGGCTGTCGACACGGAAACCCGGCGCGACGTCGCGGAGATAGAAGAATGTCCGAATCAACAGGCTCGCGCCGATGGCGAGCACGAGCGCCAGGGCGGTTTCGGTCACAATCAGGATGTTCCAGCCACGCCTTCGCCCATCACCGGCGCCGGACCGTCCACCCTCCTTCAGCGTGTCGTAGACATCCATTCGCGGCGCAGCGAGCGCAGGAGCGGCGCCAAACACGAGACCAGTCAACAGGGACAGTCCGAGTGTGAAGGCCAGGACGACGCCGTCCACACGCGTTTGTTCGAGCAGCCCGGGAAGCCGTTCGTGCGCGAGCAGAGGAACGAACTCCACGCATACCATCGCAACGAGCACGCCGCAGGCGCCGCCGAGCAGGGCGAGAACCGTGCTCTCAGTGAGCACCTGCCGCACCAGACGCGGCCTGCCGGCGCCGAGCGCGGTTCGCAGGGCGATCTCTTTCCGCCGTGCGCTGGCGCGAGCCAACAGCAACGTGGCTGTGTTGGCGCAAGCGAGCAGTAACACCAGCCCGACCGCTCCCAGCAGCAGCCACAGGCTCAGGCGCACCTCGCGGACCTCGAAATCGCGGAGAGACCAGAGACGCGGTTCCCAGCCCAGGGGGCTCGGGATCTGGCGTTTTGTATGGGCGTCAACCTCAGCTTGAGCCTGGTTGACGCTCACACCCGGCCTGAGGCGAGCATAAATGTTTACCGGCAACGCTTCCCGGGAGTTCAGGCTCCGGGCAACTGGCGCGTAAATGTCGGCCGGCCGGCCGTCCACGTGGAAACCCGGGGGCAGCACCCCGACCACGCTGTAGGGTTGGCCATCGACGGTCAGCGTACTCCCGAGAGCCCGCGGGTCGCCGTTGAGCCGGCCCTGCCAGAAACTGTGGGAAAGCATCGCGACACGGGCCGCTCCGGGCTGGTCCTCCTCGGGCAAGAAGTTACGCCCGAACGCAGGCCCGACGCCGAGCGCCGGCAGGAAGCTTTGCGTGACTCGCCAGAGCTTGACGGCTTCGTCCGTCCCGCCGATTGAGAGCGCGGCCGTGCCGGGGGACGCGGCCGCAATGGACTCGAACCACCGCCCGCTCTCCTTCAGCCGGGCGTATGCGGTGAATTCGGGTTGGGCATCGGAAACGTTGATTTTCCGGCTGACCATGGCCACCGTGACCAGGCCGTCCACGTCCCGCACTGGGAGCGGCCGCAGCAGGACCGCATAGACGACGCTGAAGATGGCCGTATTCACACCAATACCCAGCGCCAGAGCGACGACGGCGACCGCAGTCACCCCGGGGCTGCGCAACAGCATCCGGATACCGTACTTAAGATCGCGAAGAAGGGTTTCCATCAAACCCGACGAGAGCAATCGGCTGGCCGCAGCAAGTCACTCAAAAATCAAGCGGTTTCATCTGGAATGTGTCCGATTTCGGGACGTGGCCGCGCGAAAACGAAACCGGCGGGAGGCGTTGTCTCCGCCGCCCGCCGTGAACTGTGTCAGACACTCTCTGCCCGGACGTCACTTCCAGAGCCGGTTGATGACGCGAACGAGAACGGCGCCGCTGACGACGAAGACGCCGAGCAAAATTAAGGCAGTCCCCGTGCGGCCATACAGGAAGTTGCCGACGGTAAACAGAGACGACCAGATCGCCACTGAACCAGTCGTCCAGCCGAGCAACGACAGCGGGATGTTCTCGTGCTTGGCGTATTCGGCCGCTTCCGCGTCGCTGACGCCCGCCGCGATGCGGATTTTTCGCCAGCCGGGACCGAAGGGACGGACCTTCTTGTAGAAGTCGATCAGCTTGGCATGATCGGTTTCGGGACCGAGAAACGCCGTGGCCACCCAGCAGACGGTCGTGAAGGCGACGGTCATGAAGAGCTGCTTATGCGTGCCAAACTTGATGCCGGTCCTGCCCAGCACCACGAAAAATACAGAGATGGCGAATGAACTGATCATCGCCACCACCTCGCTCCAAGCGTTCACGCGCCACCAGAACCAGCGCACCAGATAGAGCAACCCGGTTCCGGCGCCGACTTGAAGGATCAGGTTGAAGCTGTCCTGCGCGGTCTCCATGACAAATACCAGCGCGGAGGAAGAGAGGAACAGCAAGAGCGTCGCGAACCGCCCGGCCATGACGTAGTGTTTCTCACTGGCTCCCGGTTTGAAGAAACGGCGATAGAAGTCGTGGACGAGGTAGGAAGCGCCCCAGTTCAGGTGAGTGAGGATCGTCGATGAATTGGCCGCGATCAAGCCGCCGAGCATCAGGCCCATCCAGCCGATCGGCATGAATCTGAGCATCGCCGGAAAGGCGATGTCGTGGCCGATCAGCGTCGGATCGAGATTGGGGAACGCCTTCTGAATGTCCGAGAGTTGCGGGTAAACGATGATCGACGCGAGACCGGTAAGAATCCAGGGCCACGGGCGCAGCACGTAGTGGGCGATGTTGAAGAAGAGCGTTGCTCCAACAGCGTCCTTCTCGCTTTTTGACGCCAACATGCGCTGAGCGATGTAGCTGCCGCCGCCGGGCTCCGCGCCCGGATACCAGACGGCCCACCACTGGATGGCGATCGGCATGATGAAGATCGCCACCGCCAGTTCCCAGTTGCTGGTGAAGTCGGGCATCATGTTGAGGTAATTGACTCCACCCGGCCCGCGGACGTGCGACAGCTTGTCAACCAATCCGCTGAGTCCGCCGACTTGAGGGAGCATGACGGCGAAGTACGCCGCCGCGATCACCGCCGACATCTTGATGAAGAACTGGATCATGTCGATGACCAGCACGCCCCACAGCCCCGAGTGGGCCGCGAACACCACGTTCAGCAAACCCACCGCCAGCAGCGTCTGCCACCGCTCCAGCCCGAACAGGATCGCCGCGATCTTGCACGCCGCCAGGTTGACGGTCGCCATGATCATGCAGTTGAACAGCAGCCCCAGGTACACCGCGCGAAACCCGCGCACCGCGCTCGCGGCCTTGCCCGAATAGCGCAGTTCATAAAACTCGAGATCGGTCAGCACGCCCGAGCGGCGCCACAACCGTGCAAAGAAAAACACCGTGGCCA
>DATIFQ010000327.1:0-2744 GCA_035455185.1 Bryobacteraceae bacterium | reverse complement strand
GGCGGCCTCACCGGGACGGGTTCCCTGGCGGGTCGTGACGGCGTCGCGGGGCGCCAGCGCATTCGTCGCCGTCATCACGCTGATCTCCCCGATGTCCACCGCCTGTTGTTCCAGCACGAAGTCCTGCACCGTGATCCGCTTCGAAAGCACCTTGAGCCCGGTGACCTTGACCGGGATGTATCCAACGAACTGGGCACTGAGGTCCACCACACCCACCGGCACCTTCGCCAGGCGGTAGAACCCGGTGGAATCGGCTACGGCGCCGAGGGGGGAGTTCTCGATCCGGACCTGTGCGCCCGAGATGCCTGTTCCCGCCTGATCCCGGATGTAGCCCTCGATGATTCCGGTCTTGCGGACAGCCGGGCGACCCAACTCCGGCGTGAGCACCGCAAGCGCCAGCAGGCCCGCCATCCAGTGACTTCGTACCAGCAGACGTGATCTCGACATGACTGCCTCCTCCCCGGCCGCGGGGGAGGGCCGCAGCAGGGTACGCGGGACCCGGACGGTGCGCGCGACAGCCCGGAATCCTGCAGGTTGTGGGATGAGGGGCCTCGGCCGAGACCGGAGATTTGTCGTTAGGGCGACGCGGCAGAGCGTGATTTGTGACACATGTTGCAAGGAGGCAAGGAGGCAAGGAGGCAAGGAGGCAAGGCGGCAAGGCGGCAGGGCGGTAGGGGCCTCGGTGTTCCTTGGTTGAACGGACCTGCTCTAGCGGCTATCTTTCCGGTGCATTCCCGGGGGCGACAGGCTTCGACGGGTTTGATGAAGGGATCGCAGCGCGCCCAGGGCCAGGCACCTGGTAAAACCGTCTGGAAAGCACTAACTGCCAACTCTGAACTGGCAATGGCTGCGTAAGCTGAGCTAAGCTCGCTTCATGCACCTTCGATGAACGGAGCCCGTCCGGGGCGTCGCCATCGAATCGCAAATCCGGACTGGCGACTGCCGTAGCTCCGCCGGCAGAAGCGAGACCTTAGGGGATAGAGTCCGGGAAGGTCGGTGCTGCACCGGCCCGGATCGACGCAAAGAGCAGTACCTACGCGCGTAGAAGTGGTGCTGGAAGCTTACTCGGACGAGGGTTCGATTCCCTCCGCCTCCACCTTCGAGCAGTCCAAGGCAGTCCCAACGGCGTCCCAAACGGGGCGCCGTTGTGTTTTTGCTCGGGCTAAAGCGTCGCTACCCGCGGCGCGATTGCAGCACCTGCGGCGCCTGAAGACCTCAGGCCCGCTTGAAGACGCCGACCCTGCTCAGAATGAAGATCAGGAGCGCCGCGCCGGCAAACGCCAGCAGAAAGCGGGAGATGCCCCCAGTGGCGGCGAAGCCAAGCAGTCCGGCAATCCAGGTGCCGAGGACCGATCCCACCACACCCACCAGCACGTTGGCGATCCAACCCATCTGGGCGTTGGTCTTCATCACAATGCTCGCCAGCCAGCCGACGATTCCGCCAATGATCAGGGAAATGATCCAGTCCATATCAGTCTCCTCATGCCAAGGCCTGGCGGCCCGCCCTGCGGGCGGGCTGCCTTGGTTACCGGTTCAGCTTGCCAACCATGCCCAGGATGTCATCCAGCGGGTTGCCATCGCCTCCCATGAGGCCGCCCAGCAAGCCACCGAGGCCGGTGCCCCCGGGTGCGGACTGGGTTGCTGTGCCGGCATGCTGCTTCGCCATATACCCGGCCACCATCATCGTCAGGAGGGGCAGCATCTTCTTGAGTAAGTCCGGGGTCAGGCCGGACTGTGCCGCGGCCCCCTGCGCGACGGCTCGACTCACGTCTTTGGAGCCGAAGATCTGTCCCAGCAGGTCATTGCCGGCGCTCACGTTGGTCGGCTGGGGCGCCAACACCGCGTCCAGGAGCGAGCCGCCGCCCGCCCCGCCCAGCAGACTGCCGAGCCCATCGAGGCCCGTGGGCTGGACCTGCGCCTGCTTCTTGAATCCGCCCAGGATCGCCGGAAGGAGCGCGGAGGCTCCGGTGGACGCCTGGGCCTCACTGATTCCCAGCTCTCGCGCGATTGACTGGAAACCGCCCATCTGCGCGAGGATATCGTTGATCTGCATATGCCTGGTTCCTCGTATCGATCGTCAGCAGCCGGTCAGTCCAACAACTCCTTGGGCACGTTGCCACCGTTGGCGGCGATGCGGGCGAGTACGGTCTTGTGAAGCCAGGTATTCATCTTTGCCGAGTCACCCATCTGCTCCGCCGGGCAGCCGAGTTCCGTTGCCAACTCCTTGCGCGCCGTCAGACTGCTGTCGATCTCCAGTAGTTTGAGGAGGTCTACGATGGAGGTCCGCCAGTTCAGCTTCTGCTTATTCGCCGCGGCGCGCTGCTCCAGCTGCGCGACCACATCGACGACGGCGACCGGCTTGGGCGGCGGTGGTGCGGTGGCAACCGGGCCAGGAGCCACGGGCGCGACCGGGGCGGTGACGACTGGCTTGTGGCCGACACCGAGCTTCTCGAGAATTGTGTTGAAGAATCCCATGATGCCCTCCGTGTGATCCGGACGGAACGGCGCGACTCCGCGAAGCTGCCGGAACGCGTCATCTCCCTGCCGAACAAGGCAAAATTGGGCAGGGTATGTATGGATACAGGGCCGGTTCTGCCGAACAAAGCTTCAGACTCGGAAAGCGAAAGGCGAGGCTCCGGTTGATCACCGGAGCCTCGCCTTCATACTTGGTCGCGATATGACTGGTGGCGCTACTTCCCCGGCGCGATGGGGATCGTCACCCGAGTCTTCTCCCACTCGAGCAG
>DATIFQ010000326.1:0-11131 GCA_035455185.1 Bryobacteraceae bacterium | reverse complement strand
ATCTACACCGGTAACATGCTCATCGATTGTGACGGCGAGGTGCCGCACAACGAAACGAGCATCGCCGTCAACCCGAATGATCCCAAGCACGTGGTTGGCGCCTACCACTCGTACCAGGTTAAGTTCCGCGGCGCGACAGCGATCGCGCCGGTGATCGGGACGGTCTCGGTGAGTACCGACGGTGGCGAGAACTGGCGAGAAGTCGTTCCACCCATCACGCCGTATCAGTTCACCGGCGATCCGGCGTTGTCGTTCAACGCCGACGGCCGGTTGTACTTCGGCAACATCGCCGACCACGAGGGTCCCGGCGGGAGTTACACCTCGCCGAGCGTCGTCGTGGCCCATTCGGACGACGGGGGATTTACGTGGTCCAACCCGGTGGCCGTCGCGACCGGCTTGGGAGCGGTCACCAAGGGACGTATCGCGCGGCAGGTGTTCCAGGACAAGGATTTCATCGCCGCCGATGCATACGCCGGCAGCCCCTACAAGAACCGTGTATACGTCACCTGGACCAGTTTCCAGGAAAACCCGCGCGGCGTGGCGCCGTTCTTCCGTTCACCGATTCAGGTGTCGTTGTCCGACGACGGCAATCGGTGGAGTGGGGCGACCGAAATCAGCGGATACAGCCCGTTTTGTATCGCGACCCTCTCCGGCGCGCCGAACGAGTGTGATCTCAACCAGTATTCGATTCCTGCCATCGCTCCTACCGGGAAGGTCTACGTCGCATTCGAGAACTTCAACACGCCGGCCGAGAACCAGTACATGGTCGTGAACTCAACCGATGGAGGCCAGACGTGGGGCGCCCCGTCACGCGTGGACACGGTCTACGACATCAACTATCCGGAAGGGGTCAGCGGCGACAGCGTTTTAACGGGTTGCGAGTTCCGAGTGAACGCGGCCGGCAATATTGCCACCGACCCGAGCGATGCGAGCGGCGACACCGCCTATCTCGTGTGGGCTGATAACCGAAACGGCTCCGAGGAAGCGACGAATGTCGATGTGTTCCTGGGCCGCACCACGGACGGCGGCGCGACCTGGATCATCTACCCTGTGGATACCGACTCGAACGATCAGTTCTATCCGTGGGTGGCCGTCGCTCCGGACGGACGGGTCGATGTCGGGTACATGGACCGGTCTTACTCGGAAGGCCAGACTGAATGCAAGTACGGTTTCTCGCTTACTCGGCTCACGTTCGACGCCGGGGGGATTACATCACAGTCGAAGACGCGCGTGGATACCGGGCTGTCGAACCCGGGGAATTCACGCTGGTTCTCGGCGGCCACCGATGGAAACGGCACGTTCATCGGCGATTACAACGGCGTCGCGGCGGGATCAGACGGAACAACTTGGAGCCTCTGGACGGACCAGCGTGCTGAGGTCGAGAACCCGCCGTCACCGACCCGCAAGTTCGGGCAGCACGCCGTAGGTTCGAAAACACCTGCGCCCTAGGGCTCAGGGTTACGCCCTTGCAGCGAGTGGCGGGGCTCAGTTTCCCGTTACTCGAGCGCTTTTTCGATCGCCGAAGTGAGTTCCGGGGACTCCGGCGTTACTTTCGGCTCGAACCGCGCGAGAATCTTGCCATCACGACCGGCGAGGAACTTCGTGAAGTTCCATTGGATCTCGCCGCCGGTGTCCGGATGGGCGCTCTTGTCGGTCAGGAACTGATACAGCGCGGCCTGATCGTCGCCCTTCACCGAAATTTTGGCGTACATCGGGAAAGTGACGTCATACTTGCGGCTGCAAAACTGCTTGATCTCCTCGTTGGTCCCGGGCTCCTGGCTGCCGAAGTTGTTGGCCGGAAATCCGAGAATCACCAGTCCCCGGTCCTTGTATTTCCGGTACAGGGCCTCAAGCCCGGCGTACTGAGGCGTGAAGCCGCATCGGCTGGCCACGTTCACCAGCAGAACGACCTTGCCTTTGTACTCAGAAAGTGGGGCGGCTTTGCCGTCGATCGAGTTCAGCGTGAACTCGTGGATGCTCGATGCGCCAAGCAAAGACGCTGCCAGAAGCGTCTGGGCGGCGAAAAGGCGAAGAAAGCTCATATTTAGTTGAGATGCAGCGCCGCCCCGTCCGGATGCATCGAAAGGCCGGGCTACGCGAGGGCGCTGTCGATCGTGGTGAGATCGACCAGACCGGCGCAACCGTAGAGCACTGGGAGCAATTTCTTCGCGGAGTGGACGCGGCGGAGCTCGGCTATCCGGTCGGTCCCAGCCCGGTACGCGGGCAGGTACATCCTCCCGAGGAGTGGGTGCCGGCCCCAGGCGCCGGAAAGTTTGTCCGCCCGCTCAACAGACACCAGGAAGTCCTTTCGGAGGACCGCCGCGACTTCGGCTTCTGGTGCGCCCTCCTTCCAGGTCAGGTACGAAGACTGGTTCTTGGCATCGTCCTGAAGAAGGGCAAGCAACAGGCCGATCTGGAGGTCGTCGTCGGGCACCTGGTCGATTTCGGTCACCCCGTGTGCCATGAGGATGGCGTTGTTGGCGATTCCCTCGAATAGCGCCGCGGAGCGCGTGTTCATCGTCAGCACGGAGCCCTCGAAGCCGATCAGGCTCCGAACGTAGAGGTTCTGGAGATACGCGAATGTCGTGACGTGGCCAGGCACGACCTCGTGGCTGACCAACTGCTCGAACTCGGGCACGGAGATTTCGAGAGAGGCGTTGATCTCGTAGGTCGCCTCGTAGTCCGGAGTCCCGTCGGACCGCCGGGCGCGTCCAAGGTAGTTCATCGAACCCGAGAACCATGCGCCGGTGATCGGCAGAAACTGAATATTGGCACGGGGCACGCCATGCAGTTCGGGCGGCAGATACGGGATCAGGTTTTCGGCAGCCAGGCGGTCAAATTGCGCGATGAAGGCCGCTCCGAGCGCGCGGACGGAGGCCATCGGGACCATTCGCGCGCGGCGCCAGGAGTCGACGGCCGCCAGCAGCTCGTCCGGAGTGCGTGTGGGGTGGCCGCAGCGCGAAAGCAACTCGGCGACGCGCTCCCGTTTCGATACGGGATCGGAGGGTGACGGATCCGCACCTATGGAAGCGTGGACGCAGCGGGCGTAAGGCACCGGCTCACCCTTGCCGAGCAGTTCCAGTACGAGATCCCACATCGTCTGGAAACAGAGCGCGAGATTCGAGACGTAGGCTCCTCGGAGACCACCCATCGCTTTGCCGGCTTCGCCCATGCCGCGAATCGCGGCCGGTACGTCGACGGCGTCGAGATACGCCTCGATGGCCTCGCGGTCGAGTGTTTTCGCGGAGACGCCGCCGGACTCACGCACCAGGGCAGCGGCAGGGTGTGTGTAGGCATGCGGGAGCGGCTCGTCGGAGAACCAGGAATCCGCGATGAAGCGGCCCGTGCCGGATGGGCACATGACGTCTCCACCCCAGAGGGTGTCAATTCCGAGAATGGCATTCCCGGCGACCTCTTCAAAACGCGCACTCATGAGTTCACCTCCCGCCCGCTGCTTCTCAGCGATCCAAACCAGACGTACAAACAGAGGCCGGCGAAGAGTCCGGCTGAAACGAACTGGGACACCGGATCGAAATCATAGAACGGCGTCTTGATCCAGCTTTCCGAGTAGCCGGGGATGAGCCGGAAGGCCGCTCCGAGTACACCTCCGAGCGCGCCGCCGGCCATCAATCCCGAGGCGATGATCACGCCCCGCTCGCGGATCGACGCCCCACGGCCGCCACCTGCCTTCTCCGCACGACGCCCGAGGAAGTGCGCCAGAAAGCCGCCGACCAGGGCCGGTGTGTTGAGTTCCAGCGGAAGGTACATGCCGAGAGCGAAGATCAGTGCGGGCACGCCAAGCATCTCCATGATCAGGGCGACGAATGCGCCTGCGCCAAAGAGGATCGACGCAACCGGCTGTCTGCCTACGAAACCTTCGACGAGCGCTTTCATAATCGCAGCCTGAGGGGACGGCAGGACGGTTCGGGGATCCCCAGGAGCCGCCTCGCCGAACTGGAAGGCGCGGGCGAGCAACACGATGGTCAGTCCCGCCGCTGCCGCCGCGGCGATCACACCGAGAAACTTCACTTTCTGCTGGGCCGCCGGAGTGGAGCCGAGCCAGTAGCCGGCCTTGAAGTCGGTGATCGCCTGGCCCGAAACGGAGAGCGCGGTGCAGACCATCCCGGCGATCGCCATGACGAAGAACATCCCGGTGGTACCGGAGAGTCCGAAGCGGAGCAGAACCACGCTCGAGATGATGATGGTGAGCATGGTCATTCCGGAAACCGGGTTGCGGGCGATGGTGGCAATTGCGTTGGCCGCAACGGAAGTGAAGAAGAACGAGAAGGCCAACGTAAGAAGCAGACCGATTGCGATGACAGTCACGGACGAAGACAGGCTTCCGAGGAAAATGGCCACAGCGACTGCGCTGACGACCACGCCGGCGAGAATCGAGACGACGGACATATCGCGGTCCGTTCGCTCCATGCCGCCCGCCTCACCGCGACGAAACGCTCGGGCGGCGATGGCGAAGGAGCCGGCCACGACGCGAAGCGACTTGACGATACCGAAAATACCGGCGGTCGCGATGGCCCCTACGCCGATGAAACGAACGTAGCCGCGAAAGATCTGCCCGGCGTCCATCTGCGAGATCGGGTTCTTCGCCGGGTAGACAGCGAGGTCCGGCAGATGGCTTCCGATCATCCAGATGAGCGGGACGAGGACGAAATTGGACAAGACGCCGCCCGCGCACAGAATCATCGAACTGCGGAGACCCATCACGTAGCCGAGGCCGAGGATGAAGCCAATCGCATCGAAGTTGAAGACGATTTTCGCCCGGTCGCTCAGAGTGCGCATGATCGGAAGGAAGTGGAAATCGACGAACTCCTTCCAGACCTGGAATGTCGTGACGAAGAAGTCGTAGACGCCCGCGATGGCGGTGGCCTGGAGCAGGAGCCGCGCCTGTGAGCCGCCTTTCTCCCCGGTGATAAGAACCTCCGTAATGGCGGTGGCCTCCGGATACGGAAGAAGACCGTGCATGTCGCGGACGAAATATCGGCGCAGCGGAATGAGGAAAAGAGTGCCAAGGCAGCCGCCCGCGAGGCAGATGAAGATCGTCTGGACGGGGTGCGGGTCCAGCTTCAGAATGTAGAGAGCGGGCAGCGTGAAAATCGCGCCCGCGACGACCGAGCCGGCGACGCCGCCAATGCCGGTGATGATCACGTTCTCGAGCACGGAGGAGCGGCGAGGGTACATACGAGCCAGCCCGATTGCCAGAATAGATATCGGGATAGCCGCCTCCATCACCTGGCCAACCTTGAGGCCCGAGTAGGCCGAGGCCACGGTGAAGATCACGCAGAGCAGCACACCCCAACCGATGGACCGGCCGGTGAGTTCGGGAGGCGCTTCCGCCGCCGGCACGACGGGGCGGTATGTCTCGCCAGGTGCGAGCGGCTTGTACGCGTTCTCGGGGAGAGACACCGAAGCGGTTTCTGGGGCGGCGGGCATCGAGGCGGATCCTCCGGGCAAGCGGGAATTATACCTGAGGGGACTCAGTCAGCGATTTCATCACATCAGGTCTTAAAATCGACTATACTGCGAGATTACCGTAGTACCCCCCATTTTCCTAGAAGGAGCTTTTTCATGAGTGTCAGACTGTCTGACGGAAGAGAAATCCCGATCGAGATGCACAAGGTGAGAATCGTCCAGAAGGCGAATCTGATCCCGGCCGGGCAGCGCCTCGCCGCTATGGAGGAGGCAGGCTACAACACCTTCCTGTTACGAACGAAGGACATCTTCCTGGACATGCTGACCGACAGCGGCACGAACTCGATGAGCGACAACCAGCTTGCCGCGATGATGACGGCCGATGACGCCTACGCCGGCTCGGAGAGCTTCTACAAGCTGGCGGCGGCGGTAAAGGACGTCTTCGGACACGAGTATTTGCTGCCGGCCCACCAGGGACGTGCAGCCGAGCATCTGCTGGCCAAGGTGTTCGTCAAGCCGGGCGACGTGGTACCGATGAACTACCACTTCACGACCACCCGGGCGCACTTCGAAATTGCCGGCGGAACGGTGCTCGAGATCTTCACCGACGAAGCGCTGGTCACGCAAAGCACCTGTCCGTTCAAGGGCAACCTCGACATCGACAAGTTTCGCAAAGTGATCGCGCAGTACGGCGCCGATAAGATCTCCTTCGTGCGAATGGAGGCGACCACCAACCTGCTCGGAGGCCAGCCGTTCTCACTGGGCAACTTACGCGCAGTGAAAGAGGTGGCCGCACAGAACGGCATTTTCCTGGTGGTGGACGGCAGCCTGATCTCGGAAAACGCCTATTTCATCAAGCAGCGGGAGGAGGGTTACCAGGACAAGTCGATTCTCGAGATCATCCGCGAGATCATGAACCTGGCGGATGTTTGCTACCTCTCCGGCCGAAAGAGTTGCAGCGCCCGGGGCGGATTCATTTCCACAAGCCGCAAGGATCTGATGGACCGCATCCGTCCGTGGCTGCCTGTCTATGAGGGGTTCTTCACGTACGGCGGAATGTCGACCAAGGAAGTGGAGGCGATGGCAGTAGGCGTCCGCGAAATGGTGGAAACCGAGGTAGCCGGCAGCTCGGCCGAGTTCGTGAAATACTTCGTGAACCGGTTGTCGGAAAACGGGGTGCCGGTGGTGACGCCCGCGGGCGGCTTGGCGTGCCACGTTGACGCCCACAAGTTCCTTCCTGACATACCCTCGCTCGGGTATCCGGCCGGCGCGCTGGCGGCCGCGGTCTACGTCTGCTCCGGAATTCGCACGATGGAGCGCGGCACGCTCTCCATGGACCGCGACCGCGAGGGCAACGAAGTCCCATCCGATCTGGAGCTGGTCCGGTTCGCGGTGCCCCGGCGCGTGTACACGATGTCGCAGATCGAGTACGCGGTGGACCGGGTCACGTGGCTGCACCGGAACCGGAACTTGATCAAGGGGCTGAAGTTCGTCGAGGAGCCGCCGGTGCTGCGCTTCTTCGTCGGCAGGCTGATTCCACTCGAGAGCTGGGCCGCGAAGCTGGTGGACGCATACCGTAGCGACTTCGGCGAGAACTAAGGAGGTGGCGGAGGAAGAGGGATTCGAACCCCCGGTACCCTTTCGAGTACTGCGGTTTTCAAGACCGCCGCCTTCAACCGCTCGGCCATTCCTCCGATTTCAGTCTAGCGGATTTGGGGGGGGAATTGATGAGGGGCGTCAGTACGCTCCCCGGCCGAGGAGCATCGCGCGGACTGTGCGTGCCAGGATGTACAGGTCCAGCCAGACCGACCAGTTGCGAACGTAGTACCTGTCAAGGTTTGTGCGCTCGGCGTAAGTCGTGTCGTTTCTGCCAGAGACCTGCCACAACCCCGTAATGCCCGGCCTGACTGCCTTGTACAGGTCAAAGTGCTCGCCGTAACGGCGGATCTCATCGTCGACGATTGGTCGAGGTCCCACCAGGCTCATCTCGCCTCTCAAAACGTTCCACAACTGCGGCAGTTCGTCGAAGCTCGATCGTCGAAGAAAATGGCCCACGCGAATGACGCGCGGGTCATTTCGCAGCTTGTGAGCCTGCTCCCATTCCTTCCGGAGCGCCGGGCTTTCAGCAAGACACCGCCGCAGCATCCGATCCCCGTCCCGCACCATCGTACGGAACTTCCACGCATTGAAGCGCCGGCCACCCTGTCCAACTCTTCTGTGTCCGTAGAAGACCTTACCTGGCGAGCAGATGACGACAGATAGGGCGGTCACAACCAGTAGAGGAGTGAACACACAGGAGAGGACTATCGTTCCGATGATGTCGAGGCATCTCTTAATCAACCTTGGGCCTGGCAGAAGCAATTCCTGTCGCAGAGCAAGCCCAGGAACACCATTGATGTCTCTCGATGCCACCCACGGCCGTGAGGGATCGAACCATTCGGGAATCACAATAACGTTGGCTAGAAGCTGACGGCAGGCTTCGACAACGTCAGCCAGTCTGCGGCGGCTCGCTGCCGGCATCGCAATGATTCCATGCCGAACGCCAGTTGAAGAAGAAACTGACGGAAGTGAAGTCAGATCGCCAATGACGGGGATTCCACAGATTGAATGAGCGGTGCTCTTGTCGTCAGTGACAACGCCGATAATCTTTAGCCCAAGCGACGCTTGGCTGAGCAGCGAGGAGAGAACGAGCTCTCCTCTTCTGCCTTTCACAATGGCGACTGCGGGACGTCCCCACCATGGTCGCCTACAGAGGTTATTCCGCACCGTATGGCGTGCGATTGGCACGAACACGAGGGACAGCATCCACGCAACCAGGAAGACGGCGCGCGAGTAATCTTCCGCTCCGCGAAGCAGAAACGTCCCCGCCCCGATGACCAGGTACACGAGACTCATCGCCATCGTCGTGCGCCGCAATTCTTCGGGCGGGCTGATTCCCACTTCGTCGTACAGATCAATTGCAGCGAAGGACACTGGAAAAGAAAGCAGCAGGGGCCACATGTCAAAGTAGAGCCAAAAAGTGAACTGACCACCGAAGAGGTATCGCCCCAACACGGACAGCCCACCGGCGACGCAAAGTGCAGTCAAGTCGGTGAGAACCAGGCTACTCACCATTAACGCCGGGCGAGCGACTGGTTGACCGTGAGCTCGGACACGGGTCAAGAGTTGGCTTGAGACATCCTGGACAAACACTCCCATAGGTCTCTCGCACCAATCTCAGCCCATGAGGGCTCTCCGATAAATCTCCAGAGTCCGATTCAGCATAAGATCAGCAGTGAAGAGACGCTCATATCGCGCCCGTCCTTGAACTCCCATCGTGGCAGCTGAAGCGGGGGATTCCAGAAGCCGGCTCAGTCTCTGGGCCAAGGACACCGCGTCACCGCGCGGGACAAGGAAGCCTGTTTCTCCGTCGTCGACGGCCTCCGCCAGACCACCTACGTTAGTGGCGACTACCGCAAGGCCTCCGCGCATTGCTTCAAGCACGCTTATTGGGAACGCCTCCCACTTTGAGGGAAGGACGAACAAACTAGCCTGAGAAAGAAGCTCAGCGATGTCGTCGCGCGTTCCAAGGAAGTCAATGTTTCGACTTAGACCCAGGGCCACGGCCTGCGCCTCCACCCGTGAGCGAAGTGGCCCGTCTCCGACCAGAACAAGGCGGTAGCGACAGCGCAACTGAGAGAGGCTACGAAGGAGGAGGTCGTGGTCCTTTTCGGCGACGAATCGCCCCACGTGAATCATCACGCCGCTCTCATAACTCCGAGGTCCCGCCCGGTGCGGAGTGTCTGGAACCCCGTTATGAATCACGTGACAATGGCCGTTCATAGACAGTCCTGCCCGCTCGGCTACAGCACGTTCGGCGCCGGAGACCGTGATGATCTCGGCATCCCAGTTGGACAACCACCGCTCGCAACGGATCGCCGCCACCCGCTGAAGCCGTCCAGCACGCTCCGAAAAGGCCCAACCATGCGGCGTGTATACAGATCGGATCCCGGCGAGTCGCGCCGCTGCCCGGCCGACCAGCCCCGCCTTTGCGGTGTGTGCGTGCAGCAGCGTAGGCTGCCACCTCCGGATCAACCCAAGGACTTCGCCGACCGCCAGCGGGTCCCTAAGCGGGTCCGGCCGATGCACCAAGTACCGTAGGCGAAACACCGAGATGCCCAGTTCCCTGGCCCGTTCGCTCAACTGGCCCTCTTCTCCCACACCGAGTGCGAAATCGAACTCGCTTCTTAGGTCCCTCAACAGGGAAAGCACGTGAGACTGTGCTCCCCCGGCTTCGGACTTCGTGATCAAGTAGAGTACACGGAGGTTCTTCGACGACTGTCCCATTTTGCCGCTCCGTAGATCAGTAGTGCGCTCCAAGGAAGGAGACGCAGCCTCGTGTTAGCCCCTATGTTGTCGCTGAACAGGGCAATCGCAGCGGACATTAGCACAGCTAGAATTAGTAGCAGAAGTTGCTCACGCTGATATACGTCTGGTTTACTCTTCTTGGACAGCGCCACAATGCCCAGCGACAACATCACCAGAGACTCGGGCAGTGCGATGTACATCACCGCCGACCGAATCTGCCAGGGAAATGGCCCAAACAACACCGTCAAGAGACCATAACTGTACGAACTGACGAAACTGAGCGGCTCTAGGTAATTCAGCTCTATGCCAACCGCACTTCCGCCGCTCGAATATGCACGCTCGCGGAACTGAATCACAAACTCGGGGTCTAGAAGTGGTGCAAGGTAACTGGAGCCGAACCAGCCCCAGCCCAAGAGATTTGGTACGCTCGCGCTGGTGAGCACGGCGATGAGTAACACCGTCACGCGCGTGCGGAGCCTTGCGCGCCAGAAGGATGTTAAAAACACCAACACGCTCAACCCCATCACGCAGGCAGCATAAGGGCGAAACAGGTAAAGAGCCGCGAGGCTCCCAACCCACAAGGCCCAGAGACTAAACCGGCGCTCATGCACAATCCGGACTACAATGTAAACAGACCACATGCCAAGTAATACGAGAATCGGGTCCTTTACGAGCTGCGTAGAGTAAAACACGGCGGAAGGATAGAACGTTAATAACAACCCAGCTACATTGACCGGATGAAGAGTCTTTCGCCACGATGTTGTAACGTGGCGTGACAGGTCCCGCGTGATCAGTACCCCAAGAGCGACCGTCACAGAGCCTGCGAGGATGTTCAGCGCCTTTCCAAGCACCAGGCTAGGACCGAAACATCGAAACAGGAAGGCAAGCACTAAGGGGTACGCATGCGGGAGGTCCACCGGCTTCATTCCGTCCGCAAGGCTTGCCGCAAGCTTCCAATACTGCCGGTCGTCATGTCCAGAGGCTAGGGGGTAGAAACCTTCGAAACCGGCCGAGATCGAGTACAAATGGAGGGCGAGTGCCGCCGCCGCTCTGACGGCAAGCGCCACGACAAACCAGAAGAATGCCGGCTTGTAGATCCTCATGCCGTGGCGAGCCGCCCTCTGCCCCCAACGCGCGCCGGAAGTGTCGAATACAGCGTTTGGAGGCGAGATTTCATCACCGACCACGAAAACACGGCGGAGTAAACCCCTCTCGCGTGGCGCGAAAACTCCTCCCACGCTTCGGGACTCCAGGAAGCGAACTCGGCGAGTGCCTCGCGGAGGTCAGCCGAGTCGCCGTATTGTACGATACGGCCCAAGCAATGAGCCTCGACGATCTGGTCCATTCCTGTATCACG
>DATIFQ010000325.1:0-6751 GCA_035455185.1 Bryobacteraceae bacterium | reverse complement strand
CCGAATTCACGGTAGGTCAGATGGGACGCTATTACTACACCGTTGAAGGCTGGCTCGATCAATTTCAGACTTGGCGCCACGACTTCATCAAGCGGATACAGGCCGCGCAGGAGGTCGAGGTCGATCTATTGATCGGCGCATCCCTGGTTTCTGCCGCATCCCAGAAGGCTGAGGGTGCGGACGCCGAAAGGCTGCGACAGTGGGCGGCCGAGTTGTCTGGCAAAAAGAGCGCCGAATTCCGGGCACAGCTAGCTCTTGACGAGGAACTTGGGAAACTGGCGTCACACTACGCGGATCGCCGGCTCGCCACACGTTACCCACACGAACTGCCGGTAACAGTCGAGCGGCCAGTGGCCCGCTTCGGCGCCTGGTATGAGATGTTCCCTCGCTCCTGCTCACCCGAGCTTGGCCGACACGGCACGTTCCGCGACTGTGAGGCGCTGCTCGACTACGTTGGAGGCATGGGTTTCGACATTCTGTACCTTCCGCCAATTCATCCGATCGGCCGTACTAACCGGAAAGGAAAGAACAATACAACGTTCTGTGGGCCGGACGACGTAGGAAGCCCGTGGGCCATCGGCGCTAAGGAAGGCGGCCACAAGTCAATTCACCCGCAACTTGGCTCCATGGAAGATTTCGAGCATCTTATTTCGCGGGCTGGAGAATACGAAATCGAGATCGCTCTAGATCTCGCTTTTCAGTGCGCGACCGACCATCCGTACGTGAAAGAATGTCCCGAGTGGTTCCGCGCGAGGCCGGACGGAACGATTCAATACGCCGAGAACCCACCGAAGAAATATCAAGACATTTACCCATTCGATTTCGAAAGCAGCGAGTGGCGAGGCCTTTGGGAAGAGTTACGCAGTGTGGTCACGTTCTGGATCGAGAAGGGCGTTCATATCTTCCGGGTTGACAATCCGCACACCAAAGCATTCCGATTTTGGGAGTGGCTCATAGCTGACGTAAAGAAGGAGTATCCACAGGTTATTTTTCTATCGGAAGCGTTTACGCGGCCAAAGGTGATGTATCGACTCGCCAAGCTCGGCTTTTCGCAGTCATACACATATTTCACCTGGAGAAACACCAAGCGCGAACTAACCGAGTACTTTGAGGAGCTTGCACAGAGCCCGGTGCGAGAATTCTTACGGCCCAACCTATGGCCGAATACGCCGGACATCCTGCCGGAGTACCTGCAGATGGGCAGCCGTCCAGCATTCGTGTCACGACTCGTTCTGGCGGCTACGCTGGGGGCCAGTTATGGCATCTACGGTCCGGCGTTTGAGTTATGCGAGAACGAGCCGAAGGAACCCGGAAGCGAAGAATACTTGAACTCGGAGAAGTACGAACTCAAGCACCGAAACCTCGACTCGCCGTGGAGCCTCAAGGATTTCATTGCACGGGTGAACAGGATCCGGAGGGAGAATCAGTCGCTACACCATGACTGGAGGCTGCACTTTCATGCCGTAGATAACGACATGGTGATCTGCTATAGCAAGAGCACGCCTGATTTCTCAAACGTGATTCTCGTTGTAGTGAACTTGGACTTCCGACACACACAGAGCGGCTGGGTGACGTTAGACCTGGATGCACTGGGGCTTCGCGAGAGCGAGCCGTACCAAGTACATGAACTGCTCGGGGAAGGGCGCTTTCTATGGCAAGGCATGCGCAACTACGTGGAATTGGATCCCCAGCAGGCACCGGCGCACATATTTCGAATCCGGCGGAAGACGCGGACGGAACGTGATTTTGACTACTACCTGTAGAAAGGAGGCTGTCGCGTGAGCAGCACATTCTTAACCGATTTCGACCTGCATCTGTTGGCGGAGGGCACGCACTACCGCAGCTACAGCAAATTGGGCGCCCAATTGTGGCGTCACGAGGAGCGGGATGGCGCCCACTTTGCGGTGTGGGCGCCTAATGCGGAAAGCGTCTCGGTGATCGGGAACTTCAACGGTTGGGATCCCGACGCGAACCCAATGCGATTCCGCCCGGACGCAGGCTTGTGGGAATGCTTTGTACCCGGAATCGGACACGGTGCATTGTACAAGTATCACGTTGCGTCGAAGTATAACGGGTACCGCACGGAAAGGGCCGACCCATATGGATTCGCCGCAGAGATGCGGCCGCAGACGGCCTCAAAGGTTTGGGATCTTTCCGGCTACCAGTGGGGAGACGGCGAATGGATGCGAGGAAGAGCCCAGCGCAACTCGTCAAGCGCCCCAATTGCCGCTTACGAGGTGCACCTTGGCTCGTGGAAGCGCGTGCGCGAAGAAAACAATCGCTGGATGACGTATCGGGAGATGGCTCCGCGACTGGCTGATTACGTCGGAGAAATGGGCTTCACCCATGTAGAATTCCTGCCGGTCATGGAGCATCCGTTCGACGGATCCTGGGGCTACCAGACAGTCGGCTACTTCGCTCCGACCAGCCGGTTCGGTACGCCGGACGACTTCATGTACCTAGTGGACACGCTCCATCAGCATGGGATCGGGGTATTCATGGACTGGGTGCCCGGGCACTTTCCGACCGACGGGCACGGTCTGGCATTCTTCGACGGAACGCATCTCTACGAACATGCTGACCCGCGCCAGGGAAAACATCCGGATTGGGACACTTTCGTATTCAACTACGGCAGGACGGAAGTGCGGAATTTTCTGATCAGCAACGCGGTATTCTGGCTCGAAAAGTATCATATCGACGGTTTGCGGGTTGACGCGGTTGCAAGCATGCTTTACCTGGACTACGGCAGGCGTGATGGCGAGTGGATGCCGAACAAGTTCGGAGGCAGAGAGAACCTGGAGGCGATTGACTTCCTGCGCACGCTGAACGAAGTCGTCTACGGGCAATTCCCGGACGTTGTCATGGTAGCGGAAGACTCCACCGCGTGGCCGATGGTCTCACAGCCCACTTACCTGGGAGGACTCGGCTTTGGCCTGAAATGGAATATGGGCTGGATGCACGACATGCTGGACTACATGTCGAAGGATCCCATCCACCGCTCGTTTCACCATAATCGAATCACGTTCAGCCTGCTTTACGCGTTCAACGAGAATTTCGTGTTGCCTTTCTCACACGACGAGGTGGTGCACGGCAAGAGTTCGATGATCGGGAAAATGCCGGGTGACGATTGGCAGAAGTTCGCCAACCTCAGGGTTCTATACGGCTACATGATCGGCCACCCGGGGAAGAAACTGCTCTTCATGGGCGGTGAGTTCGGGCAGTGGCGCGAATGGAATCATGACGAAGATCTTGACTGGCCCCTTATCGGGTATCCGCAGCACCGTGGTTTGCAGCGCTGGGTGCGTGACATCAACACGTTCTACCGGAGCGAACCTGCCCTGCATCAGCTCGATTGCGATCCAGGCGGTTTCGAATGGATCGACTGCAGCGACACGCAGCGGAGTGTCGTGAGTTTCCTTCGGAAAGGCAGGGATCCGCTGGACACTGTAGCATTCGTGTGCAACTTTACGCCCATGCCGCGACATAACTACCGAATCGGCACGCCCACAGGAGGAGATTGGCGCGAGGTTCTGAACAGCGATGCAACACTATACGGGGGAAGTGGACAGGGTAACCTAGGCGGCGCCGTGGCAACTCCTGTGGGCGCCCACGGCAGGCCCTTTTCATTGAACATTACAGTCCCGCCGCTGGCGGTTGTAGCATTCAGGCGAAATTGAGCGGGAAGCAATGAAACTCCCAGGCAGCGCACAGGATCCTCTCTGGTACAAAGACGCGATTGTCTACGAAGCGCACGTCAAGGCGTTCTTCGACGCCGATAATGACGGAATCGGCGATTTTTCCGGGCTCCTACACAAACTCGACTACCTCCAGAACCTGGGTGTTACGTGTTTGTGGCTGTTGCCGTTCTTTCCGTCTCCGCTTCGCGACGACGGATACGATATCGCCGACTACTCCAACGTTCATCCCAGCTACGGGACGTTGGATGATTTCAAAATTTTCATTGCAGAGGCACACCAGCGAGGTCTTCAAGTCATCATCGAGCTGGTGGTAAACCACACTTCCGACCAGCATCCATGGTTTCAGGCAGCTCGGAAGGCGCCGCCCGGTTCACCGGAGCGGGATTTCTATGTCTGGAGCGATACCGATCAGAAATACCACGACGCAAGGATCATCTTCCTGGACACGGAGAAATCGAACTGGACCTGGGACACCGAGGCGAATGCGTACTATTGGCACCGCTTCTTCTCTCATCAGCCGGATCTGAATTTCGACAATCCCCTTGTAGTGCAAGAGATAGTCAAAGTAATGGAGTTCTGGCTGGATATGGGTGTTGACGGGCTGCGGCTCGATGCCATTCCTTACCTGGTGGAACGTGACGGCACCAACTGCGAGAACCTCGCCGAGACACACGCGGTGATCAAGCGTTTCCGGAAAGAAATGGATTCCCGCTATGCCGACCGGATGTTTTTGGCGGAAGCCAATCAGTGGCCCACCGATGTCCGGCCGTACTTCGGGGACGGCGATGAGTGCCACATGGCTTTTCACTTCCCGCTGATGCCTCGAATCTTCATGGCTCTGCGGCTCGAAGACCGTCATCCGATTACCGACATCATGGCTCAGACACCGGAGATTCCGGGGAACTGCCAGTGGGGACTGTTCCTCCGCAACCACGACGAACTGACGTTGGAGATGGTGGCAGATGACGAGCGCGACTACATGTATTTCGCCTACAGCGCAGATCCGCGGATGCGGCTGAACCTCGGTATCCGCCGGCGGCTGGCGCCGCTGATGGACAATAACCGGCGGCGCGTTGAACTGCTCAACGGCCTGCTCTTCTCCTTCCCGGGCACGCCGATCATCTATTACGGTGACGAGATTGGCATGGGTGACAACATCTACCTTGGAGATCGGAATGGTGTGCGCACTCCCATGCAGTGGAGCGCCGACAGGAACGCTGGGTTCTCACGGTGCTTTCCGGCGAGACTTTACAGCCCCGTCATCATGGATCCTGTGTACGGTTATGAGGCAGTGAACGTCGAGGCGCAGCAGAGCGATCCCTCGTCACTGCTGAACTGGATGCGCAACATGATCGCCTTGCGGAAGTTGTTCAAGGTGTTCGGAAGAGGCACCGTCGAATTCCTGCACCCGGCCAACCGGAAAGTGCTGGCCTATCTGCGCCGCCATGAGCACGACCGAATCTTGTGCGTAGCCAACCTTTCCCGATTCGCGCAGGCGGTTACTCTGGACTTGTCTTCACTGGCTGGGATGACACCGGTCGAGATGCTCGGATACAGCGAGTTCCCGGCAATCGGGGTTGAGCCATACCCGCTAACGTTGGGCCCCTACGGCTTCTACTGGTTTGAGTTGCAGGGAGCACCGACACCGGCTGACGTTACGACGAAGGCCACACTGGAAGAACACGCCCCACTCGTTCTGGAGGGGACCTGGGAAGATTTGTTGGAGGGACACGCCACACAGAGCCTGACGACCAGGGTCCTGCCAAGATTCCTCCCCGGCCAGCGCTGGTTCGCAGGAAAGGCGCGTACGATCACGGCGACGCGTGTGAGAGACTGGGCGCGGATTGTGGAAGGGCCGTCGTGTCCGTCGGTCCTTGCCCTGATCGACGTGGATTTCGCCGACGGTGGAACGGATTCGTACCTTCTGCCGCTCTTCCTGGTGATGGGTCGCGAGGCGGAGCAATTGCTGGATTGCCAGCCGGGCGCCGTGTTATGCCGCATCGCCGATTCGGGAAAGACAGGCCTGTTGTGTGACGCCACCGCGGACGATACAACATGCCAGGGACTCCTAACGGCGATCGAGCGCGGACAGGAGTTCATTGGCCGAAAGGGACGGATTCGCGCCTTTGCCAGCCACGCTTACTCGTACGCTCGCGGCGCGGATACAGGCCCGCTGCCAGTGGTACGCAGTTCCGCCGAGCAAAGCAACACGTCTGTGATTTACGGAGATCGGATGATCCTCAAGTTCTTCCGGCGCCTGGAGCCGGGGCCAAACCCTGACTTCGAACTAGGCCGCTACCTCACGGAGGAGACTCACTTTAGCCGGATACCGAGGCTGGCCGGCGCCATCGAGTATGTACCGCACGGCTCGGGGCCATCCACTCTGGCCATGCTTCAAGCACTGGTGGAGAACCAGGGCGACGGATGGCGATGGACCCTCGAGGAGCTCGGGCGCTATTTCGAGCAATGCGCAACCGCGTTGTCCTCGGTTCCGCCGCCCCACAACTGTGCGCTTTCGCTGTTTGATCTCTCGGAAACTGAGGCACCCGCGGAAGCCCGTGAAAGCATCGGCATCTACCTGGATGCGTCCGCTGTCCTCGGCAGGAGAACCGCGGAGATGCACCTCGCACTCGGAGCTGCCACCAGCGATCCTGCGATGATCCCAGAGCCAATGACCGGCGACGATCTGTCGCAGCTCGCCGGCGAATTGCGGAACCATGCCACGAAAGTCTTCGAACTGCTGAAAGCGGGTCTGGCATTGCTCCCGGAAGAAATCGTGGACAAAGCCGGACTGGCCCTGAGCATGCGGCGCCGGCTCCTCACGCGTTTTGAAGGGCTGGCGGTTATCAGAACCGGCGGGGAAAGAATCAGGGTCCACGGCGATTACCACCTTGGGCAGGTGCTCCGCGCGATGAATGATTTCGTCATCCTCGACTTCGAGGGGGAGCCAGCGCGGCCAGTCGCTGAGCGGCGGGCGAAACAGTCGCCACTGAAGGACGTGGCGGGTATGTTGCGGTCGTTCAGCTACGCGGCGCACGCCGGTCTGCAAAGCT
>DATIFQ010000324.1:0-26864 GCA_035455185.1 Bryobacteraceae bacterium | reverse complement strand
GTTTCGCATTTCCGCCTTGAAGTCCTCAAACGGCATGCCGCTCTGTTCGCGAATCCACTGCTGGAACTTGTCCTGATCGGCAATCTTGTTTTGCAGTTGGATGTTGGCAAGTTCCTTCGTCACCTCGCTGTCGACGTTGATCTCCAGATCCTTGCCCTTCTGCACGAGCAGCAACTGATCGATGCGGTCGCGCAGCACGTCCTTTGTACGCTCCTTCACGGCCTCCTCGAGTTGCTGGCCGCCCGTCCCGCTTCGGCGCAACTGGGCTTCGATCAGACGGCGCCCGCGTTCGAGTTCGCTCGATGTGATGATCTCGTTGTTTACCTTCGCCACGATCACTTCGACGACCCGCACGTCTGAGGCGAAAGCGCCCCAAGCGAGCACGAATGTACCGAGAAAACACAACACTGACACCATAGCTCTATTATGAAATAGCTACGGCGAGAGATGCACGAGGCAGTCCTTCACCCGTTCCAACACCTTCCGCGGGGTGGAATCGCCTTCGAGGGGCACACGGAGAATCCCCGCGGGCGTGAATTGCCCACCCACCGTGCGGCTCACCAGGTTCATCAGCCGCGCCGGGTCTACGCGGGATTCCCGGTGGAACTTCACGTTGAGGGCGCCCTGGCGCCTCTCGATCGACTCAATGCCAAGCCGTTTGGCGAGTGATTTTAGGAGCGAGAACTCGAGCAGGTTCGACACCGCCTCGGGCGGCGGGCCAAAGCGATCCCGGAGTTCGGCCAGGATCGCGTCCGCCTGGCTACGCTCGCCGACATCGGCGATCTTCTTGTAGACGCGGAGCCGCTGGTGCTCCTCCGCGATGTACTCGGGGGGTATCCGGACGTCGAGTCCAAGGTTCAATGTCGAATGGACCTCGACCGGAACCTCTTCTCCCTTCAACTCGCGAACCGTCTCCTCCATCAGTTTCACGTACACGTCGTATCCGACGGCGTTAATATGGCCGTGCTGCTCGCCGCCGAGAAGGTTACCGGCCCCACGCAACTCCAGGTCGAGTGCGGCGATCTTGAACCCGGCGCCCAGTTCGCTGAATTCTTTCAGCGCCGCCAAACGCTTTCGAGCGGTCTCCGACAGTTCAGTGTCCGGCGGTACCAAGAGATAAGCGTAAGCCCTTCGATTCGAACGGCCTACTCGGCCCCGGAGCTGATACAACTCGGAGAGGCCGTAACGCTCGGCGTGATCTACGATAATCGTATTTGCAAGAGGGATATCAAGCCCATTTTCTATAATTGTCGTACATACGAGCACGTCATACTCGTGCTTCATGAACCCGAGCATGACCTTCTCGAGTTGCCCCTCGCTCATTTGGCCGTGGCCGACAGCGACCCGGCAATGGGGCGTCAGCTCCTGGATCATCGCCGCCCGCGACCAAATGCTGTCGGTCCGGTTGTGAACAAAGTAGACCTGGCCGCCGCGGCTCAACTCCTGGTCGACGGCGGTACGGATCAGGTCCCAGTCGAAATGCGCTACGACGGTGTGGATCGCCAGCCGGTCCTTCGGGGGCGTCTCGATGACGGACATGTCGCGCAGTCCGACAAGGGACATGTGCAGCGTTCGCGGGATGGGCGTGGCGCTCATCGTCAGCACGTCGACGTTTTTCCGAATCTGTTTGAGGCGCTCCTTGTGCCCGACGCCGAAGCGCTGTTCTTCGTCCACGATCAGCAACCCCAGATCGCGGAACTGTACGTCCTTCGACAACAACCGGTGCGTGCCGATCACGATGTCAACCTTTCCGTCCGCGAGGTCGGCAAGGACGGTCTTTCGCTCTTTGGGCGACAGAAAACGGCTTAGCATCTCGACGCGGACCGGAAACGGACCGAAACGGCGGCGGAAGGTCTCGTAGTGCTGAAAACAGAGGACCGTCGTCGGCGCGAGAACGGCCGCTTGCCGGCCGTCGCCCAGCACCTTAAACACCGCCCGCATGGCGACTTCGGTCTTGCCGAATCCGACGTCGCCGCAGAGGAGACGGTCCATCGGATGCGCCACCTCCATGTCACGCTTAATTTCCTGGACGGCCACGAGCTGATCCTTCGTCTCGCTGAACTCGAACGCGTCCTCGAACTCGCGCTGCCAGTTGCTGTCGGGGGAGAAGGCCACACCCTGCGCTAGTTTGCGCTCGGCGTAAAGCTTGAGAAGCTCGTCAGCCATGTCGCGCATCTTCGCCTTCACCCGGCTCTTCGTGCGGTTCCAGGTCGTTCCGCCGAGACGGTCGAGCGGCGGCGCTCCGTCGCCCGCCCCGCGATACTTCTGAACCAGATCGAGCCGCGGAAGCGGTACGTACAGTTTGGCCTCGCCGGCGTACTCGAGCAGCATGAAGTCGCCCTTTTGATCTCCGAGGGAGAGCTCCCGCAGCCCCAGGAAACGGCCGACTCCGTGCTCCGAGTGAACCATGTAATCGCCAGGTTTCAGGTCGGTGAGGTCGAGCGAGAACGCGAAATGGTGTGCGCGCGCCGCCGGCCGCGGAACCAGTTCCGAGGAATCGAACAGATCTTCCGAGCCAAACAATGTCACCTGCTGCTCGGGGAACACCACTCCGCGCCGGACAAGGCCCTTGACCAGATACGTGCTTGCCGCAGAGCCCGCGAGATAGGCGTGCTCAGCCAGGTACTGGGGCGTAGAGGCGGAAGGCTCAATGCCAAGCTGAAACGGAACCGAATATTCCCGGAAGACGTCGGCAAGTCTCTCCAGTTCTCCTGCCGATGCGGCGAAGAACACCACACGGCTGCCCTGCTCGACCGCATTCCTGGTTTCGGCGACCGCTACGGGCATATTGCCATGGAACGTCATCGCCGGCCGGGTGCCGATGTGCGGGCCGGGTCGAGGATCGAGCGCAAGCTCGGTGAACTCAACCTGTGCCGCCGAGCCGAGCCTTTCGCCCAATTCGTTCCACCGGAAGAAGATCCGGTCCGGAGGACAGGTGCCGACCGGTTCGGTCGTCTCCATGCGTTCCCATAGACGGTTTGCGACATCCCTGAGCTGAGCCGGCTCGTCCCATATCACTAGGGGTTTCTCCGCCAGTTCGATAAGCGAGTTCTCGCGGGGACGTACGGCCGCCGCCATGAACTCCCAACCGGGGAACGCCTCGTCCACGTTCGGCACGTGCTCCCGCCCCAGGTGTTCGTAGAGCTCGGCGAAAAGACCGGCCGACTTCGGCGTCTCCGATAGAGGCAGCAGCGTGCACTCCTCGGTCTTAACCACGGATCGCTGTGTCTCCACGTCGAATCTCCGCATCGATTCCACCTGGTCACCGATGAATTCGATGCGTACCGGCCGGGACGCCTCAGGCGAGAACACGTCGAGAATGCCGCCGCGGACTGAGAACTCCCCGACCATCTCGACCGGCTCCCGGTGCTCGTACCCTACCGAACGCAGGTGCTCTACAACCGCGTCGAACGGGACCTCTTCTCCGGCCCGGAGCGTGATCGCGAGTTGGCGGTAAAACTCAGCCGGCTCGGTTCGAAGCAGCGCCGACGTGATCGGGGTGATTGTGATCGGGGCCACGCCCGAGGCGAGCCGCCAGAGACCGACCGCACGCTCTTCGCTGATCTCCGAGTGCGGGGACAACCGTTGATGCGGAAGAACGTCCAGCGCCGGCAGGACTTGTGGCGGCGGGACGGAGCGTCCACCACGAAGCAGGTCGAATAGAGTCTCGACAGTTTCACCAAGGGCCTCCGCTTGCCGGACGCCTTCGACGACAACGATCACCGGCCGCTCAAACGCCTTGCACAGGAGAACCGTGTAGAGTGCTTTTGCTGCTGGGTTCAGGCCGGAGAGGGGGTTGCGCGAGACCGGTTCCTTTTGTATCCGGCCCAACAGTTCCTGAAAGGCGGGATGCCGGCCCAATCCTTCCAGGAGGTTACGAATCTCCGGATGAGTCATTCGGGCTGAACGGTAAGCGTCAGGAGCAGTTCTACTATTCCAGTAGTAGAATATCCAGGCTCAAGCGGCGTCGAAAGGACTTTGCCGCCCGCCGCTTCGACTTCTTCTCGACCTGCAATGAAATGCGCCCAGTCGGCGCCCTTGATCAGCACGTCCGGCAACACCTCGGCGATCAACTCTCGGGGAGTGTCTTCGTCGAACACGGTCACGGCGTCGACTGCTTGAAGAGCGAGCACGAGTTCCGCCCTCTCCTGTTCGGGGTTCAACGGCCGGGACGCGCCCTTGAGCCGGCGTACGCTAGAGTCGCTGTTAATCGCCAGAATCAGGATGTCGCCCAGGGCCCGGGCCTTCTCAAGCAGGCGTATGTGCCCCGGATGCAGGATGTCGTAGCACCCGTTTGTAAAGACGACGGACTTACCCTGCCGCTTCCATTCGGCCCGTGCGGCCACCAGTTCTTCTCGAGTGTAGAATCGTCCCATTTCGGCTTCCGAGGCAGCCTGCTGCTATTGTAGCGGTCCGCTGGGTCTCGGCTCCAGGCTGTACCATGAAGACTTGGCCGCGACTCCCGATTTTCAGCGGATCCTCGTGCGGTCCACCAACTGGGTGGGCGATGCCGTCATGTCGCTGCCGGCGCTTCGGGCTCTGCGGGAGCGCTTCCCTAAGGCGCACATTGCCGTACAGGCGCGTCCTTGGGTGGCCGATCTCTACTTCCGGGAGTCGTTCGCCGATCGCGTGATCCCGTATGCCGCCAGCCCTGGCGCCCGGGACTGGTCAAGCAAGTGGAACGCCGGGCGGGAACTGTCGCGCGATAGTTTCGATTGCGCCATCCTCCTGCCTAACTCCTTCGACGCCGCGCTCATTGTCTGGCTCGCTCGCATTCCATCGCGAATCGGTTACAGCCGGGATGCCCGGCGCATTCTGCTTACCCACGCCGTGCCTCCGCCTGCAGCGGGAGAGATCCCTCGCCACGAGCGCTACTATTACCTCGAACTTCTTAGGCGGGCTGGGATGTTGGAGGCTCTGCCGGAGGCGGAACCGATCCTGCTCGATGCCGTATCCGCCGCGCGCCAATCCGGCCGCCGGCGTTTTGAAGAACTGGGCCTTCGCGGACCGGTGGTGGGTGTCAGCCCCGGAGCGGCGTACGGCACAGCCAAACGCTGGTTGCCGGAGCGGTTCGCTGAAGCCGCAGCCCGCGTCGCCTCCCAGCAGGAGGCTGACGTAGCCGTGTTCGGTTCAGCCGGCGAGCGCGGCGTGTGCGAGCAGGTCGAGGCAGGCGTCCGCTACGCAGGTCGAAGAGCAATCAACCTGGCCGGCGCCACGACGCTCGCCGGCTTCATCGATATGGCGGCCGTGTGCGAGTTGTTCCTCACGAACGATTCGGGCGCCATGCACATCGCCTCTGCGTTGGGTGTGCCCACGGTCGCGGTGTTCGGCGCGACCGACTACGAGACGACCGGCCCATCCGGTCCCATTGTTCGTGTGATCCGCGAGCCGGTCGAGTGCAGCCCCTGCCTCTTGCGCGAGTGCCCGATCGATCACCGTTGCATGATCCGCGTCTCGGCTGAGCGGGTAGCGGCGGAGGCCCTCGACCTGCTGAAATAGGGGGGATCGCGGACGATGTTCGAGTGGGCGCGGCGCTTCCTGATCCTGGTGGTCGGCGACTTCAACCGAAGTTCGGCTGAACTTCAGGCGCTTCGGCAGCTTGGGGGGCGGGCGCTGCCGGTCGGACTCGGCTCAGCGGCTACGAAACGCCGGCTCGAACAGATTGGTTTGGATGCCTCGGCGGTCGGCCGGTCCAGAAAGGCGGTCGCTGAGGCCGCCGCCGACAGGGCCGGCGGCTGCCACGCGGTTCTGTTCACCGCGGGCGACTGGGACGAAGCCGTCGAAGCCGTCACCGACGTCGAGCAGCAGTATGCCATCGCCGACGGCCGCCGAATGATGCCGCTGCTTGACCAGCGGGACGAACGGTACCGGTTTTTGAAGACGCCCGCGGCATGGGCGGCCTACACGCTGGCCCGTGCGGCGGGAGCGGATGCGGAAAGTGCGAAGGAGTTCGCCAGACAGGAAAGTGGACACACGAAAGAAGATCCTCACTCCGGCCGCGGCCGAGTCAATCGTACGGCAACTGCGAAACAGCGGCGTAGCCGTTAGCGTCGTTACCGGCTGCTTTGACCCGGTGCTCGCGGAACACGGCCGTCGCCTGGCCGCTGCGCGAGCGGGCGCCGGCGCCTTGGTCGTGGTCGTGAACACTCCAATCGCGCCGGTCCTGTCGGCCGCGGCGCGGGCGGAACTGGTTGCGGCGCTCGCGGTGGTAGACTACGTGGTGCTTCCGGATGGCGGCACGATCGGTGACCTGCTTGCTCGCCTCCAGGCCGGTGATGCCGTTCGAATGGAAGCCGATGACGAACAGCTCACCCGGAACCTGATTCGACATGTACACAGCCGGCAGCACGCAAGCTAATTCCGGCCCGAGGATCCTCGTCGTTCGCCTGGGCGCGATGGGTGATGTGCTGCACGCTTTACCCGCTGTCGCCACCCTGAAGCATGGCTTCCCTAATTCCCGGCTGAGTTGGGTGATCGCTCCCAAATGGGCTCCGCTGATCGAGGGAAATCCGTTCGTCGACGAGGCGATCCTGTTCGAGCGGAAGACGTTCAGCGGCCTTGTTTCGGCCTGGCGGGAGCTCCGCCATCGCCGTTTCGATCTGGCCGTTGATTTTCAGGGCCTAGTGAAGTCGGCCATCGTCGCCTCCGTTGCCCGCCCGGATCGGATCTACGGATTCCACCAATCACTGCTGCGGGAGCGCGTCGCCGCGTTGTTTTACTCGAACCGAGTGCTGGCGCAGGCCCCGCACGTAGTGGACCGGAATCTCGAACTGGCTTCGGCAGCCGGTGCGTCCAGTATTGTCAGCGCCTTTCCGGTACCCGATGGAACAACCGAGGGCGAGCTTCCGGAGGGCGGTTTCGTCCTCGCCAACCCGCTCGCCGGATGGCCGGGGAAGCAATGGCCGCTCGACTACTATTCCACGCTCGCCGGACTCCTCCGACGGGACCTCGACCTGCCGCTCGTCCTCAATGGCCCGCCTCAAGCTGCCGGGACGCTTGCCCAGGTAGCCGGACCAGTCGTTCACCTCTCCGGTATCTCTGGGCTGATCCACGCCACGCGCAGAGCCCTCGCTGTAATCGGGATCGACAGCGGTCCGATGCACCTCGCCGCTGCGCTTCAAAAGCCCGGGGTGGCGATCTTCGGTCCGACTGACCCCTCGCGTAATGGCCCGTACGGCTCCAGTTTCACCGTCCTTCGGGACCCGGCAGCCACCACGTCCTACAAACGGAAGAAGGAGCCCCACCCAGCGATGGGCAGGATCTCGCCGGACGACGTGCTCGCAGCGCTCCGGGAACGCCTTTCCGTCTCTCAGTGCCAGGCTGGTTCTGCTCGATGACGCGACGCCACTGGTTCCCGAAACCGTACGCCGACGCTGTCGCCCGTCTCCGGGTTCCGAGCGGCTTTCTGCTCGTGGCGGCGTTTGTTCTGCTCTCCGATCCGGCACCGCGTTCACTTACCGCCGGTCTGCCAATTGCTCTGCTCGGTTTGCTTCTACGCGGCTGGGCGGCGGGCCACCTCGCCAAGAACGAATGCCTCGCGACCGGCGGGCCGTACGCCTGGATGCGGAACCCGCTGTATCTTGGAACTCTGCTGGTCGCCGCCGGATTCGCACTCGCGTCGCGCAGTTCGTTACTGGCGGCGGTCCTTGCGGCCGCCTTTGCACTCGTCTATCTGCCCGTGATCGAACTCGAGGAGCAACACCTTCGGAAGCTGTTCCCGGATTACGCTGGGTACGCGGAACGGGTCCCGATGCTCTGGCCGCGGTTCCAGGCGTCTGCGTCCTCCTTGCCGTTCCGCTGGAGTCTGTACTGGCGCAATCAGGAGTATCAGGCCATGGCCGGCTTCCTTGCCGGAGTGGGCCTGCTGGTTTGGAAAACCTGGTGGTAGCGCCGGCGGTCAGCCGAACTGCTGGGTGAAACGGGCCAGATCTTCGGTTCTTCGACGCGCGGCTCCCGAGTCGATCGACTCCATCGCCATCGCAACGCCCTCCCGGAAATCGCGTGCGCGCCCCGCCGCAACCAACGCCGCCGATGCGTTCACCAGCACGACATCCCGCCGGGGACCACGCGCTCCGCCGAGCACCTCTCTGGCAATTTCGCAGTTTGCCTCCAGGTCCCCGCCGAGAAGGTCGGCTTTCCGCGCGCATGGCACCCCGAAATCCTCGGGGCCGACGGTCCGGTGGGTCACGGTTCCGCCTGCGATCTCGATCAGAAGGGACGGCCCGGTCGTGGTGATCTCGTCGAGACCATCGGAGCCGTGGGCCACGAACCCCCGGGTAAGGCCAAGGGCGGCCAGAGTCTCGGCCATCAACTCCGCCGCGTGCTCATCCGGCGCGCCGACCAGTTGCGCCTGCGCTCCAGCCGGGTTGGTCAGCGGACCCAGGATGTTGAACACCGTGCGCGTTCTTAATTCCAGCCGCGCCGGTTGTGCGTGTTTCATAGCGACGTGGATCACCGGAGCGAACAGAAATGCAATGCCCACCTCGCGGATTGCACGAGCCATCTGTTCCGGCGCCAGCGCGATCTTCACTCCAAGTCCCTCCATCACGTCTGCGCTGCCGCAGCGGCTAGAGATCGAACGGTTGCCGTGTTTGGCGACGCGCGCCCCCGCACCCGCGGCCACGAACGCTGAAATGGTGGAAATGTTGAAGGTTCCGGAGCGGTCCCCGCCCGTGCCGCACGTATCTACCAGTAGCTCCCCGCTGAGGCGCACATCCACACGCGCCGCCTTGGCCCTCATGGCGCGCGCGAAGCCCAGTATCTCTTGCGCGGTTTCACCCTTCATCCGGAGCGCGACCAGAAAGGCTGCGATCTGCGGCGTCGTGGCTTCACCGCCGAGGATGGTCGACATCGCCTCCTCGGCGTCGTGAGCAGACAGGTCTTCCCGGGCCATCATGCGGTCCAGGTATGTCAGTAACGTCATGTTATAGTGAAGGTTTTGGTTCTTCAAAATCCTAGCACAGGTGCTTTCCAATGAAAATTCATGAGTATCAGGCCAAGAGTATCTTGGCCCAGCACGGCGTCCCTGTGCCGCGGGGGGAGGTCGTCTACTCTCCGGAAGAGGCTGCCATCGCTGCTAAGAAAATTGGCGGCAGTGTGGTCGTCAAAGCGCAAATCCACGCCGGTGGACGGGGCAAGGGCGGTGGAGTCAAGATCGCCATAGGGTTGGACGAGGCGGCGGAAATCGCCAAGAACATGCTCGGCATGAAGCTCGTCACCCACCAAACCGGCCCTGAGGGACGCATCGTGCAGCGGGTCCTGATCGAGGAGACCCTTCCGATTGAGCGTGAACTCTACCTTGGCATCGTTCTCGACCGCGTTCAGGGCAAACCTGTGTTCATGGCTTCGGCGGCGGGCGGCGTCGACATCGAGGAAGTCGCAGCCAAGAGTCCCGAGATGATTCTGAAGGAAACCATCGAGCCCGGCCTGGGTCTGACCCCGTTCCAGGCGCGTAAACTCGCCTTTGGTATGGGCCTTCCGGCGGCTGTGGTCGGGGGTGCGGTCGCTGCGATGACGGCTCTGGCCAGGGCCTACGCCGCTGTGGACGCCTCACTAGCCGAGATTAACCCGTTCATCCTCACCACGGATGGCAAGGTCTACGCGCTAGACGCCAAGATCAACCTCGACGATAACGCGTTGTATAGGCACAAGGATTTGCTGGAATTACGCGACCTCAACGAGGAGGATCCGCTCGAGGTCGAAGCTTCCCGACACGGGCTGAACTACATCAAGCTCGACGGGACGGTCGGCTGCATGGTCAACGGCGCCGGCCTTGCGATGGCCACCATGGACATCATCAAGTACGCGGGCGGCAGTCCGGCGAACTTCCTCGATGTCGGCGGCGGCGCCAACGCCGACCAGATCAAGAACGCGTTTCGCATCCTTCTCTCCGACCGCAATGTTAAGGCCGTGCTCATCAACATCTTCGGCGGAATCCTGCGGTGCGACACGCTGGCCACCGGCGTCGTTGCAGCGGCGCGCGAACTGCAAGTTCAGGTCCCCGTCGTCGTTCGCATGGAGGGCACGAATGTCCAGGAAGGCAAGCGGATTCTGACCGAGTCCGGACTGAATTTCACGGTCGCCGACGGCATGCGCGACGCAGCCGAGAAAGTGGTGAGGCTGGCACAATGAGCGTCCTGATTAACGAAAACACCCGTGTGCTGATCCAGGGTTTCACCGGTCGTGAGGCGACGTTCCACGCCCAGCAGTGCATTGCGTACGGCACGCACGTCGTCGGGGGCGTGGTGCCGCGTAAAGGCGGCTCGACCCATCTCGATCTCCCAGTGTTCAATACCGTCCGCGAGGCAGTCCTGGCGACTGGCGCCGATGCGTCGGCGATATTCGTGCCGCCCGCCTTCGCCGCCGACGCCATCATGGAGGCGGCGGATGCCGGCCTGTCGGTCGTAGTCTGCATCACCGAAGGCATTCCTACTCTCGACATGGTGAAAGCTTGGGACTTCCTTCAGGGTCGTTCCACACGCCTAATCGGTCCCAACTGTCCCGGGATCATCTCGCCCGGCAAGTGCAAGATCGGCATCATGCCCGGCCACATCCACCGACTGGGCCACGTCGGCGTCGTCTCCCGCTCGGGCACCCTGACCTACGAGGCGGTCCACCAGTTGACCTTGCTCGGCATCGGACAGTCTACGTGTATCGGTATTGGTGGCGACCCCATTATCGGGACCAACTTCATCGATGCCATCCGGCTGTTCAACGAAGATCCTGGCACGCACGCAATTGTGATGATCGGCGAAATCGGAGGGAACGCCGAGGAGATGGCCGCGGCTTACATCAAGGAGCACGTGAAGAAACCCGTCGTGGGCTTCGTCGCCGGTCAGACGGCCCCTCCCGGGCGCCGGATGGGGCACGCGGGCGCAATCATTTCGGGCGGCGCGGGCAAAGCCTCTGACAAGATTGCCGCCATGCAGGCCGCCGGCATCACCGTGTGCGCCTCGCCCGCTGAGATTGGAGAGAAAGTAAAAAGTCGCTTATGAGTCAGATCGAACGCACGTTATCCATTATTAAGCCCGATGCTGTCGCGGCCGGGCAGTCGGGCGAGATTCTCGCCATGATCGAAAAGGCCGGGTTCCGCGTCCTTGGAATGCGGATGGTGCGCCTGCGGAAGCAGCAGGCCGAGGGCTTTTACGCCGTACACCGGGAGAGACCGTTCTTCCCGAACCTAGTGAGCTTCATGACCGAAGGTCCGGTGATCGTACTGGCCCTCGAGCGCGAAGACGCGATCGTGAAGCTTCGGGAGGTGATGGGCGCCACGAACCCGGCCAACGCCGCCGACGGGACGGTCCGCAAGCGCTTTGCCGCCAACATCGAACGTAACTGCATCCACGGATCCGACGCCCCCGCGACGGCGGAAACTGAACTCCGCTTCTTTTTTAGTACCTCTGAACTGCTGTAACGGCTAGAATCGGGCCACGAGGCCGACACGCACCGCACGCGCATAGCCCGGCATGATGTTGTTATTACTGTTTGCCGTTGCGTAATAGGTGCGGTCGAACAGGTTCTCAACATTGACTTGCATGTGCACTACCTCTGTGAGTGAGTAGTAAGCCGCGAGGTCGGCGCGGTTGAACTGCGGCAGCCGCACGGTGTTGTCGATACCCGCGTACATTTCGCCCTGGTGGATGACTCCTAGCCCCATGTGCAGGCGAGGCGACACACGATAGTTGTTCCATAGCGACAACGTACGATGTGGAACCAGCGCCACCTGCGCATCACGCGCCGCAGCCCTGGTAGCTCTTGTCACAAATGCATCCTGGTACGCGTAGCCGCCCACTAGAGCCCAACGTTTTGTCACGCTGCCATTAACGCCCAGTTCGTACCCATTTGTGCGCTGGCTCCCGGTCTGCACCGTGATGGCCGGGTTGTTAGGGTCGCGCGCCATCGTATTCGTGCGATCCAGGCGGTAAACGGCCGTTGTGAAGGACAGTGTACGGGAAACGTCCCACTTGGCGCCTACCTCATAGTTGTTGAACTTCTCCGGCTTGAGCGTCCGCGTGGTCACGGTCAATGACGAGAACTGGTCACCCGAACTCGGCAGGTACGCCACGCTGTAGCTCGTGTACAAGGAGAGCGGTGCGATCGGTTTGAGTACAAGGCCGGCGCGTGGCGACAACATATTGTCCTGCCGGCCCAGGTTCTCCCCGTTCCGGTTGTTGTGAAAGTCGATGGTGAAGCGGTCATAGCGAATACCCCCGACCACCTGTAGGTGCCGGGTCAGCTCGACCTGGTCCTGCACGTAGACTGCGGCTATAAGGTTGGTCGCAATGTTGTCTGCGTCCGATGCAGCTTGGCGGAATGTGACCGGGCCAGTGAAGCGAGGATTGCCGAACGGCACTATGGTCGATGTCGCGGTGTCGTAGAAATAGGCGGTGTTCCGGAAATTTTGGGTGTGCTGCCGGCCGAACTCGCTACCGATGAGCAACGTGTGGCGGAACTGGCCGGTCGCGACCACGCCCGTCGCATCGGTTTGGTTGAACAGATTCCGCCGCGCCGTCGCGTTGTTATAACCCGAGAGGCTTACAAGAGTCTGCGTCGCATCCACCGCCCCGGGCACGAGGTTCTGGTAGAACTTGTCGTAGTCGCCCAGAAATGTGCTATTGCGGATGTTGAACAGCCCGGCCTGGTACTCAACCATCGCCGAGCCGAGGTTCACGTCGGCGGTCGCATAGTTGCGCTTTGGGTCGCCGAAGAAAGTGGAGCGGTTGGCGTCGGACGGCCTCCCTTGAAATGACGGAATGCCGCGATCCACAGTCCGCCCGTCGTTGAGGTACTCGTAGCTGAGCCGCACCTTTGTGCGCTCGCCGGGCTTGATGGTCAAAGTCGGCGAGGCGCCGTATCGCTCAACGTTCACGCCCTGCCGGAAACTGTCGGAGTTCTCATAAAGGCCGTTCACCCGAAACGCAATCTTGTCGGTAATGCTGCGGCCAAAATCGGTCGTGAAGCGCTTGTTGCTAAACGTCCCGCCCTGCAGGGTAATCTCTCGTACGGGGTAGAACTGCGCCTCCTTCGTCACGCGGTTGATGACGCCGCCGCCACCGCCGCGCCCGAATGTGAGTGCGTTAGCGCCTTTGACCGCTTCGACGCGTTCGACGTTGTACAAGTCGCGAAAGTACTGCACGTCGTCTCGCACCCCGTTGACATAGAAATCCGCCGTGGTCACATTGCCGCGGATGACCGGCGCATCGCGGTGACCTTCGCCCTGCGCCATTGTGATGCCCGGAACATAACGCACGACATCGGCCATATTCTGCATGCCGATGTCGCGAATCAGGTCGTGGGTGATCACCGAGATTGACTGCGGCACATCGCGCAGCGGAATCGGCGTTCGGGTCGAGCTGCTTGTCGAGACTTGGTAGTCAACTGTCTCAGTGACCGTCACCATATCCTGGCGCGGCGCCAGAGGCAAAAGGATTTCGAGTGGCAAGGGACTGGTGTCGCTCACCGCCACCGGCTGGCTGGAGTCCCGAAAGCCGTCCGCCGCGATGTGCAGCGTGTAGCTGCCGGGCTCGAGATCCAGTGAGAACTCACCCGCCTTGCCGGTATGAGTTGAGACACTCTCAACGCGGCCCTCCGTCGTCGCCGAGACTGTCGCGCCGGCTATTGGCGCGCGGCTCGGGTCGAGCACTGTTCCTTGCAGCAAAGAATGCAGCGGTTCGGCGTACGAAGGGAGCGCCAGGAGTCCAGCGAGAATCACAAAGGCAAGTTGGCGGAAGAGATGAAACAGCGCCGCAGCGGAAGTGGAAGAAGTCGTCAGCAAACGCCGGAGAATCGACCGGAGCTTCACATGCATTTCAGTTGCAGCATAAGAGACACAAGGCTTAAGATTGTTCAGGGTCGTGGTGTATGACATGCAAATCACTTTCAACAGGAATTATACACGACCGGGACGGGTCAGGCACGAAAAGAGTGGGAGCCTCGCCGGACAAACGCGGGTTGGACGACTTGGGGCCCGGCGAACGGCGGACCCTAGGTTAGTCCCAGGTTTTGCGGATCAGCGGGAGGCTTCCAGCCCCTCCGCGATCTCGAGCAACCTTGTGACGGTGTTCCAGTTTCTGCCTGTTCCCGGGACCCCCAGCGCTCTCTCGACGGCGGCCACCGACAGCTTCGACCGTCCCATCCCGTTAGGGAAGTGAATGTAGAGCTCGCGGCCGCCGATCCGCAGTTCTTCCGGATCCGCATTGATCTTCAAAACCTTGTCTCGCGCTTCCGGACCGGGATCCCGGGCCAGGAAGACGACCAGGAGCTTGCTCGGATCGATGCTGCGCCGCGTCGCGAACGGGTTTCTCGCAATTGCGTCTCGCAGTTCGGAAGCGGTGCGAACAATGACGTCCGGACGAAAGCCGAAGTTCCGCTTGATCGCGTTCTCAACGCGGCTAGCCAGTGAGACAAGGTTCCGCTCGTCCGCACGGAAAATGACGTTGCCGCTTTGGACGTACGTGCGCGCGTCCCGCAGTTTGAGGGATTCGTAGAGCGACCGGAGCGCCTCCATCTTGATCTTGTTGTGGCCGCCCACGTTGACGCCACGGAGCATGGAAATCACCAGAGCCATATCAAGCTCCAGGATATCCCGGCGGAATGGACATCGACCGGACGCGGTAGGCTGAGATATGCGCGCGCCAGGCGGGGCGCGACGGGGAGGAAAACATGCGGAAGTTACTGCTGAGTTTCGTGTTGGGCGGCGCGGCGTTGCACGCTCAGCCGGCCGGTCTCTGGCAAGGCTATGACGGCGAGTGGGGGCACGTTTCGCATCAACTCCTCGCGCTGGCCGAGGCGACACCGGCCGAAAAGTTCGGGTGGCGGCCGGCGCTGGGTGTGCGGTCGGTCAGCGAGGTCTACATGCACATTGCGCTTGCGAATTTCTACCTGTTGAGCGTCACGGGCCCGGAACTGCCTGCTGACATCAAGAAGGGCGACCTGGAGAAGACCGTGACCGCGAAGGCGGAGGTAATCGGCTGGCTGAAGCGCTCGCTCGATGCGGTCAAAACGGCCCGCGCTGCACTGAAACCGGGCGACCTCGAGCGCAAAGTCACGATTCTCAAAAGGGACGCCACTGTCGACGGTATGTATCTGCGGATCATCATCCATGCCAACGAGCACATGGGGCAGTTGATCGCATATGCCCGGATGAACGGCATTGTGCCACCGTGGGCGAAGAGTGGCGGGGAGTAGGAGTTTCGGAGTTGCGTAGCCCCGAATTAAGTAAGACGCGGGTAGAGCCAATGCAGGAGAGGGGGCGCCATCATCGTGGTCGAAATGGCCATGACGACCATCATCGAGAAGAGCGCGGGTGAGATGACTCCGAGGTCGAGGCCGATGTTCAACACCACGAGCTCCATCAGCCCGCGAGTGTTCATCAGTACGCCGAGGACGAGCGATTCCCGCCATGGCATGCCTCCCATGCGCGCGGCGAGGCCGGTTCCGGCGAGTTTCCCGATGACGGCGGTGGCCACGATCAGCAGGCAGAGTCCCCACATTTCGGCCCCCGCCACCCGCCCGATGCTGGTGCGCAAGCCGGTGTAAGCGAAAAACAGCGGAAGAAGCAGCAGGACCGTGAGGGACTCCAACTTCTCCATCAGATACGCGACGAAATCGCGGTTCCTGGGCATGACCGCGCCGGCGACGAATGCACCGAAGAGCGGGTGGAGTCCGAGCGCCTCGGTGGAAAGGGCCGAAAGTAGCAAGAGCAGCAGGACGATCGCTTTCCGGTTGTCCGACAGTTCTCCATGCTCGAGGTAGGCGCGTTCGATCCTCCGCAGCAACCTCCGAACTCCCCAGAACATGACCGCCAGGAACAGCGCGAGTCCGGCGACGGTTGTCCAGATCCGGACGGAGGAATCGGCGGCGCGAACGTGGGCCGCGATGAAGGCAAGCACACACCATCCCGTCACGTCATCGATGGCGGCGCAGGCAATGGCCATCGTACCCATGCGGGTTTGCGCCAGATTGCGCTCGCCCAGGATGCGGGCCAGCACGGGAAAGGCGGTGACGCTCATGGCGGCTCCCATGAACAGGGCAAACCCGGTGAAGCTCACGGCCGCATCGGACAGCCGGGGATAAAGATAGAGGGCGAGCCCTGCGCCGAGCGCCATGGGGGCAGCCATGCTGGCGTGGCTGATCAGGATCGCGATGGGCCCCTGATGGCGCAACTCCTTCACGTTGAGCTCAAGGCCGACCATAAACATGAAGAGCATGAGCCCGAGCTGGCTGAGCCCATTCAGGACAGCGAAGCCGGAAGGCGGGAAAAGAAACGCCGATACTCCGGGAGCCAGCCAGCCCAGCAGGGAGGGGCCGAGCAGAATCCCCGCCAGCACCTCGCCGATCACTCTGGGCTGGCGGATCTTCTCGGCGAGAGACCCGACGGCGCGGGACAAGAGGATGATCAAGGCGATTTGACAAACCAGGAGGGCCAGATTCGAGATGCCCAGCGCGGCGCCCTGACTGCCGAGGTTCGTGGGGAGGACGGGAAACGGCCAGCTTTCCGCCCTTGGGGAAGGCGGCGAAAGGCTTCGCCCCAAGGGGAGGATCACGAGCAGCGTGGCGAGCGGCACTCCCACGAGGCCAATGTAGGAAAGCACCAGTTTCCGTTTCATGACGGGCTGGGTAATGACGGGCAATATCCAGACATGGTAGCCCGAACCGAAGCCGGGGAGAGGAATAGGGCTCTGTCTCCGATTCGATATAATGGCGCTCTCGTGACGGAGGACCATTGATGACAAGGCGAGGATTCATAATGACTGCGGCGGCGCCAGCCATTGTGCCCGGTTCGGTGCTGGGCCAGCGCGCGGGCGCGGTGCCTCCGAGCGACCGCATCGTGATGGGCGGCATCGGGATCGGCGGGCGAGGGCAATCCGACCTGAGGGCGCTGCTCAGCTACCGGCAGGTGCAGTTCGTCGCCATCTGCGACGTGCGAAACCAGCGGCGCGAAGAGATCAAAAGCATGGTGGACCAGCGTTACAGCAACCACGACTGCGTCATGTACGACGATCAGTTCGAGTTGCTGGCACGCGGGGACATCGACGCTGTTTTGATCGCAACCGGGGACCGCTGGCACACGCCGCTGTCGATCCTGGCGGCACAGCACGGCAAGGACGTCTATTGCGAGAAGCCCTGCTCGATGTCGATGGAGGAGAGTTGGGCGCTGGCGGACGCGTTCCGCCGTTACGGGAGGATCTACCAGGCAGGCTGCCAGCGGCGCAATGGCGGCAACCTGGAACTGGCCGTGGAACTGGTCCACACGGGGAAGCTCGGGAAGCTCCAAACGGTCTACGCCGACGTCGGTCCTTCGGTGAACTGGCCACCGCTGCCCGGCCACGACTGGCTGCCGGCGGAACCGGAGCCGCCGAAACAGGTGCTCGATTGGGACCGGTGGCTCGGCCCGGCGCCGTGGCGACCGTACAATCCGGAGTACGTGCGCGGCGGATGGCGCAACTGGTACGACTTTCACGGCGGCGGGATTCTCGAGTGGGGCTCCCACACCGTCGATTTGTGCCAGTGGGCGGCGAAGGCGGACGATACCCAGCCGGTCGAATACGAGCCCGAGGGCGGGAACACCGGGAAGTACTTCGTCCACTGCCGGTACGCGAATGGCGTGAAGCTGGAGATGCGCGACGATGGCTGGGACGGAAGCCTCGGCACCGGCTCGTGCACTGTACGCTTCGAGGGCGACAACGGGTGGGTGGAGACCGGCGACACTGGCAAAATCGAAGTCTCCGAGAATCTTCGCTCGGAACTGAGGCCCACGACCGAGGCAAGACTCGCGCTGGCGTATCACACGCAGGACTGGCTGAACTGCATTAAGTCGCGGACACAGCCGCGGGCCAGCGCCGCGGTCGCGGCTAACTCACACATCAGTTGCCATGCGGCGTTCATCGCGTTCCAGCTTGGCCGCAAGCTGACGTGGGACCCTGCGATGAAGGAGTTTGTTGGAGACGACGAGGCCAACCGCATGCGATCGAGAGCGCTGCGGGAGCCGTGGCGGCTGTAGGTCACAGGCTGAAGCCTGGCTGAAGCCTGTGCCACCGAGAACGAAGGAGACGAGGAAAATGCAGAGCACCGGACAGCAACCTCAGGCGACCGCCGTGAAGGAAGAGCCGAAGCAGCCGCCAAAGCCGGTCCCTCCGCCGGAGTTTCAATCAGAGAAGATCCGGACGCTGGACGAGGCGGGTCTCATCCAGATTTTGAAAGACCCCAGCGCGACGACGTTTCAGAAGGCTAAGGCCTGCCAGCGGCTGGCATCCACGGGCACAAAGGAAGCGATTCCGGCGCTGGCGGCGCTGCTGACCGATCCGCAGCTCGGGCACTACGCGCGTTACGGCCTGGAGCCGATTCCGGATCCGTCGGCGGACGACGCCCTGCGCGGTGCGCTTCCGAAGGTGAAGGGCAGACTGCTGGCCGGCGCGATCGATTCGATCGGGAAGCGGAAGGACGCGAAGTCGGCGGGGACGCTGGCCCGCCTGCTCAACAACGCCGATCCGGTGGTGGCGCAAGCGGCCGCGGCGGCGTTGGGGAACATCAGCGGGCTTGAGGCGGCGAAAGCGCTTCAAAGCGGGTTGGGCCGGACGAAAGGCGCGATGCACAGGGCGGTGGCAGGCGCCGCCCTTGTGTGCGCCGAAGGGCTCCTGGCTCAGGGGCAGCGAGCTCAGGCGCTGGACCTTTACAGCATGCTGGCGCGTCCGGACGTTCCGAAACACGTGCGGCTGGCCGCGATGCACGGGATCATCGCCGCGGAGACGTCGTTGAGCCGTCCCAGGTGACGATCGGGCATCTACTCGCCGAAGCCGCACAACGCAGACCGGAGGACGCTGCAATATTGGCTCCGGGGCGCGCCCCGTGGTCTTACGGACAGCTCCATGACATTGTTCGGAACGCAGCGGCAGGACTGCGCGAGGCGGGCGTCACGCGACCCGACCGGGTGGCCGTGGTACTTCCGAACGGTCCGGAGATGGCGGCCGCATTCTTGTCCGTGGCGTCCGCGGCCGTGTGCGCGCCGCTGAATCCGGCGTACGGGAAGAGTGAGCTCCTCTTTTATCTGTCCGATCTCAAAGCGCGGGCTCTGATCATCGAGGAGGGTTCAGAATCGCCGGCGGCCGAAGCGGCGGCCGAACTGAACGTTCCGGTCATCCACCTTAGGGCGCAGGCAGGTGGAGGGGACGACGCGGGAGCAAATGAGAAGTGCTCGGAAGACGACGTGGCCCTCGTCCTCCACACCTCGGGCACGACGTCGCGGCCAAAGATCGTACCGCTAACTCACCGCAACCTGTGCCGCTCGGCCGATAACATCCGGCGTTCGCTGACTTTGACCCGCGGGGACCGCTGCCTGAACGTGATGCCGCTGTTCCACATTCACGGGCTCGAGGCTGCCCTGCTCTCGTCGATGGCGGCAGGGGCGAGCGTCGTAGCGACGCCGGGGTTTCATCCGGTGCGGTTCTACGAGTGGCTCGATGAATTCACGCCGAGTTGGTATACGGCGGTGCCGACGATGCACCAAGCCATTCTGGCGCGGGCAGGGAACCATCGGGACGTGATCGAGCGGCGGAGGCCGCGCTTCATCCGGTCGTCCTCGTCAGCGCTGGCTCCGGCACTGATGGCGGAACTGGAGCAGGTTTTCCGCGCGCCAGTGATCGAGGCGTACGGGATGACAGAGGCGGCACACCAGATGACGACCAACCCGCTTCCCCCGGGGCACCGGAAAGCGGGGTCTGTCGGACTGCCGGCCGGCGTCGATGTCGCGATTATGGATGAGGCGGGCAACCTGTTGCCGGCAGGGGAGACCGGAGAGATCGTGATTCGCGGCGAAAACGTGACGGACGGTTACGAGGCAAATCCCGAGGCGAACGAAAAAGCGTTCACAAACGGGTGGTTTCGGACCGGCGACCAGGGACGGTTCGACGCCCACGGCTATCTGTATCTCACCGGGCGGCTGAAAGAGATCATCAATCGCGGCGGGGAGAAGATTTCCCCGAGGGAGGTGGACGAAGCGCTGCTGGAGCATCCCGGGATCGCTCAGGCCGTCACGTTCGCTATTCCCCACAGTCAACTCGGCGAGGAGACCGGCGTAGCCGTAGTGTTGCGCGAGGGCGCCGCCATGAGCGAGCGGGAGGTTCGCGAATTCGCAGCATCGAAACTGGCCGAATTCAAAGTGCCGAGGGTGGTCCGCATCGTGCGGGAGGTACCGAAAGGCCCTACGGGTAAGTTGCAGCGCATTGGGCTGGCTCAAACGCTTGGCATCGGGCCGATCGACCCCGCGCGAGAAGGGGGCGAGCATCCGTTCGCTGCTCCGCGAAGCGGCATCGAGGAGCAAGTTGCGGCCGTCTGGCGGAAGGTTCTTGGAACCGAACGGGCGGGGAGGGATGACAGTTTCTTCGCGCTGGGAGGAGACTCGGTGTTGGCGGCCGAGTTGCTGTCCCGCGTAACCGTCGAGCTGAACGTAGCCTTGCCGTTTCTGGTTTTTCTGGAGGAGCCGACCCTTGCGGGGATGGCGCGGCGCATCGAGGAAGCCCAGCGTAGAGGCGGGACAGAGGAACGGGGGAGCGGCTCGTTGATCCCGATCCAGACCGGTGGCGCGTTGCCGCCACTGTTCTGCGTCGGCGGGCACGCAGGCGGTCTGGGCGCGTTTTGCGGCTTCGCGCGGCATCTCGACCGGGAGCAACCGGTATACGGTTTTGCGCCGCCACGTCTGGAGGACACCAAGCACGACTTTCGGATCGAGGAGTATGCAGAGGCTTGCCTGGAACAGATACGCACGCGCCAGCCAGAGGGACCGTACTACCTGGCGGGGTTGTGTTTCGGAGGTCTGATCACCTACGAAATCGCCAGGCGACTGAAGCAGGACGGACAAACCGTCGCGTTGCTGGTGATGATGGACTGTCTTCGCGGCAGCGGTGGGCGCCAAGTTCCGCTGCGGGAAGTCGTCGCACGAAGGGTCCGGCGAGCGAGGCGGCGGAGGGAAATCATTTTCGGGAACCTGGCTCGGAGGCGGGCAGGAGAGCGCTTGACGTACCTTATGGAGAGGTTGCAGGCGTTCTTCACGGTGATGAAAGACCGTGCCGGGGGAACCTTGTACAGCCTGTACCGGACAGTGGGTTTGTGGCCGCCCATATCCCTGCGTCAGGCGCGCTACGCGAGCCCATTCGCGAGGCGCCTGTACAGCCCCGCGCCGTACGATGGCCCGGTCACGTTGTTCCGCGTGAAGGACCTCCGACCCGATATTCCGATGCTGGGATGGGAGGGGCTGCTCCGGGGAGAGGTGCGTGTCTTCGACGTTCCCTTTCATCCGCACGGGATAGGCGCCGAGCCGCTGGGTCCGGTGGCCGGTTCGCTGCTGCGGCAAGCAATGGAAGAAGCGCAGCGAAAAGTGCGGAGCGACGCAAGCTGAAACCGCTCTTCAGGAGTCAGGCACGGGCGATCTGCGGAAGAATGTTGAAGTGCTCATCGCGGGATAGCAACAGAAGTTGGTGCTGGACGGCCAAACTGGCGATCCAGAGATTATTGGTGGGAATGGGCGTTCCGGCGCGGCGAAGCTGAATGAACAAACGGGCATAGACGTCGGTTGTCTCGCGATCCGCATAGAGCAGGGCGACGCCGGGCAGCAGGAGAAACTCCTGGAGCAGGCGCTCGTTCTCGGCAGTGCGGCTGCCGGCCAGAGATCCGGCCTTGATCTCAGCGAGCGTGACGAACGGAATCCAGACCTCGACCGCCTGCTCGATGATTCTCACTGTCGCCGACTCCCCACGAAAGGCGTCGGTGAGGCAATTCGTGTCCAACAGCTGCTTCAGCGCCAGCGGAAGAGCTTGAGGGCGAAGATGAAGCTGAGAACGAGCCAAACGGCGATGACAGCGAGTTCGGAGGCGAGGTGCGGAAGGCGGGCCCCCTGGAGCATGCTTCCGCGCAGGGCGTCTACGACGGCGGTCAAAGGCATCGCCTTGATGAACGGCTGAAGTACGTCGGGGAAGCGCTGCGCCGAGAAGAAGACGCCGGACAAGACCCACATCGGCAGCATTACGAAGTTCATCAATCCCGAAGCGCCCTCGATGGTGCGGACTCGGGAGGCGATCAGCAAGCCAAGGGCGCTGAAGGAGAGCGACGAGAGCAGGCAGAGAAAGGCCAGCTCCCAGAGCGGCGCACGGAGCGGGACGCCGAAGACCCAGATGCCGAAACCTACCAGCGCAGCGACTTCAAACAGAAGCAGCACCAGCCGGGAAAACAGAAAGGAGAGCAGGTACTCGGCGCGGGACATCGGCGAAGCGATGAGACGCTTTAGCAGCTTCTTGCGGCGCGCGTCGACGATCGCGAAGCCGATGCCCCAGATGCCGCTGCCCATAAGGTTCATGCCCAGGAGACCGGGGATCAGGAAATCAATGTAACGGGAGCCAGGCTCTCGGACAAGCTCGTCGCCGGCGGGGACAGGATCGCGGCGGCCGGCGGCGCGTTGCAGGGCCTGATCAACGAGAAATCGCGCCAAGCGACCCTCGGGGTTGGTGTCGTCGTAGCGGTAGACGACTCCGCCGTTGGCGCCGGGCAAGGCGAGAAGGGCAATACGTCCGGCCCGAAGGGCCTGTTCGCCTTCGGCAAGCGTGAAAGTCCGGGCCGCGACGGATTTCTCCGAGGCAAGCGAGCGGGCGAGTTCGGGCGTGGAGACGCCGATATTCAGCACGTCGGCGGGGCGATTACGAAAGGCGAGACCGAGGCCGGCGGCCAGCAGGATGGGGAAAATGAAGACCCAGAAGACGGCCTCCGGCTCGCGCCAGAACTCGCGGAAGCGGACGAGAGTCAGCTCGACGAGCGAGCGGCCGGCGAAGGCCTGCGTGCGGGGCGCGATTGCGGCAAAGTCACTCATCTCGCAGGTGCCTCCCGGTGAGCGAGACGAAAACGTCTTCCAGGGTCGCGGAGTGGGTACGAAGCTCGGTGAGCGGGACGCCACTGTGGTCGAGCGCATCAAGAAGGGCGGGCACGGTGCGGTGAAGCTCGGAGACCTGGAGCTGGAAGGTGCCATTCTCGACGCGGACGTGATGGACGCCGTCGAGCTTCGACAGGCATTCCAGATCCGGGGTGCCGGAAGCGCCGCCGGTGGAGAATTCGACCATATGCACGGCGCCGATGGAGGCGATGAGCTCGCGGGGGGGGCCTTGGGCGATGATGAGGCCGTGGTCGATGATCGCGACGCGGTCGCACAGGCGCTCCGCCTCCTCCATATAGTGAGTAGTGAGAACGATAGCGCGTCCGCCGGTTTTGAAGTTCGCGATAAGATCCCAAAGCTGGCGGCGGGCCTGCGGATCAAGGCCGGTAGTTGGCTCGTCGAGAAAGAGGAGGTCGGGCTCGCCGACGAGCGCGCAGGCCATGGCGAGGCGCTGCTTTTGGCCGCCGGAGAGAGAACCGACACGGGCGGCGTGCTTTTCCTGAAGCTCGACCAGGTCTATGACCTCGGCGACGGCGGGACCGTTCCGGTAAAAGCTGCGGAAAAGACGGACGGTCTCCTCGACGGTGAGTTTTTCGGAGAGCTGTGTCTCCTGAAGCTGGATGCCGAGACGCTGGCGAAGCTCGCGCGCGTGGGAGTTCCAGCTCAATCCGAAGAGCTCGACGCGGCCGGCATCGGGTTCTAGGAGGCCCTCGCAAATCTCGAGGGTAGTGGTTTTGCCGGCGCCGTTGGGGCCGAGGAGGCCGAGACACTCACCGGGGCACACATCAAGATCAAGGCCGGCGACGGCGGTGACATCTTTGTACGCCTTCCGCAGCCCGCGAACGAGCAGCGAGTGCTGCTCAGCGAGATTGCCCATGCTTTAAACCAGTATCGCGTGCGGTGAGACACGAGCGCAAACACCGCGCGAGGGAGGTGCGGCGCGCGCTTACTCCTTGACGAGCTCGAGGAAGGCCTTAGCGGCGTGGCTGAGAGCGCGGCGGGCGGGGTGAACCAGGCGAATCTTGCGCTCGGCGCTGAGTTCCGGAACGGCCACCTCACAGAGGATACCCTGCTCGAACTCCTGTTCCACGCACATTCTCGGAAGGAACGCGACACCCTCGTCACGAGCGACCAGGCGGCGGATGGTCTCCACGGTGGGCATCTCGACATCCATGTTGAGAGGGATCTTGTGCCGCTGGAACTCGCGGATCACGACTTCCCGGTACGGCGAGAGCACGTTGTGAGCGATGAAAGTTTCCATGCCGAGTTCGGCAATGGAGACCGAATCACGGCCGGCGAAGCGGTGATGGGGTGAGACGACGAAGGAGAGATGGTCGGTGTAGATGATCCGGGAGACAAGGCGGACGTCGGCGGGGTCATAGCTGATGACGCCGAGTTCAAGATCGCCGTCGATCAACTGGCTGGGAATCTTGCTCGAAAGGCTTCGGCGTACCTGGACCTTCACCTTCGGGTACAGCCGGCGATACTTCTGGATGTGCTGGAGGAGGTAGAGGGTGGTGGACTCGTTGGCGCCGATGATGAGGCGACCGGCCGCGTTGTCACGAAGTTCGGCGAGGGTGTTTTCCATCTCGTGTCGAATGTTCTCGAAACGGCGCGAGTATTCGAGGACGATCCGGCCGGCGTCGGTGAGGAGAAGATCTTTCCCAGTGCGATCGATCAGTCGTTCTCCGATCTCGTTTTCCAAGCGCTGGATGGCGAGGGAGACGGCAGGCTGGGTCCGCAGGAGCTTCTCAGCGGCGCGGGAGAAGCTTTTTTCCGTCGCGACGGTTTGGAACACCTGCAGCGTGTAGAACTCCATTCGACTCATACTCCTTTGGGACAGTATAAGCCAAGTTTATCGAATCATTTATCTTGATGCGAAGTGTGAACATTATAAATTTGTCAAATCCATAGGTCCACGGCAATAATGGAAATTGTCGTCCCCGTATCCGGAGGAACATTCCGTACGGGGCTGGCTTCCAAAGCGCGGATGGTCCATGACGAATCGCGTACATATATTCGACACCACGCTGCGGGACGGCGAACAGTCGCCCGGATGCAGCATGACGGTAGGGGAAAAGCTCCGTATGGCGCGGAAATTGGTGGAGCTGGGCGTCGATACCCTCGAAGCCGGCTTTCCGATCGCGTCAGAGGGCGATTTCGAAGCGGTTGACACCATCAGCCGTGAGTTCCCCTCTGTCCAGGTGGCGGCTTTGGCGAGAGCTTGCCAACTGGACGTGGACCGGGCCATCCGCGCTCTGGATAAAGCCAAGAATCCTCGCCTTCATACATTTATCGCGACGAGCGACATCCACCTGAAGTACAAGCTGAAGAAGACGCGGCAACAGGTGATTGAAGAGGCGGTGGCGGCGGTCGAACAGGCGCGCCGTCACGTCGACGATGTGGAATTTTCGGCGGAGGATGCGACCCGCACCGACGTCGACTATCTCATCGACGTTTGCAGGGCGGTCGTCGCCGCCGGCGCCCAAACCGTGAACCTACCGGACACGGTGGGGTATTCCATTCCGAGCGAGCACGCGGCCCTGATCGGGCAGATGGTGCAGGCGCTCGGCGACGGGGTCATCGTGAGCGTACACTGCCACGACGATCTCGGGCTGGCGGTGGCGAACTCCCTGGCGGCGGTTCAAGCCGGCGCGCGGCAGGTCGAATGCACGGTCAACGGCATCGGCGAACGGGCGGGGAACTGCTCGCTCGAAGAGATCGTCATGGCGATCAAAGTTCGCCAGGACATCCTGCCGTTTGAGACGGGCATCGTCACTTCTCACTTGTATCCTGCCAGCCAGTTGCTTACCGAGCTGATCTCATTCGGTCCCCAGCCCAACAAGGCGATTGTCGGACGCAACGCCTTCGCCCACGAGGCGGGCATCCACCAAGACGGCGTCCTGAAAGAGCGCACCACGTACGAGATCATGCACCCCGAATCGGTCGGCGTTCCAGAGAGCCGGCTGGTTCTAGGCAAGCACAGCGGGCGGCACGCCCTTCGCGACCGTTGCGAGCACCTTGGCTACAACCTGACGAAGGAACAGTTGGAATCGGTCTACCAGCGTTTCATTTCCGCGGCGGACCGAAAGAAGGGCGTGCTGGACGAAGAGATCGGTAGCATCCTCCGCGAAGTAGTGGATCATCGCGCCAGGACGGTAAACTAAGAAGGGCCGGGCAGATGCCCGCCGGTCGACACCTTCCGCGAAGGCCGCGCGACCTTTCTCGCAGCTCATAAACAAATGGAACTGAATGTACTCGTTTTGCCGGGTGACGGCATCGGCGCCGAAGTCACCGCGGAGGCTGTGCGCGTTCTCAACCGCGTGGCCGCCAAATACAAGCACACACTGAATCTGACCGAAGGACTGCTGGGAGGCGTGGCCATCCACAAGACGGGCCAACCGCTGCCGGCAGAGACCGAGCGGCTTGCGCTGGTCGCGGACGCGACTCTGATGGGAGCGGTGGGCCTACCGGAGTTCGACAACGCACCGCCAGACAAGCGGCCCGAGAAGGGGCTGCTCGGGATCCGAAAGGCGCTGGGCGTGTTCGCCAACCTGCGCCCGGTGCGGGCGTACCCGTCATTGCTCGACTCGTCGCCGCTCAAAAACCACCTGGTTCAGGGAACGGACATGATCATCGTCCGAGAGCTGACAGGCGGCATCTATTACGGCACCCCCAGAGGGATCTCGGGCGACGGCTTGGAGACACGCGCAGTCAACACGATGACCTACACGCGCGCTGAAATCGAACGGGTAACGCGAATGGCGTTCCATCTCGCGCGCGGGCGGCGGCGGAAGGTGACGAGCGTCGACAAGTCCAACGTCCTCGAGAACTCGCAGCTTTGGCGAAAGGTCGTGGTCGAGACGGCGGCGGAGTTTCCGGACATCGAACTGGACCACATCCTGGTCGACAACTGCGCCATGCAGCTCATCCTGAACCCCCGGCGGTTCGA
>DATIFQ010000323.1:0-2534 GCA_035455185.1 Bryobacteraceae bacterium | reverse complement strand
GCGTATGTTAATCCGTCCGGGCGCGTCATGGGGTTCGAGCATGTCATCCCCGAGGCGGCAGCCGGGGCCCGGCCCAACCGAACCGAGGCGCGGCAGCGGGCAGAAGAGTGTCTCCGGCGGCAGACGCAGGCGCCGCATCGTCTGATCGAAGAAGAACTCCGCGAGCGGCCCAACCGATATGACTACGTCTTCACCTGGGAGGAGGAGGGCTTTCGAGCGAAAGATGCGACCTTGCGGCGCACGGTGGAGCTTCACGGCGACCGGGTCGGCAGGTACTCTGAATACCTCTACGTGCCCGAACAGTGGAAGCGGGACTTCGCCGCGCTTCGCTCGAAAAACGAACTCTATGCGCAGATCGCGCAAGCTTTCTACCTGCCACTGGTACTGGGGGCGATCGTCATCCTGATTCGGGCATTTCGCCGGGGATTGATTCGCTGGCGCCCGCTGTTGCTGATCTCGTTAACAGTGGCCGGGCTGATGATCATCAACCAATGGAACTCGCTCCCGTTCTTCCTCGACGGGGCGCCGACCAGCGTGCCTTATTCCCAGAGCGTTCTCTATGGCCTGCTGGTTGCGCTGGGCGCCGGCGTCGGCGTCTTCTTCTACGTTATCCTCGCGGCGGCCGCGGGCGAGCCGCTGTATCGGGAATCACAACTGGGACATCTGTCTCTCCTGGCGGTTCCCGGACGGCGGGCGATTCGCACGCGCGAATTCTTCGTCGCCACGGTAGTCGGCTACGGGTTCGCTGCGGCCCACATCGCTTTCGTGGTTGCATTCTATCTGATCGGGCGCCGTTTCGGAGTCTGGAGCCCGCAGGACATTAATTACTCGGACTTCCTCTCTACGAAACTTCCGTGGATTTATCCGTTGACGATCTCGCTGCTCGCCTCAACTTCGGAGGAGTTCTGGTTCCGGTTGCTGGCGATCCCGCTTCTGAAGCGATGGCTTCGCTCGACTTGGCTGGCTGTCGTGATCCCGGCGTTTGTCTGGGGCTTTCTGCACGCGACATATCCGCAGCAGCCGGGTTACATCCGGGGCCTGGAGGTCGGCGTCATCGGCGTGGCGGCCGGTTTTTTGATGCTGCGATTCGGCATCCTCGCGACGCTCATCTGGCACTACACGGTGGACGCGATCCTGATCGGCATGTTCCTGATCCGCGCGGAAAGTTGGTACTTCCAATTAAGCGGCTGGCTGGTCGGCGGGGCGGTGCTGCTGCCGCTGATCGTCTCGCTTGTGTTCTATCTGCGGCATGGGGGTTTCCTTGTCGATCCAGCCCTCCAGAATTCCAGTCTCGCGACGGAGGAGCCCAGGACAACTGCTGCGCCTGCTGTCGAACACCGGTCCACCGGCGAACCGTTGGCGCCGCGCTGGCAGGCGAAGTGGCTCTACGGGATCGCGGGCGTTGCGCTGGTAATCGGGGCGGCAGCGCGGTCAAGGGACTTCGGAGATTTCATCGAGGTGCAGCTTAGCCGGATCGAGGCGCAGGTGCGCTCCGACGCCGCTCTGCGGGCCCACGGGAGGGATCCGGGGCAGTGGCGCCGAGTCACCGAATTCTTTGACAACCTTTGGGTGGCCGACTTCGAGTACATCCGGCGGCTGGAGGGGAAAGCCAGGGCGAACGAGGTGGTCCGGGAGCGAACGACGGCAGGTGTGTGGACAACGCGCTACTTCCGGCCGCTTGAGAAGGAGGAGTGGCGGGTATCGATCGATTCCGCCGGGCGCCTGGTCACGATGGACCATGTGCTCGACGAGAAGGCGCCCGGCGCGAACCTGACCTCAAGCGAAGCGCGCACGATCGCGGAGCGATACCTCGCCGGCGAAGGGGGCGTGCCGGTGAATCGGTACCGTCTGGCAGACTCACAGTCCGAGAAGAAGGACAAGCGAACGGACCATTCTTTTGTTTGGGAAGATCCCAATTTCCGGCTCGGCGAAGCGAAGGCGCGCGTTTCTGTCGACGTTCTGGGCGATGAGCCGTCCGGCGTCCGGCGGTTCCTCAAGCTGCCGGAGGAATGGCTTCGGGAGTTTCAGCGCCCGCGCCTCGCGGCTATCGCGCTTCCGGGCGTGCTGGGCGCCGCAGCCTTGCTGCTTCTGATTGCCTTCGTCAGACGCCTGAGCTCTCGGGGGAGTGAACAGGACAGCGCGCATCGCTATCACTGGCGCGTTTACCTCGCTGCCGGGGCGGCCGCTGCCGGATTTGCGTTTCTTTCCGCCATCAATCGTATTCCCGGCCTGCTGGCGGGGTACGACACGGCGCGTCCGCTTCAGAGCCATCTCGCGGAGGCGATCCTCAGCCGGACGATGCTGGTGGTGCTGGTGGGTTTTGGAGCGTTTCTCGCGGCTCTGGCCGCGGACGTGTTTCTTCAAGCAGCCGCGGGAGACCGCCGGTTGCCGCACCCCTCGGTGATGAGGGCGTTGGCTGTGCTCTCGGTCGCCTGGTGTTATATCCGCGGGCTGTCAGTAATGGAAGAGCATCTTCCCGGACCACATCTGACGCTGCCGCTATGGAGCCTGCCCGCACCCGAGACGTTCGCGCC
>DATIFQ010000322.1:0-2728 GCA_035455185.1 Bryobacteraceae bacterium | reverse complement strand
CGGTTGACGGTGACGCCGGGTATTCGCCTCGAGAACTACGACTACGTACGGAACATTCACCGGCAGCCGGTCGGCGGGACGCCGACGGACGTGAACATCCGCGGCGGTGACTCGGTTTTCAAGCCGATTCCGGGGATCGGCGTGGCGTACCAGGTCTGGTCGCCGGTGACGCTGTTCGCCGGGGCGCACCGGGGGTTCGCGCCGCCGAGGGTGAAGGACGCCATTACCGGCGCGGGCGTGTCGCTTCAGCTCGACGCCGAGCTGAGCTGGAACTACGAAGCCGGCGCCCGGCTGAAGCTCCCGCGCGGACTGCGGGCCGAGGCAACGTACTTCACGTTGGATTTCGAGAACCAGATCATCCCGGCGGCACAATCGGGCGGGGCAACGACGACCCTCATCAACGGCGGCGAGACGCTGCACCGTGGCGCCGAGTTCAGCCTCGCGGCGGACTGGTCGAGGTTGATCGATTCGCGCCTCGGCCTGTGGACGGAAGTGAGGCACACTTGGCTGACGGATGCTCGCTTTACCTCCGGTATCTACAATGGAAACCGGCTACCCTATGCTCCGGAGCACAGCTTCGGGGTCCGGCTCGGCTACCGTCACCGGAGGGGCTTCTCTGTGCACGTCGACGGCACGCGGGTGGGGGATCAGTTCGGCGACAATCTGGAGACGGCAAAAGGCTCTGCCGACGGCACCGTTGGGCTGCTTCCGGCGTACTGGGTATGGAACCTTTGCGCGGGCCATGAGTTCCAGCGTGAGCGGTTCGTGGTGAATCCGTTCTTCACGGTGAAGAACCTGGCGGATGCGGTCTATATCTCGTCGAGGGCGCCCCTTGGCATCCAGCCCGGTATGTTCCGGCAGATCAACGGCGGTGTGAAGCTGCGGTTTTAGCCCGACGGCAAGGACCCGGGTGTATGATCTGGGTGGAGGCGAAGCGATGCGAACCGTCCGGGTCAGCTTCATCACGGCCCTTCTATCACTGGCAGTGGCGGCCTACTGGATCTTCCGCAGCAATCCCGTACCCGCCGTCATCTGGCTAGTCATCGCTGTTGTGTGGCTCGGACTCGCGATCAAGCACGCGGCCTCCGAACCAGAGGTCGAGGACCAGCCCTTTCGACGTCTGGCGCGGAGGCTCTCACGGCTGCTGTTGTATTGGGGCTAATGGCCTTCGTGGGCCGTCCTCAGGGCAGTACAACGGCCACGTCGGTTTTTGCGAAGTCACGGTCCAGCGTAAGCAAGACACAATCCTCGTCCTTCGCGAGCGCATAGGCAAAGCAGTCGCCGAGATTCAACGGAAACCGCAGGCGCGCGTCCGCCGCGGCCTCGGCTTGAGTTGCCGTGGGTGGGACGAGCCGGATGCCAGCTTCAAGGATGGCTTCGCGGATTTCGTTGTACAACTGCGGCTGGCGGTCTTTGACCAGGATCAGCACTTCCGCGTAGTTCACGGTGCTCATTCGCAGCCGGTGGCGGTTTTCGTGCAGTTGATCGGCTGCCCAAGGACCGTGCTTCTCGTTGAAGAAGACAGCAAGCAGAACTGAAGTATCTACGACCACAGATCGTCCTCGGACCGGAAGCGCCTGTTACGCCTGAGCGGAGCTCGCAGGCCCATTCCAAGCCAGGACCGGAAGTCGAAGTCAGCACCAGCAGCCTGGCGATCGACCGCCTCACGCAGGGCCTGACGGATCGCATCCGATTTTCGCGCGACGCTACGCAGCTTCATGTATTGCAGAAGGTCACGTTCAAACTCTGGCGTGACATTTATGTTTAGCTGCCGCATACATCTGATTATACAGGTAGGGCCTGTATAAAGCAATGGCCGGCTCTCACGGCTGCTGTTGTATTGGGGGTAGGCGCGGTGTAATTGACGCCGCCCGGTGGCGTGCCATACAATTCGTCGCTTGGTGAACTCCGAACTTGCGGGACCGGGCGGGGCGTCCCGGGATCCTTTGGCATCCTTTCGCGATCCGGCCGGCACAGTGTTTACGACGGAGGGCCGGATCTTCCGCGCTGTCCGTCCTGACGGCCTCGACGATCTGACGGCATTTCTCTCCTCGACCGCGGGACAGGGGGCGGCCGGCGCGGGCCAGGTGGTCCGTACCGATGAGGTTCCCTCGAGTGATGCGGAACGGTTGCTCGATGCGCAGGGGCTGGCCGCCGGCGCCTGGAAGCTATTCGAGCACGAACGCATCCCGTTCCCGAGCTATCCCTACGAGTGGGCGCCGGAGATGCTGCACGCGGCGGGCGTTTTAACGCTTGACCTCGCGCTCGGCCTGTTGGAGGAAGGTCTCGGCGTCAAAGACGGAACTCCTTACAACGTGCTGTTTCGGGGGCCTGACCCGGTGTTCGTGGACGTTCTTTCCTTTGAGCGCCGCGACCCGCTCGACCCGACCTGGCTTCCTTACGCGCAATTCGCGCGGACGTTCCTGCTTCCACTGCTTGCGGTGAAGCACTTCGGGCTCGGCCTCGACCAGTTGTTGCTGGCGCGCCGGGACGGTCTCGAACCCGAGGACGTGTACCGGTGGGCGGGTCGTTTCCAGAGGTTGAAGCCGCCGTTCCTGTCGCTGGTCTCGATGCCGACCTGGCTGGCGTCCAGGCACGATCAGGACGATGCGAGCCTCTATCGCAAACGGTCCGCCGGAAGCGAGGAGAAAGCGAAATTCATCGTCGGTACGCTGTTGCGCCGTCTGCGGCGGACGCTCGGCCGCCTCGAGCCGGGTCAAGGCCAGCA
>DATIFQ010000321.1:0-2583 GCA_035455185.1 Bryobacteraceae bacterium | reverse complement strand
GACGACGCGGCCGCCATCACGGGCGCGGCGCTCGAGGTGCTCGGCGGAACCCACCTCTCGATCCAGCCGTAGGAACGACTGCACGCCGAATCAGAGTTCGGATGTTCCTTTTTTCCTGGCCGGTCAGATGGCCCGTGCACTGCAGCGAGTGATCAGGGGTGCGCTGCGAGATGGCAGGGCGGCGGAAGAAATGCTGGGGAACTCTGGTGCCGGGCCACCGTCTCGGTTGTCAGGGCTCGCCATTCTGAGTTGGGCGATCGTCGCATTTCTGCTCCTGTTCGCGGCGACCGGTCCATGGCGAATCGTTGGCGTGGAGATCAACCGCCTGGCAGTACCACTCGGCGCAGCTCTGGGACTCGTGATTCTTTGGATGGCGGTATTCCCTGTCGCGCGCAGCGCCAGTGCTGGCGCATTCCTTCGGGAAGATCTTCACATCTCGCGTCGGCTGATCGCAGCCGGCGGCGCGGCAGCAACCGTGCTCGTATATCTCCTCATCAGGAATCGGTACTACGGGTTCGAGGTGAATGCGTGGGACTTCTCTTTTTATGACCGGCCCCTTGCGCACCCGTTCAACGGCGGCTTCCTGTTCAACGACATCGAGAACCGATCCGTTCTCGGCACACACGCATACTTCCTGCTCCTGCCTTTCCTGCCCCTCTACGCCATAACACCGTCCCCGCAGTGGCTTCTGGGAGGTCAGGCCGTCCTCGTTGGCCTGGCGGTCGTAGCAGGGTTCTACTGTTTGCGCAAGGTGTCCGAGGATGACGTCACCGCGGCACTGCTTTCCGCGGCCTTCCTCGTGAATCCGTACACCGCCCGGGCAGCACAGTACGTCTTCCATCCCGAGATCTTCTATCCTGCGTGTCTCTTTCTCCTGTTGCATGGCTTCCTTGCCAAGCGCCCGGTGCTTTTCGTACTCGGCCTCGGCGCAACAGCGGCCGTCAAGGAAGATGCCGTCCTGCCGCTCGTCGGTCTCGCCCTCAGCGCGAGCCTCTGTTACCGACGTCACCGGTGGGCAGCGGTGGCAGCTGGAGCAGGGGTAGGACTCTTCTTGCTCGACTACTACGTGGTGTTACCGCATTTCGCAGGGGGCCCGCCGTGGTACGAGCATTACTGGGCAAGATATGGTTCGTCTCCGTTGGCGGCGGCGGTCGGAATGGCGACTCATCCCGTCGCACTCGCGGCCGACTTCATGCGTTCGGGGTTTTGGAGACTTGCCGCGACTCTCGCGTTCACACTTTTTGTCGGCTACGAGACGCTTCTCGCCGCTGTCCCGATGATCCTGTCTTATGGCGCCGCGGCTAACACCCGGTTGTCGCAACTGCGCCTGTATTACTCCCTTCCACTGCTGCCGTTCGTGTTTCTCGCAGCGGCGAGCGGACTGAAGAAGCTCGGATCACTGGGGACAAAGACCTACGCCGGGCACGCACGCGCGCGTTGCCGGGTCGGTGCGCTCGTTGTTTTTCTTTGCAGCGCCTTCTTCGGCCCGGGATACCGGCTCGTCGGACGCCAGGCCGCCGAAGTTCCCTCACGGTTAGCGAGGTCAGCCGCTGACCAACCCCTTCTGGTGCAAGGCGCATTGTTCCCTCACGTCGGTTACCCGAGAAACTATTCCGTTCTGAAGCCTCCCGTGGTGCTCGATGGGAGGCACGGCTTTCTCATCGCTCCTCACGTTTCACCCTATCCGTTCAGTCGGAACGAACTGCAAGCGATCGCTGAGAGACTTCTTGCCGATTCGAACTATCGAGTGACGACCGATCGAGGCGTGATGCTCGCGGCTCCGGCGACCTGGGCAACCCCGCAAGATTGATCCAGCCAACCTTCGCCCGGATTCGCTGCCGGCGCGCCGCCCGGAAACAGATCTTGGCGACAGAACCGGTGGGATCGACTTTCGTAGGAACCCTCATGCGGCGAGCGACGGTTCTCGCGATGATCCTCATCGCCGTTCCGACCGGGCGGCTCTCCGCCGCCGACGAAGCGAAGATCCGCGCAGTCAACGAGGCCTACGCTGCGGCGTGGCGCCGCAACGACCCCGAAGCGGTTCGGGCGACGTTCTGGCCGGACGCCGTGCTCATTCCACAGGGCAGCCCGCCCGTCCGGGGCCTCGAGGCGATCGACCGCTTCTGGTGGCCGAAGGACGCACCGGCGACGACCGTCACCGGCTTCACCGTGACGGCCGACGAAGTGGGAGGGAGCGGAAATCTCGGATTCGTCCGCGGGAGCTTCGTGCTCGACTTTTCCTGGGAGGACAAGGGAAAGACCGTGTCGCGCCGCAATCGCGGCAACTACTTCATGCTCTTCCGGCGCGGCGCCGCGGGCGACTGGAGGATCTCCCACCGTATGTGGGGCGACCTCCCGAGGTGAGGCTGCCTACTTCCCCAAGATCATCCTGATCGAGATGAGAAGCAGGAAGCCGCCGAAGATCCTTCGCAGCGTCAGGTCGGAGACGGGCTCGACGAGCTTCGCTCCGAGAAACGCGCCGATGAGAAGGCCCGCGGCGATCAGGAGCGAGTAGCGCACGTTCAGGTTGCCGTTCTTCCAGTAGACCCATGCGCCGAGAGCTCCAACCGGCAGAAGGATCGC
>DATIFQ010000320.1:0-5154 GCA_035455185.1 Bryobacteraceae bacterium | reverse complement strand
GTGGCAAGTCCATAGCCGCGGGCGAGGATCTTTTCGACAGCCCACCGGCTTGCAGCCGCACCCCGGGATTTCTCAGTGGCACGGTGGTTCACCACGCTATCGTCTCTGCTGTCACGCATCCAACTCGTGGATAACCGAATTCCAGGTTCGGCTCGCACCGCTTGATTGCCAGCGAAATTCAGACCGACGAACAGCGGCACAGGGTCTTTCGCATCCGCAGGGAGGTAGATCAGGATGTCCATGCGCGGCCCGTCTTTCTTCCCCGTAAAGAGCACCGCGACTTCTTTCCGAACCGCCTTTCCGCCCAGAGCTTCCCGGTCAATCGACAGAGGTTCATAGGAAGTGTCCTTCAGCTTTCCGTGGCTGCGGCCGAACATTTCCACCTCGAACAGCCTCAGAATCTCCGGCCGGCGTTTCGCTGTCCAGGCTTTTGCATCCTTGACCGGTGTGCCGTCCGACATCACCAGCGGATCGGGAAGCGTGTATTTCGGAACCTTGGATTCGTCGTAATTGATGTCGGGCCGGCTGGGTTGCGCGGCCAGGAATGTCGTGAAGCAGAAGAATGCAAGGAATGCCCGCGATGTCATGTCAGCCAGATTACACGAAATCCCAGCGCCGCACCTGAAGCTGTGATGTAATCCGTGTGGATGTTGTACAGAGTGAGGAGACATGGCGGATAAGGTCAAGGTAGGAATCATTGGTTCGCAGTTCGAAGCGGACATTCACGCGGCATCGTTCCAACTGATGCCGGAAGAAGCTGAAGTGGTGGCCGTCTCGTCACCTACGGCCGGGCATCCGGAAGAGCTGGCACGGCGCTACAGCATCCCACGCGTTTTCCGGGACTATCGCGAGATGCTGATGGAAAAAGACATCGAGATGGTCACCATCGCAGCACCGAACTCCTTGCACGCGCAAATGACCGCCGACATTGCCCGCGCGGGCAAGCACGTGGTCTGTGAAAAGCCGCTGTGCATGACGCTCGAAGAAGCGGACGAAATGATCGACGTCTGCCGTAAGAAGGGCGTGCTGCTTCTGTACGCCGAAGAACTTTTCTTCACGCCGAAATACGTCAAGGCGAAGGAGATGGCCGACCAGGGCGCCTTCGGCCGGGTCTATCTGGTCAAACAAAGCGAGAAACATTTCGGTCCCCACGCCCCGTGGTTCTGGGACGTCGAACGCTCTGGCGGCGGCGTCTTCATGGACATGGGGTGCCACGGCATCGCGTTTTGCTATTGGCTGCTCGGGCGTCCGGCGATCAAGAGCGTCTTTTGCAATATGGGCACCTACGTGCATTCGAGCAAGACGAAGGGCGAAGACGACTGCATCTCCGTGATCGAATTTGAGAACGGCGCCGTCGGCCTCGTCGAGGACAGTTGGGCGCGCCGCGGCGGAATGGACGACCGCATCGAGGTCTATGGCGAGGGCGGCGTCACCTACGCCAACCTGCATATGGGCAATGCACTGCCCACCTACAGCGAGTACGGCTATGGATACGCGGTCGAGAAGGCTCCGACGACCAAGGGCTGGACGTACCCTGTCTTTGAGGAACTGTGGAACTACGGTTTCCCGCAGGAGATGCGGCATTTCGCGCGCTGCGTCCGCGGCAAGGAGACGCCGCAGGCGACCGGAGAAGACGGGCGCGTGGTCATGGAAGCTCTGTACGCCGGGTACGCCTCCGCCGGTGAGGGCCGTAAGGTGAGCCTGCCGTTCCGGCCGTCAGGCGCCAGAAAGCCGATCGATCTCTGGCTAAACCGGCGGAGCTAACAACAATGCGCCCTTGCGTGCTCTTCGCGTTACTGTCAGCCGTTCTATCCGTACGCGCGCAAGTGGACACCGGCAAGATTCTCGCCCGGGTGGCCGAAGAAGCGGAAGCATTCCGAAGGCTCGCGCCGGATGTTCTCGGCGAAGAGACGCTGAAACAGCGCGCCCGGAAGGGAGCGTCTCGATTTCGTCCCCGCATCGGAAGCGGCGGCGAAAAGCTTTCAGCCCCGAGGTACGCGACGAAAGAGATCGTGTCCGAGTACGGCTACTCGGCCTTCAGCGAAGCGCCGGATTCTCTGCACGAGTTTCGGGAAGTTGTCTCCGTCGACGGGCGTGCGGTCAAAGCTCGCGAAAAAGCGCGCCAAACGCTCGCCGAAGGGATGAGATCTCAGGACGACCGGCTCAAGAAGCGCCTCCTCGAAGAATTCGAGCGGCACGGGCTCACCGGGGCTGTCTCCGATTTTGGACAATTGATCCTGCTGTTTGGACAGCGGAGGCTTGAGAAATACGAATTCCAGTTCGCAGGCAAAGCTAGAATCGGCCCAGACGAGGCGATTGCGCTTTCCTTCCGCCAGACGAGTGACCAGGGAGGAGTCACGATCTTTGAGAACCGCAAGGTGGTGCGCAGACCGCTTCAGGGCGAGTTGTGGGTACGAGAAACAGACTTCCTACCGCTACGAATCAAGCTGGTCACGGTGCGTGAGCACGACAGGTACGTAATCCGCGACGAAGCGACCGTAGACTACGCAATGACCGGCCATGGTGCGCTCATGCCCGCCAGCGTCGTGCACCGCCAGTACGCCGCCGATCAGCTCATGGTGGAGAATCTGTTCCAATACGGCACGTTTCGCAAGTTCTCGGCCGAGACTGAAGTGAAGTTCACAGAATCACCAGCGCAGCCAAAGGACAAAAAGTGAACGAAAGGATCATCTATCTTCACGGGTTTGCGTCGGGGCCCTCCTCGAAGAAGGCCAGGCACTTCCAGGAACGATTCGACAAGGCCGGGTTAAGAATCCAGGTGCCCGATCTCGCAGAAGGAGACTTCGAGCACCTCACCATCTCCGGCCAGCTTCGTGTGATTGAGCGCCTCGCTGCAGCAGGGCCGGCAGTGCTGATCGGGTCGAGTATGGGAGGCTACCTCGCGTAGCTTTACGCGGCACGTCATCCGGAGGTACGCCGGGTCATCCTGCTGGCGCCGGCTTTCGGATTTGCGCGACGCTGGACGGAAACGCTCGAACCCTCGCAACTCGAGGAATGGAAGCGAACTGGGTGGCTTTCCTTGTATCACTACGCCGAACAAAGACAACGCCGCGTTCATTATGGACTGATCGCGGACGGCTTGCAGTACGAAAACTATCCGGACGTCACGCAGCCGGCCCTGGTGTACCACGGCCGGAACGATACCTTGGTGCCGCACGAGTACTCCATCGAGTTCGCGAAGTCCCGGCCAAATGTCAGGCTGGAGCTATTGGAGTCGGATCACGAACTCGCGGATGTCGTGGACGCGATGTGGGCAGGGGTGCGGGGCTTCCTTTTGGAGGAGGCGAAATGAACGGTTACGAGCGAATCGCGTACGCTCTGCGCGGAGAGCAGCCCGACAGAGTGCCGGTGATGCTCCACAACTTCATGATGGCGGCCCGAGAGGCCGGCTACACCATGCGGCAGTACCGTGAAAGCCCCGAGGCAATCGCGCATTCCTATGTGGCGGCCGTAGAAAAGTACGGATACGACGGCATACTCGTCGAGATTGACACGTCCGTCCTGGCCGGATCACTCGGCGTGCCGGTGGACTTCCCGGAGGACATGCCGGCGAGGTGCGTCAGGAGGCGACTGGAACGGTTGGAGGACGTTGCAGGGCTGCCGCCGGCGGACGTCGGGCGATACTGGCAGGTCCAGGTGTGGCTGGAGGCCGTGCGGCTGCTCAAGCGCCAGTTTGGCAACGAATTCTTCCTGCGCGGCAATTGCGACCAGCTACCTTTCTCTCTCGCCTCGGCCATGCGGTCCATGGAGGGGTGGATGCTTGATATCTCCGAGCCGGAAAAACGGACGCTTGTCGAACGACTGCTCGATTACTGCACGGAGGCGACGAGCCAGTTCATCAGACTGATGGCTAGAGCCGGGGCGCACATGGTCTCCAACGGCGACAGCCCTGCTGGTCCGGACATGGTTTCGCCGCGGATGTATTGCGAATTCGCGCTTCCGTACGAGAGAAAGGTCGTCGAGTGCGCCCACGCGTGTGGGCTTCCGTATCTCCTGCACATCTGCGGCAAGACCGACAGGATTCTCGAGGCCATGCTCTCGACGGGAGCCGACGGGCTGGAACTTGACTACAAGACAAGCTCCCAACTGGCGCACGATGTCATGAAGGATCGCGCCGTATTTGTGGGAAATATCGATCCGAGCGGCGTGCTCGCTCTCGGAACTCCACAACTTGTCGAAGAAAAAACACGCGCGTTGCTGCGAATCTTCGCCGATACCCCGCGCTTCATTCTCAACGCCGGGTGCGCGATTCCGGCGGACACCCCGCCCGAGAATCTCCACGCCATGATCCGCGCGGCACGTGAGTCCTGATCGCGCTTAGTCGACGTCGCCCACCGACAATCCCCGGGAGCTACCCGCGGACCCACTGCCGAAACATACCGTTCATTCGCTCCACGCTCGGTTCCCCGTTGAAACCCACCACCGCGAACCGTAGACGCAGCGGACGGCCCATCTCCAGCCGGAAAGGCTCACGAAACGTCGGGGCAGCGCTAATATAGCCGAACGGCTTGTTCATCACGAAAAACGGGATCGGATGGCGGGGGTTGGAGGGATGGTTAAAGATTACTGTTCCCGCTAAGCCGCGATTCCGAACCGCCGCCGAGTAGGCGCACCAGTCTGCGTCATCGCCATTCGTCTTCTCGATCCCGGTGGTTCCCTTCGAGTTCAGAACGTTGCCGTCATCCAGCTCGTGTGCGAACCGGATTCCCAGCCCGTTGTAGACGTGCTCCGCCGCCGAGAGCTGGACCGGTCCGGAAACGGCGCTGAGCTCGCTCGTCCAGTCGAGCCACACTGCATCTTTGGAAGAGATGGGCACGGCAATGGTGCGCCGCTCGGTGAGGAGCGTCTTGCCTTCGGCGACCCAGTCTTCGAGCGAGACAAGCCTGGCCTTGCGGAGTTCCTCGAACTGCCGGTGGACGATTCGGCCATGCTTGCCTGGATTCTGCTCTCCCCAAAAATCGAAGCCGTTGACGTCGCTCCAGGCCAGCATCACCCCGCGATGGTGCACGTGGTCCGCCGGGCTGTCGAGGGTGACGTTCCCGTCTGGCGCGCAGAACGGGTGAACATAGGTCTTTGGGGCTTCTGCGGAATATCGGTACTCGAAAAGAAGCCGAGCGTCCTGGTGGAATGAGA